>DATCWI010000043.1:0-16461 GCA_036566425.1 Nitrososphaera sp.
TTATAAGAATGTTCTAGAGAATACAAGCAAAAACTCTCTATTTTCACATAATCAGAGCGCTTTAACGGAACGAATGGAACCCAACTGAGATTTCCTTCTGATAGCTTTGATGTTGTATTATCATTGTCTTCAATTGAACGCTTTGATGTGGAAAACTATGCCCGTGCGCTCAAAAGTTTAAAGGAAACCGGATAGGGAGCTCAAACCAGTTGGCATTGCCGGAGTAGCAACTCCATATGTAATCAGCAACTGAACCTACCTGATCTCACCAATCAAAATCACAATGAGTGTATAATCTTACACATTTCGCATGAAAAGCTGGCAGAAACGCCTAGAGTTGATTCTTCAGCTATATTTTTCAGAGATGCTTCTGTACGAGATCCTCAATAAGAAGAGTCACCACCATGGATCTCTTTTTGATTTGGCGTCCATAACGAACACAATCACGGGGGGCTGTAACCACAGAAGTGTCCCATTGTATCCACGCCTTCCTCTGTCACGATAGCAGAATGAGGCGGCTTAACAAAATATGCACAGTTATAGCTGAAGTACCCTTTGTGATGGTCTGAATCTTTAAAATGTTCTACTTCTATATAGCGTGCGGTAATCCTTGGCAGCTTTTTTGTTGTGTTGCTTCTTGCGGAATATTCTGAGTTGACTTTAAACTCCCAGGTTCTGTTGACTCAGCATATATGGAACGACAAATTATAAAATATTAGCTAAATAGCATGACATCGAGATAATTGCAATATAGCACACGAAGACATTTTTGTTTCAATAAGGTCTAACAATAGAACAAAGAACATTAGGTTAGGATGAAGTTGTGGTTGTATTGTCACTATTATCAGTGATCATATTATCACTACGGTTCCCGCCGCTGCTGCTATCATTACTCTGATTATTAACATCCCCATTGTATATTTCTAAGGCTTGTGCTATTTTTTTACCGCCTTCAGTTTTTTTCAACAGATTGTTTAATTCTTCGATCGCAAGTGAATGTTCTTCTCTTGAACCATCTGCATTTTCAAATCGGAGTATTAATTCATCTTTCATGGGACTTTTCTCCTTTAATTTTGTTATAATAGACGAGTAGTACTTGGCAGTAATTTCTAAGAAAATAGTCACCAAGCTTGGATCGTAGGCTACAATATTGCTGTTGCCTAGGCTTATGGAACTTTTACTTGGGTCTACTACTACAGCATCTTTATCACCAACTCTGATTGACATTATCCTGCTATAGAGTGCCAATTGGGATGGTTCATAATATAGGATCAGCTCAACCTTATCCAGAATGGCCCTGCCAAGAAGCAGTATCTGTGCAATATCAGTACCTTCAGCTATATCTTTGATTCCCAATATGTCATGTACTTTTCCTTGCTCACTTGAAGTGAAATCTATCCTTGGCAGTTTATTATACTCCAGATAATGTCTTTTAGGCTTCACAGAAGGACTGTCTATATTTGTGATAGCAGTACTATCATCATGGTTTAGTTCAGATATTCTATATTTGATTTGTATCAAATTATCATCGGGTTTGGAAGGATTATCTACAAGCACTATTATAAGATCTTCTTTACCATCAGTGCTGGCAGAGTAAAGAGAATAGTCCTCAACGTTTACAAACTTTGGCGCCCTGTGACTCTTTACCTCCTTGTCAAGTCCTGGCAAGAAATCAAAGGATTTTTTTAGCTTCTTGGTAATCGGAGTCTTTAAACCCACAGGTATCATTATATCCTTCAAACCAAAATCTGACACCTTTCTTCTTTGGTTCCAAAATTCAATTTCTGTGCTCCTTACAGAGAGAGAATATGAGAATGTAGTGTTCTCAGGTATATCGGAACTATTTGGAGGCAATGTGTTTACCAGTACAATATTGTAGCGTTTAGTATCTCCAAAACTATCATCAATAGATATCTTCAATCCTTTTTGAATTCGGGATGTCATGGTATAAGGTAATTTTTCATAGCTTTTTGTCAACAACTCATTCAAAGGTTCTAATGCGCTAGTCAATGACCCTTCAATTCTTGAATAAATGTATCTTCTATAACTATCAGATTGTTTGAGGAATACTTCTCTAGAATGAATTATGTTGCTTCGTAGGGTGCTACTCGCAATTACGAATGGATCAGCTTCGGTCGGGATTGAATATCGTTCTCTTAGGGGCTCATTATGCAGGCTAGCAAAATTGCTAAAGGTGTCTCCGACGCTGTTGATTAATTGATCTATTTTTGATATTATTTCTGATTCCAAAGACTCTGCATTGGCAAGGACCGATCTGAGTTGTTCAAAGTCATTATGCGCCTGAAAAATCATATCAGAAAGACTAGAATAGTCTTTAAGTTGAGATAAGAAATCTGCATTTTGCTCTAGCGGACTGTAATCAGCGTAAAGGTACCTTCCTCGTTTTGAAGAACTATTGACTGTGTCTTCTCCTGTTTTCATATTAGCGTATTACTATGAAGTACGGTATCCATTGCAAGGATATAAATCAAATATCGAAATAGTAAATGAGAGGCAACAGATTAGCTGACAATAGACGCTGTATAAAAAACTCAGACAATACGCTCACTGTCGTGGTGATAGTGATAACCTCAAAGGTCTCCAATTCTACTCAAACTCTACATTTCTCTTATCTATATTCCAGTCAATTCTTCTCTGATCTCGAAAGCAACATTCTTCCTGTAAATGATCTGATATTTTCTGAAAACAGACCGCCTCACAGGGTCATAGCCGATCTCGATTATTTTCCTGAATGTTTCAAGTTGCGAGTTTGCAATTATAGTTCCTATACCCAATTGTTTCTGTCTTATCCGATAGGCTATCTTTCGGGGTAGGTTGCAGACGAAAATCTTGCTATGCGCTCTTATGAGCACCCGATCTGCATCACCTAGTATAACAGACTCTCTAGAAATTGTCGTTTCATTTTCTGATTGCTCTACTACATTGACCCTTACTGTTGAACCTGTCAGCACGCTTAGAACTTGCTCTGTAGTGCAATTATCCACCAAAAGAGTTTTTTGTGCCAGCTCAAGCCTGATTCCAGATTTTCGTTCAAGTTCAGAGATTTTTTGCAGCATAAAGCTTCCAAAGTCTCCATTCTTCGGAATTGCATCTGCCACAATAAGGATTGATAGAGAGTAAGTCTTATGAAAAGATTATTATCCTAACCGCAAGTATAGAGAGGGCAAATAAGATTGTGCCAACACTAAGGACCTTAAGGCCAATCTCAAGTCTGCAGGTTAGAGTATCATCCCTGTTTCTCTGTTTTAGCTGTTTATAGGGCCTAGACATACTGATCTCTGCGTAGCTGATGAGCCCTGTCACCGCCGCTACTGCTAATGCGAGAATGCTGATGGAATTTGTCTGCATAATATATCCTGCCAACACTGGCAAGGAGCCCCATGACACTGCAAACCAAAAGTCGTTATGGAATATACCACCCCATATTTCATAGTTATATGTAAATAAAAAGAATCCTTCGAGCACTGCAATGATTGCTAGAAGTGGAACAAAAAGAGCAATGTAATAAACCCCTATTGCATAAGCAGCTGTAAGTGACGCTCCCATTATGATTAACAATTGCGTTCTACTAAAGTAGCTGCCCCACGGTTTAGTTTTTTTTGACCCGAGGCTATCAGCGACGTGAGCCGAAATTCCGAGTGCGAGTATGTAAATTAATGCAATCGCGCCAAGTCTATCCCACCATATTACCTCGCTGACAAGCATCGAGCCTATAATCGCAAATGAAACACACATGCCAGTGTAGGGCAGAAACATCAAGCCAACAAAGATGCGAAACCTCATTGGACCAAACTTGGGGACGAACCATTCATTGATCCGCGTTTTATTTTCTGCACTCATGGCTTTTCAGCAGACGCCATAGCAGAAGTCCCGCCCGTGTAATACCTGCAATCTACATTCTGAAACCTTCTATCCCTTAGTGCTGTTATTGTCTGATCAGCCCAGTCTGATTCCTTTATGACATCATCCAGCTCTCCAAAAACAACCTTCCAGGACGCAACGAATCTTCCTGCTAATCGGAGCAATTCAAAATGCATATTCCAAAGGCTGCGTACAACTCCTCTGGGATAAGTAAAGTCATGAAGTACTACAATACCACCGGGTCTGAGCACCCTCCAACATTCGTCGACTACCTTTTGGACGTTGACATATTTGGCGAGATAGGAGGACACCACTGCGTCAAAGGATTCATTCCGGTAGGGCAAGATTTCGGCTGTTCCCTGCGCTATAGGTGCATTCAGCTTATGCTTCAAGCTGAGGAGGTATTCAAATGTGAGATCTATCCCTGTAACGCTTTTGCCTTGCTCTATTAGCATTGATGATAGAACGCCGGTTCCGCATGCAAGCTCTAGAATCCTGCTATGATGGGAGAGTTTTTTTATTATCTCATGTTTCCAAGCATTATCCCGCCCAAACGTCGCCAGCCGCAAGATTAGGTCATAGCTGTCGGCGTTGGCAGGAGTAAAGAACCGCATTGCATGAGCATGACCCTCATGAATTAGCATTATGAGTGCTATTACAATCCCGCCTACTTTTATGTATTGAAAAAGTAAATCAATGCCTTGAACCGATAAAACTTGATTGTATTTCGTAAACTGGCAGCGGCAGGTATCACTTGAGGAGATAAATGGCCAGAAAGTTATGGTTAAAAGAAACAAGCCAACAAAACAATTTCATGAATTTCTCATACTCTATGCTTATTCTCTTATTTCGATATTGCTTTTACATCCATCTGCTCCGCTTGCGTTTAGCGAAATAGTTAAGAATGAAGGATATGAAATGAGAAAGAAGCTACAAAAAATTGGCATAGCTACTCCAGTATTGCTTTTAATATCCGATACATACCTCATAGAGGAATATATTGAAGGCGGAGACATCTACCGGGCACTTGCTTCCACTGGAGACATAATGCTTGCATACAAGGCAGGATCCATCACGGGCAAAGCTCATCGAGCAGGCTATACCTTCGTAGACAATAAGGCACAAAACTACCTTGTGAGGGAAGAGTCTGTCATAAGAACTGACTTGGGTTTTATGAAAAAAACTAGTTCTCACTATTCAAAAAGCATGGATATAGGATCATTCCTTGCAAGTGTAATGGACTTGGACAGATATGACGAAATTGCCAAGTCATTTCATGATGGTTACATATCCGAGTCAGGCAGCAGGTTCTCGTATCGCTCAATAATCATCCGCAACCTTTTATCAGCAGGCTTTTCATCAAGCAGCAGGACAACTCTCAGGAACATGCTACTAGACGCCAGGACCTTGGTAAGTCTCTAGATTGGAGGAAGCTCTGCTTTTTTGTCAAAGCCGCCTGAGCCAAACTTGCAGTAAAAGCACTGGTCAGACTGCATGTACGTTAACCTTTGTATAGATATTGCCCCCAGTTTGACCGCAATCTTTGTCATGAGACGGTATTTAAAGGGCATAGATGGTATCACTTCGTTAAAATAAACCTTATAGTGGTCCGGGCAAAACTTTAGCGTCACCTGAGCCTTTTGTCGAAACTCGGGTGAAGTTTCTTTGTTATGCTCGCTCATGGTCTTGGCTAGATTAATCTGTTCTCTGATGTACTCATGCTTGGGGCACGGACAGTCCTTTCCGCCTGGATGCTTGTAGGCAGGAGTATTTTTCCAGTCAAAGCCTGGAAAATTCTTTTCAAAATCATCCATCGCTGCTGTACACTAGGTATTCTACTCTTATAAAGATGTAGGACAATCTCCAGTTGTATAAAACAGGCAATGCTAAAATGAATATTAATTACGTTTACCTGGAGCCTAGAATGACAAAAAATATATTTTTGATGTTATAACACTTCGTAAGCGACGTGGTACGAGACACTGACACTAGTGGTAGTGCTGTATTGACAGCAACAGCCACAAATAGTAATTCTGGCGACGATGAGTTAGACCCTAACCGTAAGACTTTATTAGAATTCAAGAAGGCTGTTCAAGAAGAGCAAAAGACAGGGGATAAGAGAATAGAAGAGATAAACACCCAGCTTGACAGTATCAAGAAGCAGATAGATGAGGAGAGAACCCAGCTTGATGATTTTAGAGCTAAGTTAAAGCAAGTCAATGAAGAAAAAGACATTGAATATCCCAAATTTGTACAGCTAAGAGAGGGCCTCATGCAGGCTAAGAACCAGATGAAGATTCTAGATGACAAAGTTGGCCCAGTAGCAGCTAAGTTAAGAAAAGAGAGAAGCGATATGCACAACCTTCAGAAGGCACTGGAGCAGATAGAGAGAGACATTCAGACTAAGAAGCTGTCGAAGGACGAAGAGCGCAAACTTGTTGCGCGGTCCAAGGAAATCGCAACCAAGCTTCACACCCTGAAGGTGATTCATAAGAAAGAGGATCAGTACCGCACCATTTCGACACAGTATGACCAGCTAAGAGATCAAGTTAGAAGGATTTTTAGGTTAAAAGAAGAGTATGGTACCAAAATCGGGAAGCTAAAAGAGAGCCTTGACAACCTGATAAACCTTCGGGAAGGCCTTTATGAGGAGCGTAGGCAGGTAATTCACACAGTAAGAGAAGCTGCTGCCAAACTTGAAATGATTGAGACTCAACTGAACGCTATTGCCTTCAAAAAGTCACGCATGCAGGCCGCAGAATATCGACATAAGAGGCAGAAGGAGACGGGAGAGAGACGAGCAGCGCGACAGGAAGCAATGCAAGAACGAGCAAAGCGCGACAAGGAGTATCAAGAGCGCCGTAACGCGTTGAAAGAAGTGGCACTTAAAAAGATGACTACAGGCAAAAAACTCACTTTTGATGAAATGAAGTTGATATTTGGTGATGCGACCTCTGACTGAGATACGTTTTTTTGATAGACAATTGTAACCTGCCCTTGAAGATGGCAGATAGAATTGAGTACACTGGTAAGGTCTACGTCTATAGTAGTGGTATGCCTGCAGGGCACATTCAGCTTACAAAAGAGAGATTAAGTGAATACGGCGTGAATGAAAATGACATTGAAGTTATCGAGGTTCCCGAAGGTGTCCCCGAAGGGTCTGTAATGGTGACAGTCTGGCCCCATTATTTGTCAGTTGCAAGGGTCAAGCGAGTGCGAGAGGGCTCAATCTATGCGCCCCAGCTATTTAATATCCAATTATGATCTAAAACGTTAAATCTTCTGAAACCCCATTCTAGTAGGATGCTGACATTCTTTTGTAAGCGTAATCGCCATGGTGATTGCCCCGGCGATTGGCCAGTAGGCAATGTATGTGGACCGGATCATGATTGCTCGTTTGACGTGGAGAGGGTAAAATGCCAATGCATGTGCCATGATGGGAACTGATTAATTTTATCACCAAGGAAGAACCAAGAATAGCGGACGAAAGTAAACTAATAGCGGCTTGGGGCCCATTCAAACAAGTTTCTTACTAAAGGCCACACTTCACACCTTTAAGAATACTCAGAGATTATCAGGAATCGTATAAAGAAGAAGATGACAGTTAGGAGAATAGAACCTGAAAAAGAGGTTATACCAAAGGGCGCATTTAGAGTAACATAAAGATGCTTTAACCATTATTAGTGGTAAAAAATGATTCTACTTTAGGATAAGAAAGTATAGAACCAAAGGTTGAAAATTGGATTGCATAGAGGAGAAGAAGTTAAACCGATACATTTGACGAAGTGAGTTCCATACTGTCTTCAAAGTGCTTCGCTTTATCTTCTCTTGCAGCAGTGTTATAGCTTGGATTAGTGTTTCATGACGAGGATGACTAACAGTACATAATGAGCAGCTGGTAGTACTATATTATCTTCGCCTGGCAGATCATTGTATGAGTCAAGTACAAAACCCTCCAGTGATAGCGCAAGCTCCCATAGCCACTACGTATTTTAGTTCCGGCATTTGGTCATGCATATCGCCCTTAGGCGAGGTGCCATCTTTCGATTAACTGTGCCAAGAACTATTATCAAATCACAACCGTACTAGCTTTCAATCTTTTTAATGTCCGCTTTCACAAAGAATTCCCTCTGTTTGCTTATGCACTCTTTTTCATGATGGTGCTTAAATCAGGGATTATTACTGAAGCATCGATATAACGACGTAACCTTTAATTGAGCTTGTACGCTTTTTTGATTTGGAAAAAGTTAATCAAATGTTAGACTTCTCTTCATCTTTATCCCAACTTAATGGTTTGTTTGGAGGAGGAGAAGGATTAGATCCTAGCAGTCCATGGATGTGGGTTTCCATCATATCTCTTGCCATAATCCCGTTTTTCATGATGTATGCCCAAAAGCTTCAATCTCGCGTAATTATGGGAGAAATATCAAAGTCGCTTGCTAAATTAAAAACAATGAGGGAAAATGCAAGAAAGGAAGCTATCGACTACGTCAAGAATGCGATAAAGTTATCATCATCTTCTTCGAGGGATCCTGCAGTTGGAGTCGACAGATTTCTGGAATATTTTACAATCCTGCCTGTAGACCTTGACCCAAATGGGCTTGTACACAAGCTAGATCATATCATGAGAACTAGAGACGACAGAGTCCGCGCAGAGATCAAGAAATTATGTATTGGCGTAGGAGACAAAGAAATTTCAAAGATAGAAAACATTCTGGAGGCTGCAACTGCCCTGAACCTTATTTACAAGGTTGTAAGGCATTATTATCTAATGGGCAAGCGTACTACTAGTATGTTTATTCTTGTCCAGCTTCAAATGGTTATGCCCCTCCTGCTTGAAGAAGCTGAAGCACTGCAGAAGGCCATAAGCGCATTCAAGCGCGGCCAACCAATAGGCGACAGCATAGGACCGATGGTTGTGGGCAAAATGATGTTTGGAAAGGAAAAGAAGTTTGCAGCAAGGGAAACTATGTACAGCGAAGATGAGTACAAGGGCAGAAAGATATATCTTCTTAAAGCTGAAGGGCCTGCTGGGACCGTCGGAAGGCCAGGTGAAGCCATAACCCGCCTTGTCGGCGACATGGGTATCAAGATAGATACAGTCATTATGATAGATGCAGCGCTCAAGCTCGAAGGTGAAAAAACTGGAGATGTGGCAGAGGGGATTGGAGCCGCTATCGGCGGCATAGGTGTAGAAAAATATCAAGTAGAAGAGGTGGCAGCCCGGTTTAACATCCCTATATACGCAGTCATCGTCAAGCAGTCCGTGCAGGATGCAATCACAGTCATGCGCAAGGAAATAGCAGATGCATTTGAAAAGGTAACAAACACTGTTTATTCAGTTATTGAAGACAGGACCTCTGAGGGCCAGTCAGTCATGGTGATAGGTGTTGGAAACACAATAGGAATCGGTCAATAATAGTAATGCTGTTTGGCAAGAAGAAAGAAATTACTCCAGAAATATACTCGGAAGATACCTGTCTGTCATGCACTGAAATAACCAAGCGACGTCATGAAGAAAGAGATTATGTTTATGGCGTGGGCTTGCAATGTAAGAAGTGCATGTCTCCTAATACAATTGTGACTGCAATCTATGGTGAGTATCCAGAAGAAGATAAAGGCTAAAGCGTAATAATATTTACACTTGATTCCGTAGGAATTAAAGTATGCTCTGCTTGAACCACTATTTTGCTATGTCCTTCAACAAGAATAGGGTATGCGTGCACATTCTTTTTCTTAATTAACACATCCGCTAGTCTACGTAGATCCTTTTCGTCATACTTGTCGGTAAGCCATCGCAGAGCAAATGGGAGCGTTTTGTACCGGCTCCAGAGGAGGTCCAAAAGATCGTCTGCTTCTTTGTTCTTTACAGGCTTGCGGGAAGTTATGCCAAAGATGTTCTTCGTTTTGCCTTCGTACACGATACCTTGACCATCTCTTGTTGTGATAAACGGCTCAATTGCATATGCTTCGTTTTCTATAAGAGATAATGACGATCCTCTAGTCCAAACGTTGGGTATAGATTTTCCAGCATGAATAGTGTATTGCCGAAGTGAGTGGCCACTGAGATTCTGTATTGGCTTAAAGCCAAATTTGGTTATCGTAGTTTCTATGACTCTGCCTATGTCACTTGCTTTAGTGTTGACTCTTGCAATTCTTACTGCCTCGCCGAGTGCCATTTCTGCTGTACTCACTAATGTTTCATATTTTGGGTCATAGCAGACTGTGACAGCTGTGTCTGCAATATAGCCGTCGATGTGGACGCCAATGTCTATCTTAAGGACGTCGCCTTCCTTTACCAAGGTAGCATCGTTTGGTTCTGCGGTATAATGAGCAGCTATCTCATTGAGGCTTGTGTTAACTGGGAATGCCGGCTCGGCATTTAGGCTCCGAATCTGCGCCTCAACTGACTCGCAGATCTCAAATAGTGTCAATCCTACATGGTATTTTTTGCGCGTGGCCTCCCTCACCTCCGCTGCTATCTTGCCGGCCCGTAGATAGCATTCAAGATTCATCCTATTTTGGACTTGCATCTGGGTAGTAGTTTTGTATTGCTGTTCCTATATAGAGATTGTGCGGCTGATTGAATACAAAATGATGATGAGGACCCCTGATCGTTAACAGGATAGCCTCATTATCAATTACATGATGCGATTATACACATGCAAGGCTATTCATAGAATTGACTGAAATACATCTGATGGGGTTAAGGTCCCATAGACTTACAAAGCATACAACAAAGTGCTAATAAAGCGGAAAGTTTTAGCCTGAAGAATCGACGATTGAGATACGTCAGAGATGTCTAAATTCAACTCTTCTAGTCTGAGTGGAGGGGGATGCATTAGTCCATTTAGAACAGATTATCATCTGCTGCTTCAATATCCTAGAGAAGAGAAACATACGTTGGATAGCAGTTCAATCAAAGCCATCTATTCCATAGGCTTTGACTAGGGCTTCAAGCTCTAGTGTGGTTATAGGTAGTTGTTCACTTGTTTGCCAAAAGTCAAACTGAGGTGACATCAAATATCCCTTTTGCATTTGCATGTGACCAAACCCAAGTACGTGGCCGATTTCATGGACAGCCGAGTTCCTGAACGCATACGACGGCAGGTTTATTTCAGTCTCGCCATCGCCATGAAGTACAACTGGAGAAAGGTATACTCGCATATCAAGGCTATTGTTATCCCCAACGCCCTCTTCGAACCCCACAGACGTATAGGCTCCAGTTTGGATAGGATAATCTGGAAAATCACTATATTTGTCATATATATACACCTTGATGTCACATAATTCAAGCTCTGCCTCAGATTTGACAAACTTGGCAGTAATATTCCATCCAAGGTGGTTGCCAGTATATTCCTGCAGTGCATGCCGCCACTTTTGCACCGACAGCTTTGTCCAAACATAGTATGCATTTTCAATGCCGTCATCCATGTATATGCAGCTTTTTATATCATCTTTATCCCAGTTGTACCTTGTCATAGGAACAGAAGTTTCGGTAAAGTTAGTCTGCTCAGAATAATATTTTGCGGCAAATCCTGGAGAAAAACTATGGGCAATAAAAAGAAGAAAAAACAACAACAACGACAATATTATTCTAGGTGCAAGAAGTGACAGTTTCTTGCACATTTTTTCAGATGACTACTTTTTCGTCCTTATCTAGTGTAGCGATATTAAATGCTTGTTCTATAGTTGAGACAAATATGACGCCGTCTCCGTGCTCACCTGTTCTTGCAGACTCAATGACTGCCTGTACCACTATGTCTACCTGGTCATCTGGAAGCACTATCTCAAACTTGACCCTAGGCAGTAGATCATATGCGACGGGCTGACCTCTCCATTGTAAGTGGAGTTCACGCTGTTTGCTCCATCCCGATACTGTAGAAATTGTCATGCCACCAATCTTCATCTGCCTTAGCTTTTCTTTGACGACAGGCATCCTTTCAGACCTAATCATGGCTTCTACTTTCTTCATTTATATAGCATTGAATGACACATGTACCATAAATTGCTATTGTTCTATAGTGATTTTTATTATTATTAAAAATACTTTATAAATTGGCAGATCAGAGGTAAGCCATTTGAAAAATAAGAAATTCGTCCTTGATACCAGTATCATCATCGATGGGGAGATAACAAGGATGCTTGAAGGTGGTAGTAATATTGAGCAAGAAAGCGAGATCATTATCCCTATTGCAGTTCTAGACGAGCTACAGTCACAGGCATCTACCAACAAAGAGCACGGCTTTGTAGGGCTTGAAGAGATAAAAAAAATTAGAGAGCTCTGTGCTGCAAAAAATATTACACTCAGATTTGTGGGTCAGCGACCTGACCTTGATGATATCAGGCTTGCAAAACATGGCAGAATAGATGCTATAATTAAAGATGTTGCGATGCATGAATCTGCTACACTCGTCACTGCGGACTATGTACAGGCGCTTGTCGCAGAGGCTCAGGGCATCGAGGCAGTGCATATCAGGGCGCCAACCAAGACTACGGACCTGGAGTTTGAGAAATACTTTGACGACACGACAATGAGCGTCCATCTAAAGGAAGGAATATTTCCTATGGCAAAGAGGGGAAAGCCGGGTAACTTCCAACTTGTCAAAATAAGTCAGGAAAAGATCACCTCTCACCAATTGTTAAATATAATCAAAGAAGTTTCTGAAGCAGGCAGGGTTACAGGTAAGGGTGCTGTAGAAATAAGTAGGAGTGGCGCGACCGTCCTCCAATTTGGCAACTTCAGGATTGCAATAACAAGGCCGCCATTTTCCGACGGGCTGGAAGTGACAATAGTGAGACCTATCATTCGGCTAGAACTTGAAGATTACAATGTAAGCAGCAAACTAATGGACCGACTTTCTGGCAAGGCTGAAGGGATAGTAATAGCTGGTCCACCTGGCTCTGGTAAGAGCACGCTTGCAAGCAGCGTTGCTCAATTCTATACCAAAAGAGGCAAGATAGTCAAGACCTTTGAATCACCACGTGACCTGCAGGTATCTGATGAAGTGACGCAGTATGGTCCTCTCGAAGGTAGTTTTGAAAAAGCGGTAGACATTTTGCTCTTAGTAAGACCCGACTATACAATTTTTGATGAAGTAAGAAGAGCACAGGACTTTGAAGTATTTGCAGACATGAGGCTTGCGGGAGTTGGCATGGTGGGTGTAGTGCACGCAAGCAGTCCACTTGACGCAATCCAGCGATTCATGAGGCGAGTCGAGCTTGGGATGGTTCCTCATATTTTGGACACAATAATCTTTGTGCGAGATGGCACTATAAGGCAGGTCTATGAATTGACTCTAACTGTTAAGGTGCCAAGTGGAATGACTGAGGAAGACCTTGCTAGGCCATTGGTTGAAGTACGCGACTTTGAGTCAGGTGCAATAGAATATGAAATCTACACCTTTGGAGATGAAAATGTTGTAGTGCCGGTCTCGAAGTTGACCAAGACCGGTCAGACAGAAAGTGGTGTTCGCAAGCTGGCTCAGTCCAAAATAATGGACATTGTGCGCAGGTTTGATCCAGGTGCCGAAGTAAATGTTATTTCAGATAACAAGGTACAGGTAAGAGTTAGCAAAGAAGCCGTTCCTAGGATAATAGGCAAGGGTGGATCCACTGTTTCAGAGTTGGAGGAAATGCTAGGCGTAAAGATAGACGTAGAAGCCAAGACCCCTGCTCTAGGCAGGGAGATCGAGTTTGATATAAGTGAATCGGGCTCATCTGTCAATATTCTATTTGATGACGAGGCCATCGGCCATACAGTCGATGTGTATGTGGAAAATGAATACCTTATGAGCAGCCAGGTGGGCAAGAAGGCTAGAGTAAAGATAGATAAGCGCAGCGAATCTGGAAAGAAGATCCTAAATGCAATAATTGCAGGACAAGAAGAGATCAAGGTTTTTGTAAGCAGACATTAGCCAATACCTTTGATCCCCTGCGCCTTGACAAGCCGGATGAATTCCTCAAGTTTTTTGAGGGTCTCCGGATGCAAATGATGCTCTATACCTTCGGCATCTCGGTTGGCAGTGTCCTCATCCACTCCGATCATCTTGAGAAAGTCGGCAAGAATCCCATGCCTATCATGCATGTTCTTTGCAACAGCCACGCCTGATTCTGTAAGGCTTATGCCGCGATATCGCTCATAGTTCACATGGCCACTTTCATTCAGCCTTTGAAGCATTTTGGTCACGCTGGGTGAGCTGACGTTTAGGTAATCAGAGATATCAATTGTAGTCGCATACCCCTTCTGAGTTATCAACTCATAAATGACCTCAAGGTAATCCTCCATGCGGGTCGTTCGTCCAACCTTTTGAGCATTGTGGGCATCACGAATAAACTCGAGGCGATTTCCTCCTCTTCTCCTTCTTCTGGCGCCCTGAGTAACATCGTCCGCCGGCTTGTCCTCCAATTTCCTTGTCAAAGGCATTATCTCTGCGGCATATATATAACAATTAATATTATAGGACTATCAAAAATCTTGCAGTGTATTGAACCTTGTTATATCGACTTCACAGCTTCATTCCATGATTGATGACAGAAACCTTCTCATAATAGATACTAGGTCGTTCTCAAGATATGCTGAGTTGCACATACCAGGCGCAGTCAACATTGACCTAATGCAATTTCACTGGATAGATACCTCAAAGTCAGGTATTAGGCAATTTAATAGGCAAAGCAGACTTTTACTCTCAAACATCGGAGTTACAAAGGACAAGTTTGTAGTCTTTTATGACGATGTCTCAGGTACATCCGCCTCAAGAGGAGTCTGGCTTTTACTTTACTTTTCCCATAGGAAAGTCGCGATGCTAGACGGAGGATTCAACAAGTGGAAGGCAGAAGGATACAAGACAGAGACTAAGTCCAATCCCTTTTTGCATTCACATTTTAGGGGAAAGATAAACGCCAAGATTCTTGCAGACTTTATTAATATAAACTCAGTCATCAAGAGAAGAAAAGGATCATTCATAATTGATGCTCGCTCAAAGGACGAGTATTCAGGCTCTACGATTAGAGCGTCTCGGGCGGGTCACATTCCTACTGCAATCAACATTGACTGGAATGATAACCTGGATCAGAGTGGTATTTTCAAAAGTCATGGAAAGTTGGAGGAGCTGTATGATAAGGTTCCAAAGAATGCCGAAGTGATAACTTACTGTCAAGGTGGTTATCGCGCTGCAAATAGCTTCGTCATTCTCAAAATGCTTGGCTACAAGAACGTTCGAATGTATCTTGGCTCTTGGGGTGAGTGGGGCAACAGACCGGATCTGCCCATAGAAAAAAATTTGCCTAATGGTAAATGAAATCGGAGCTCATTTTCAATAGTTTCTTGTTCATTAGAAAATGACAGGTGGTAAGACCGTATTTTTGCGCTAGCTTGAGCACAAAGAGCTGTATAAAAAATGTCGCCTGTAGCAGCAATTCAATCCCAGTGTTTTTAAATCCAACGTAGATTGAAGAGAACCCTTCTTCGTTCAATCTTTTACTTAATTTTCTATTGTTCCCGTCGCCATCTCCTAATACTATTGCCTGATCGGCCTCTTTGATGCTGAATAATGGTGAATGGCAGAATTCTTCGGCAGGGTAGGCCAAGGCTTTTGCACCAAATACTTCGTTAAACTTCAGTGTACCATACTTGGTGATTGCATACAGCGGACCATCGCCAAGTAGGAAATAACTACTACTACTATTACTATTACTACTATAACTACTACCAATGGCAATATTGTTGTTGTTGCTGCTGCTTTTATGATCAACCTCGCCCATTACTTGCTCAGCCTGCTTCTCAGCATTGTTGTATAGTTTTCTAAGGTCGGAGGGCATATGTAGACGGGTGGAAAGCGAGATACACTTGATCATACTAGCCGTAAAGCTAATAGTTCCAGCAGTAATGATGCCTGTGTTTCTATATCTCAGCTCAATTATCTGATCACATGATTTGGCTAATCTGCTTGAAGATCTCGCGGTAAGTGCAGTAATCGTACTGGCTCCATGTTTCTTGGCAATTTTAGCTGCAAGAATATTGGCCTGGGTATTGCCTGAAATAGAAACGATAAACAAATTGCGGCTTTTTACCAATAAGGGATTCTTGATTATATCGATAGGGTAGCAGCAAATAGCATGGCTATTGGAAAAATATTGTGCTGAAAGTCCAGCGATGTAGGAGTCGCCTGATCCAATAAACAGACAGCTATTGTTATTATTACATGCAGGAGATGATGATAATAGATCAAGTCTGCACAGATCTTGAACTTGGTATTCTATTTCTGCTTGCATGGCCTCTATAGCATCCACATTGTCAAGAAATCAAAAGGTCTTTAAAAGCTTGAAAGGCTAATTATTAGAGTTGTTTTATACCTCTTATTCCTATTTGTTTTCCCTTATTATTTTCCTTGCGCCTCAATCACAATCATGGTCAATGTAGAACGAACCTTATCTATCCTTCTAACATGCCAAGTTATTGTTTCCCTTAGTTTATCCATAGAATCTGAGCTTATTCTAGCAATAATATCATAAACACCATATACACCTGATACTTCCACTGCTTCTGGCAATTTTCTTATTTCTCGAATTATCTCTTCT
>DATCWI010000045.1:0-32477 GCA_036566425.1 Nitrososphaera sp.
AGAAGAGATAATTCGAGAAATAAGAAAATTGCCAGAAGCAGTGGAAGTATCAGGTGTATATGGTGTTTATGATATTATTGCTAGAATAAGCTCAGATTCTATGGATAAACTAAGGGAAACAATAACTTGGCATGTTAGAAGAATAGATAAGGTTCGTTCTACATTGACCATGATTGTGATTGAGGGCCAAGGTGAACAGTCAATAAAAAACATCTGATTATCTAAGTAGATCTCTGACATTGCTTGCTATAATTGATGCCTCCTCCTCGCTGTTAAAGAAGTGAGGAGCCGCCCTCACTGATTTCTTTCCTACTCCAGTGTCTCTAGCTGCAAGTATTATGCTATTCTGCTCAAGCTGTCTTATTAATGTCAATGAGTCAGCCTTCTGCGGCATGAACGTGACGATGGACGAGCGCTTCCTTTCATCATCAGGACCATACATTTTGACCGCCGGGATCTTAGATATTTCTTCTCGGAGGATATTGGCAACATCCATGTTCTTCTTTCTTATCCTCTCAAGCCCAATTCTAAGTATGTAGCGCAAAGACGCTTCCAGTCCTGCTGCTCCAGGAAAGTTGCGAAAGCCAGCCTGAAGCCTAGATGGCATATCCAAATGCATGATGGTATTATGTTCAGACAGAGCGGAAGACTCGCCCCCGATTTCAGGCGGATCCAATAATTCAAATGCCTTCTTGCTACAATAGAATATACCTATGCCTGTGGGACCGCAAAGCCACTTGAAGCCAGGGAATGCCATAAAATGACATCGAATCTTTTTAACATCGACCGAAATAGTACCGGCACTTTGAGCCGCATCAATACAAAACAGAACATTGTTTTCCTGCGCAATCTTCCCAACCTCTTCAACCGGCATTATGGCTCCAGTATTGTAAAGCACATGACTCAGTGTAATGAGCTTGGAACCTTTGACTAATTTATCAAGCTGACCATGATCAAAGTATCCATTTTCGTCTGTCATAGCCAGTTCTCTCAATTGAACACCTTTTTTCTGTGATAACGCAACCCAAGGCAAATAGTTGGCATAGTGCTCATGCCGGCCTCCCCTTATTACTATCGCATCACCAGACTTCCAATATAGTCCATTTGCCACCATATTTAGCCCCTCAGTGGTACTCTGCACAAGCACGACTTCATCATGATCACAGTTAATCAAATGGGCTATCCTTTTCCGTAATTCGTCAAGTAGGGACATAATATACTCAGAGGTGCTTGGGGAGTCAGGACCACCCTGTGCACATGTGAGCATAAAGTCGGTCATTGCCTTGATGGTAGATAGCGGAGTTGGAGCAATCGCTCCGTTGTTCATGTAAATAATCTTCTTTGTTATTGGGAAATCATCGTCTCTTAGCTGACTGTAGTCAATTTCACTCACATTATATTCAACCTCCTGCAATAGAATAGCAAGTGGACTCTGTTGAAGTATTGAGCAGGGGCGGCTTAAATACGCTAATGTTTACCGATCCATATGCCAAACTATGCTACACGTGTCATTTGACGTCACAATTTGATAGAGTCATCTATATCGACCTTGATACCACATTTACAGCATATTTCAATGCAGGATTAGTGCATACAAATATGGTCGACATCTATTTGTTATCAGAGGGCCGACTTGCTGCCATGATGAAAGATGTACTTGAATCAATGGGCGATAGCTCGCTTGTAATTTTCGATTCTGTGAATAGTTTTTACAATCTATTTTCGATACGGCAGCGGATGGGCAGTCTGAACCATCTGCTTTCAGTCTTGATAATGCTGCTTGTACGGCGTGGAGTTGATGTAAACGTCCCGGTGCTTGCCACAAGCATGCTTCGTTACAGAAAGGAAGGCGGATGGGTCCAGTCGCCTGCAAGTCGCAGGTTGCTTCAAAGCAAGAGCACAGTAAAGCTAAGCGTAGAATGGCATAAAAGCACCTTGGCACTCAAAATAGTGCAACATCAGTCGATTGAAGCAGGAAGAATATTTCTGTGCAAGTATAACCCTATTACACTTTGACTCCTACAAGTATAAATCCTAGCAGTAGGGCAATTCCTAGCACGCCAAATCCTGCTATCAGCAGTGCCTTCTGTACCTTTGGGTTTGGAGACCTTCCCGAATAGTAGAGCATAAAGGCTCCTGCCATGCCCATGAAGAGAATTAGCGTAAAGACTATGGTCTCGCCAATAGTCTGAGCAGAGCGCGATGGAATCATGAATCTATTTATGCCTCTGCCCTCGATCAGAGAATTTATCAAACCTGATGCGAGTGCAAAGACCGTCGTCAAATAAGCTACAGCTACTATCCACACGACTTTAGAACGGGTTGCAAGCATGATTTTGTTATAACTCTTAAAACTCCTGACTATAAATAAACCTTCCATGAGTACTAGTAAATGCATAGCCTGCCATCGAAAAGCTTTGTCAGGGGACAAATATTGCATACATCATAAACACGCATTTGATAATATGATCATTCACTACAAAGTATGGATCAATGCATACGGTAGGATATCATGGGAAGAATTTTTGATCAAACTATCTGGCATGCATGAAACAGGTAGCTGGGTAAAAGAAGTAATTGCGTTGGAATTAGAAAAAAGTAAAAGAAAATAGAAGTAGAGGGTTATGGGAGGAGGCTTACATATCCATTCCGCCCATTCCGCCCATTCCGCCCATTCCGCCCATTCCGCCGCCTGGTGGTCCAGGTGGTGGTCCGCCAGACTTACTTGATGCAATGACGTCGTCGATCCTCAGTAGCATCGATGCGACTTCTGTGGCGGACTTGATTATTTGCTCCTTCACTACAAGCGGCTCTACTATGTCCAACTTGGTTATATCGGCAACCTTGGCGTTCCGTACGTCGACGCCTGTCCACTTGCTGCCCTTGCTCTGCTTTGAGCGGAGCTCTGTGAGTGTGTCAATAGGATCCATGCCAGCATTCTCTGCAAGAGTCAGGGGTATCACTTCCAACGCCTCTGCAAATTTCTCCGCAGCAATCTGCTCTCTACCGGAGAGTGTGCTTGTCCATTCCCTAAGTTTCGATGCAGCATAGGCTTCAGGCGCTCCGCCGCCTGCAACGATGGCCGGCTTTTCAAGTACATCCTTTGACACCATCAGTGCATCGTGCACTGATCTCTCGGCCTCATCTACAACTCTCTGGGAGCCTCCTCTTATGAGGATGGTTACAGACTTGGGATGTTTGGCTCCCTCAACGAACACCCACTTGTCAGTTTCGACTTTCCTTTCTTCAACCAAGTCGGCACTTCCAAGGTCTTTGGCTGAAAGATCATCGAGGTTATTGACAATTCTTGCGGTAGTTGCTCTTGCCATCTTTGTCATATCTGACTCTTTGACGCGCCTTACTGTCAGAATGTTTGCTTTTGCAAGATAGTGCTGTGCAATGTCATCAATTCCTTTCTGGCATATTACTATATTTGCACCACTCTCGATAACCTTATCGACCATAGACTTGAGCATTCTGTTTTCCTCTTCCAAGAACATATGCATCTGATCAGGAGAATTGATGTTTATCTTTGCATCAAACTCAGTCTTCTCAATCTCAAGAGCAGAGTTTATGAGAGCAATCTTGGCTTTTTCTACTCTCTTTGGCATGCCGCCATGTACAACTTCTTTGTCCAGTACAATACCTTTGATCAATTTAGTATCGCGTAAGCTGCCTCCAGCCTTCTTTTCTACCTTGACATCATCAATATCGAGTCTAAAACCAAAGTCAGTCTTTTCAGAGACCGCAAGGGCCGCGTCAACTACTATATGAGCAAGTTCATCGGACTCTCCTGACACTAGCTTTGTTTGCATTGCTGTCTTGGCTATTCTCATCAGCTCTTGCTTTTCATTGCCGGCAATCTTGTGTGCCATGGTGTTTAACACTTCAATAGCCTTCGTCGCAGCCTTTCTGTAGCCGTCAACAATGACCGTAGGGTGCACATCTTTATTGATAAGGTCTTCAGCCTTTTCAATAAGCGCGCCAGCAAGCACTACCACAGAGGTTGTACCATCTCCTACTTCATTGTCTGTAGCCTTGCTAATCTCTACCATCATCTTGGCTGCTGGGTGCTGAACGTCTATTTCTTTGAGAATTGTAGCACCGTCATTTGTTATTGTTACATCGCCAAGAGTGTCGACAAGCATCTTGTCCATTCCTCTTGGACCAAGTGAGCTTCTAACTATTTCAGCAATTAGCTTTGCAGCAGTGATGTTATTCTTTTGGGCATCTCGGCCTTTGGTCTGCGCTGTACCTTCCTTGAGAATTAACACCGGGACGCCTCCAGCTGAACCCTGTTGTATTGACATTTTTCACATTTCTCCTAAAATTGTAAATTTAGAGGGACTGTGCGGGATATTTTAAATTTGCTGTAAGGTTATTATATGCTATTTCGCAAGCCTGATGCGAACTATCCCATTAATGTACTGGATATACTTTACTACAGGGTTAACCGCAGTGTCTGGCAACTTTGCCAATAGTTCATGCTTCCTTGTTCCACGTGCAACTATCCGTACTTGCCGCGTTTCTGGTTCGTAACTTGCACTGATATCTGAAGCATCTGATATGCCGCGAACCTCGGCAATCACCTCGTAATAGTCTGGCCCCTCTATCACCTCAGGCGTGGCAGTAATAACATCCTCGATTCGAGGCCGGACATTTCTTGCCATTGGATTTCGAAACGTTGGCTTGACTTGAACTTCTTTTGAAACATTTCTGTATTTTACGGAGTTAGGTAATGCCCTCCATGCAAGCCCGGTAAGGGCACCAGCAACAAAACCGCCAATGTGAGCAAGATATGCGACCCCTGTTTCACCTGCGGGACCCAGTTGGCCGATAACCGCAAAGATCAACTGCAGTATAAACCAAAATGGTATGTAGACCAGTACGGGTATACGAACTGTGTAGATAAAGAATACGGCTATTAAGGTAAGAATGTTGGCTCTTGGGTACATGACAAGGTAAGCCCCAAGTACGCCCGAAATTGCACCAGATGCACCGACTGCTGGTGTTTCTCCCTGCCCAGTTGAAACAGCATAAAAGCTGTGGGCAAGTGCTGCTGCTGCTCCCCATCCAAGATAAATAAGTATATACTTTATCCTACCATATCTGTCTTCAATATTGTCCCCAAACACAAAAAGAAATATCATGTTGCCAATGATATGAGCAATTCCTCCATGCATGAACATTGATGTAATGATCGTAGGCGCGCTACTAGGAAAGTCATTGACTATCCTGTTTGGAACTGCTCCGTATGTCATAAATATATCTTGAGTTGCACCTGGGTCTGAGAAGAAGCCTGTGGCCGATGCCTCCCAGATAAAGACGATCACATTTATGGCGATCATTCCATAATTCAGGTACGGCCTTCCATGCACACGTTCTATATCATCGTGTATTGGGAACATACTACCAGAGTCTACTTGTAGGAATGTATCGACACATGAAATAAGCCTTTGTGCTATTAAAAGCCAAAGGGGTTTGTATTTGGCATATCATTTCCACCCTTTTCCGCATGGGCTTTTCTTTTATGTCGCTTCATTCTTTCCTTATCATCAAAGATCATATTGCAGTGCTCGCATTTCCACACCTTTTGCTCGCTGCCGCCTCTTATTTTACTAAAGAGATCCATCAATTGTCGCATCGACATACAGGTTCATTAAAGTTGCGATTCTGGGAAGAATTTAATATATAGAATGCCTTAAGAAATGCATACAGAGTAAATCAGGATGACGACGTGTAAAGTGTTGGCAGTCTAATGTGAAACCACGGCAACATTAGTCACATTAGCTATCTTACTATATGCTAATGATATTTCTTGATATGTTCTTTGCACTAACCAGTAAAAATATTTCTTCTGCAAAGTACTTTGAGTGATGTACGCGTATACCTCATTACTCCATGACTATCATAGTCAATGTAGATTTGACGCCGTTGAGCTTTCGAAGCTTCCAGGTAATCGTTTCCTTTACTTTATCCATAGTGTCAGATTCAACCTGTGCTACTATGTCATAAACACCGTAAACTTGATAGACCTCCTTAACGCTTTCAAGTTTTTTCAATTCATTAACAAGAGAATCCTCACTCCCAAGTTCGGCGTTCATAAGAACAAAAGCTTTTGGCATGAATGCTTGATGAAGTCTGATGTATAAAAATATGATCTATACCTCATTCTTCAACTTGCTTTCGTCAAATGCACTGGCCTTTTCCCACTGGTATGCAAACAGGTCAGAGCACCATTCAAGAAATTCTTTGTCTTCGCCATAAAACATAGTATTTAGATCTGCTTCACCTCTCATGTTAGGAAAGAGCACGCATCCTTGCTTTTCGTTAAATATCGTCATCACCTTTACCTCAGGCAGCATCCTGCGCTCAACTAGGCCTGTGCTGATGAAATTGCGCCATCCAACCTTTTGGAGAATCTGTGTTCGCCCTTTTGGGACAACTGCATTAGTTGCAAAAATATAGGAGAATCTTACACCTTTCTCTACTCTACTGCTCACTGTTTCAATGAGGTCGAGTGGTACTTGTGCCATGATCTCTTTAATATATTGCTCAGATTCACCATAGAGATTCTTCCAGCGTTGAAGTATTGCCATGACGCCGTGTACTATTTCACAGCTCTGAAACGTTCCCATCCTCTGGATAAACTTGGTCGGTAGATCGCCGAGACTATGGTCAAGGAAAAATTCCTTGTTGCGATAAAGAAAATCATAACTTGGTATTAATGTTACCACTGTTCTGCCGTAAACAGTTAACATCAGCTCACCCTCTCTGCCTTTGGCTACCAATCCTGCCTCAATCAGGCGTGTCATATTGCGGTGTGCTTCTTGCATAGTAGCGTTAAGCTCTGTGGCAAGCTGGGAAAGGCGATAGTTCTTTTGATTGAGCTTAGTCAGCATCAAGAGACGGAGGTCGCCAGCAAGCTCAAAAAATAAAGACCCGACGCCTTCATTAGGCTCCTGATCTGACATCCGGCATTTACACACACCACAGGTTTAAAAACCTGTCAAGCTGAACCACCTGCCTTTAATATAAGAGCAAGAATTATAATTTGGCTAAACTCACTGCATGGATATAATGGGCGAGAAGAAATCCATCTCGGCTTTAGTAAGTGGAGGAGAAGCCAATGCAGGACCGCCGTTGGGTCCAGCAATGGGTCCAATCGGAGTAAATGTGCTGCAGGTGGTAAACACTATTAACGAAAAGACAAAGGATTTTCCCGGCATGAAGGTTCCAGTCAAAGTCGAGGTCGATACGGAAACAAAAAAGTTCACGGTCGAAGTTGGCATCCCGCCGACTGCTGCTCTAGTGGCAAAAGAGGCAGGGATAGCAAAAGGCTCAGGTACCTCTGGCACTAATTATGCTGGCGACCTGTCGATAGCAAGTGCTGTCAAAATAGCCAAGATGAAGATTGATGGATCATATGCTAAGGATCTAAAAGGTGCTGTCAAAGAGGTCATTGGGTCTTGCGTCAGTATGGGTGTAAAGGTGGAAGGCAAACCTGCAAAAGAAGTATACGCAGATATTTCTGCAGGAAATCATGATGCACTTCTCACTAATTCTTAACAGTAACAGCAAAACTATAACAACTGGGAATAAAACTCCCCATAACAGCGATTAGACAGAGATCATTTAGCAATCTTTTTGCACCCACCAGAATATTTCTGATTCTGCAATGCAGGCTCTTGAACTACGTTAGTTTTCAGTTAGTTTAATTGGCATTCTCGCCTAAATGGCGCTTAGACCTCAAACTGCGACGATCAACCAATAAATCTTAAATAATAATTCATGTACTGTATGTTGTCTAAACATGAGTGAAGAAAGGAAAACGGCAAGCATGCACGCTGCTAGTAGCAACTTGGTAGAATTGAGCGAGAGAAACTTTGATGAAACCGTGGGAGGCAGCAAGCCAGTATTGGTTGATTTTTGGGCAACATGGTGCGGCCCTTGCCAGTTTATGCTTCCAATATTTGACAAGCTGGCTAAGAAATATGGCGACAAGGTATCCTTTGGAAGGCTGAATGTAGACGATAACCAAGGGATTGCAATGCGCTACGACGTCTATGCCATACCAACATTTATCATGTTTATGAATGGCAAGACGGTGGACAGGGCAGTTGGTGCAGTGGGAGAAAAAGGTCTGGAAGGCTTGCTTCAAAAGTACCAGTAAATCTAGTTCTTAAAGGTACCCAAAGGTCGGATCGCTCTTTCTTTTCTTAGCAACAAGTATATTCAAAACCTCCTTTTCTGAATCGTTTAGTCGGTGGTTGAACCTTTCAAGCAGTTGCTTTGCCTGCCTGCTGTTAAGATCTGTGTAAAAAATATCACCCTCATTTATTTGACGACCAATTGTTGGTTCTTTGACGGACACTGCGACCTGCATGCCCGCAGTTGCTTCCTCAATCGCTTTTCCGCTTTCCTGTATCTGATGTATAGCGCCTACTTTCCTACCCTCTTCATTTATCACGTGTACCTTTTGTCGAAGCCTACCTACTTGAATCTCAGCACCAAAGACAGCAGGATCATTGCGTCTAAAAATAAATCCTTTGAGAAACTGGAATTTGCATATCGGTGGCAGCTCATTGAACATGATCAATTCTTCATGTTCACGTTGATATGTCACCCAGTCGGTGTAGCTTCGTACAAGGTTGTAGATTATCTGCTCATTAAAGATCTTCACTCCACGATCTTGGGCCTCCTTTTGTGCATCTTCAAGCACTTTAACGTTAAACCCTAACAGGACTCCAAGATAGCGGTCATTCTCCTTCACGGCAGCAGCTTCTACAACATCTCTTCTTGTGATGTTGCCAATGTCAGCCATTCTGATGGCAACATTTGCTTTCTTGAGCAAGTCCACTATGGCCTCAAGTGAGCCAATAGTATCGCATTTTAATACTACTCCACTAGTTTGCATATTACTTACGATTGCACTCTTGACCTCGGACTCTACAAGCAATTTTAGGCTATCAAGCTCCTCTTTGCTATTCCTCTGGCTGTTATTGTAAACATACACAGGACTTCCTGCTAGTACCCCTTCAAGGTCAGGTGATGTTATCTTCAAGCCTGCAGCGGCTACTACTTCGTTGACTTGCTTGAATTTGTCCCGTGGGTCTCTCATTTCGTCAAGCGGCTTTGGCAATAACAATGCTTTTATCCTAGTGGAAACTGCACCATCGCGCTTACCTACGACAATGCTATCTCCCTGATGTAGTATTCCGTCAAGTAGTATAATATTTGCAGACGGTCCAAGGCCTGTTTCTTCGTTTGATTCAAGCACTATGCCTCTTGCAGCGCCCTTGGTATGGCGCTCCAATTTCTTTCCCATGTATTGCTGTGTTAGACCTACCAATACTGCCAATAGTTCCGCTATTCCTACGCCAGTTCTTGCACTGACAGGCACTATCGCAACCTCCTTTGCGAAATCCTTGACTCGCCAGAAGGCCTCTGATGGATAGCCCAGTCTCGAGAGCATTCCAACAACGCTGTATATCTTTTCATCAAGTAAAGTCTGCACAGAGATATCCTGCTTTTTTACATCTTCAGAAACGAATCGTGTAGAGGTGCGCCAGCCAGCAACCATGTCGACTTTGTTTAGTGCAACAACAAACGGCACCCTGCGCTTTTTAAGTATATCCATGCTTTCAATAGTCTGAGCTTCAAAACCCTTGTTCACATCGACAACAACTATAGCGATGTCGGCCGCAGAGCCCCCGCGTGTGCGCAGGTTCGCAAAAATCTCGTGGCCAGGTGTGTCAATGACAAGCAGCCCCGGTATCGCTGCTTCTGCCTTGGCAAGTTTAGCGTATAGAGGCCCAGTTATCTCCTTAATGGTTTCAAGTGGCAAAAAACTTGCACCTATATGCTGCGTTATACCGCCTACTTCTCGCGCTTGAACTGCAGTACCACGAATATTGTCTAGTAAAGAGGTCTTACCCGAGTCTACATGACCTAAAACCACTACGATTGGCTGCCTAAGTTCCACGTATCTGGATCAGCCAAAAATGACACGCGACTCTTTTATGAAGCTTTCAGGAGAATCCGAAGCATGAATAATGTTGTCGGTAAATCCGAGGCCATAGTCACCCCTGATGGTTCCCGGGGCTGCCTCAAATGATTTGGTCGAGCCGATCATGAGCCTTACTGTATTTACTGCATTGTTTCCTTCAAGAACACATGCCACGACGGTCCCAGACATGATAAAAGATAACAAGTCATCAAAAAATGGCTTGTCCTTGTGGACAGAGTAAAATTCTTGCGCCTTTTCCTTGGTGAAATTATATGACTTTAAGTTCTTTAGCTGGAAGCCTTTTTCTTCAAAACGGGCCAAGATCTTTCCCGTCAGATGATGGCTAAAACCATCAGGCTTGATAACAATTAGTGTTTGCTCTGGTGCCATTGTCGAGCTACTGCCACTATTATTTTTTCATGTGCAGTCCACCCTTTACGTAGCGAACTGTCCATTTGAGTTTTCGGGGGTCACGTTTTAACACTCGCATGTTCTTCTTACATTTGCTAGAACAAGTCCACTGCACATGTCCATCATTTCTGACAAGCATGATTCCATGTCCACTGATGATATGTCTACCACAGAATGAACAGTTGCGTAGAGACGTTGCGGTTTTGCTCATTCACCATTTTCACCTTACCTTATCTTGCGGGCCTCACGCTCGGTTTCTCTAAGCATCAAGATATCGTTCATCCTAATAGAACCCTTGACATTCCTTGTAAGGATTCGGCCTCTATCCTTACCTTCGAGAACCTTAACACGTACTTGTATTACTTCGCCAGCAATTCCTGTCCTGCCCACGATTTGGATGACTTCTGCAGGGACTACCTTTTCTTCAGCTGCCTTACTGCTCATATATCAGTGTCTCTCTCCATCTATCATTTTTGGGTTGCAGTCACTCCCTTCATATTGCTTATGGAGCTAACGACTTGTTCAACAATGTGTTGGGCCTCACCAGCATCTACAATTGTTGCAGCTGCAGAACCCACATCAATTCCAAGTGATGCGCCTAGCTGCTGTTTGCTAGGTACAAAGATAAACGGTGCGTTTCTCTCTTCGCACAAGATTGGCAGATGAGCCACGACTTCTGGCGGCTCGACGTCCTCGGCAATTACAACTAGCTTCGATACGCCGCGTTCTATAGCTTTAGTAGTCTCGTTAGTGCCCTTTCGGACTTTACCACTTTGCTTTGATACCCTGACAGCCTCATAAACTGCATTTACCAGATCCTTAGAAGTTTCAAACTTGACATAATATGGCTTACTCAATGTTTCTATCACCCATTGGGATCATCTTGTTCTTCTGTGTAAGAAGAACAAGCGTATTAAAAATGTTGTCCATTCCTATATTTGTGATTGGACATACCTACGGTATTCATCAACCTTTGAGTCTAGCAGCGATTTGTCCGTCGATTCTGCATACATTCTGATAAGGGGTTCAGTTCCACTAGGCCTCAACATCAGCCAAGTTTCCTCATCGATCCAAATCTTGGCTCCGTCCAGCGTCTCGACCTTCCGAGGGCTTCCGTGCTCGATGCATATTTTAATTATCCGGTCTACTGTTTCTCGTGAAGGACACATAAACTTGGTCTTATATTGGAAGGTTTGTGGCAGCTGTGCAATATACTGTGAAAGCGACATGTCCGATGCAGCCATCATATCAAGTACAAGTGCAGTTGCCATTGCCCCATCCCTTACCTCATTTAGCGGGCCATACATAAAACCGCCATTCTCCTCTAGCCCAAGTGGGCAGTTGCGCTTTACCATTTCTCGAGATACTTCGACACTTCCAACCTTCGTATAGATCACTTCAGAGCCTGCATGTTCGGCTATAACAGATAGTATCATAGAAGTATTGATGGGGCAAACAACATGAGAACCCTTATGCTTTTTGGACAACAAATGCTTTACCAAGAGTGCCCCAGTCTTGTCGCCCATGTAGATTGCGCCAGTATTGTCGCAGAAGATGCTACGATCGCCGTCGCCATCATATGCAACGCCAAAATCTGCCCTTGCGGATTTGACAGTTTCTGAAAGCAATTCAAGATTGTCCGGCGTCGGCTCTGATCCACGGCTAGGAAAGTCCCCATCTATATGACCATTGATAACAATCACTTTGCAACCAAGCTTTTTTGCTACATGTGGAGCAACAACTGCTTGTGCACCGTTTCCAGTATCCATGACCACTGTGAAATTTCGTTGCCTTATTTTATCGGCGTCTATCAAAGCAAGCACAGCCTCAATGTATCTGCTGATAATATTGTAATCTACAAAATCATGACCAGTTCCAGCTATCTGGACAAATCTCTTTGAGTAATAAATATCCTCAACCTTCAGCTCGTCTTCTCGAGGGATCTCTACGCCATCTGACGCAGTAGGTTTGATTCCGTTATACTCCGGTGGGTTATGTGATGCAGTTATCATGACTCCTCCATTGTATCCTAGGCGCTTTGCGGCATACTGCAAACATGGAGTAGGTATAAGCCCTGCGTTTACAGTGTCAAGCCCTGTGGAGTTAAGAGTGGACCGGACAAGCCTTGATAGTACAGCATTTGATTTACGTCCATCATAGCCTACCACTATTGGTCCTTTGCCAAAGTATGTGCCAAGCGCATAGCAGAGATCAATCACAAGATCATGTGTAAGTTCTTGACCGTAAACTCCGCGCACCCCATTTGTACCAAATAACCGCGGCCTGATACTGTTTGCTTGCATGCTTATGTATCGGTAACGGTTGCCAAGATATAAATAGATAAATTTGGCTGAGGTTTTTGCACTCTTAGGCAGGCGGGGGTCGCCAAGCCCGGTCAACGGCGCAGGTCTCTTTTCCTTTTGAAAAAAAGAAGAGGGTGCGAAGCTTAGAATGAGCCGGCTGGTTCCTACAACCCTGTTCCTTAGGGATTCGTGGGTTCAAATCCCACCCCCCGCACTTCTTTTTAGTTTCACAACAGCAACATGAACATCAGGTATGTCAAGCTATTTGCAAACTGAATCGTTGATCTGGCAAGAAGTGGACTTCAAAAAACTTCAGAGGATATATACCTGTTTATTTCATTTATGTATTAAGTTTGTGTCACCCAAAAGCTTAGTTAATGACATAATCAGAATCGAAGATGGACAACAGAGCAATTGTCATAAAAACAATTAAAGCATACTGCAGAAGTAATATGAAAAGTCTCATAGTTGCTCAAATCTGTGAAGCTGACAAAATCTTCGGCTATTTACATTCTTCTAATATTTGCACCAATAGCCGCTGCGTTAGAGTTCGTTCATGCTGATCATTTGGTCCTATTTGTAGTATCAGCAATAGCGCTTATTCCACTAGCAAAACTTATAGGCGATTCCACAGAACATCTTGCAACCCACTATGGCCCCACAGCAGGGTCACTTCTGAATGTGACCTTTGGTAATGCTGCAGAGATCATTATTGCAGTGGTTGCTATAAGCGCAGGACTCTTAGACCTAGTCAAGGCATCCATTACAGGTGCAATAATTGGTAATATACTTCTCATCTTGGGGTTAAGTGTTATTGTAGGTGGCTTTAGATTCAAAGAGCAAACCTTTAGCAGGGAAAATGTTGGCATCCAGGCATCAATGCTTTTCTTGGCAATAATTGGCCTTGCAGTACCGACCATTTTGGCAAGCACCATGCCTTCACCTTCAGAAAACCAAGAGCAGGTGCAGCTGCTGAGCGATGCATTGGCAATCATCTTGCTGATCGTCTACATCCTCGGGATAGTATTTACATTCATTACCCACAAACATTTATTCACACCGCCACCTGAAAGTACTGAGGACATACAGGAAAGCCACGGCCACAGCACACACTGGAGCAAGAAAAAGTCGTTTCTATTCCTTGCAGCAAGCATGGCTGGTGTCATAGTAGTAAGCGAAATATTGGTTGCTTCAGTCGAGACAACAGGGGAAGAACTTGGCTTTGGCGAATTGTTTGTTGGTGCGATAATTGTAGGTATTGTTGGTAATGCAGCTGAGCACAGTAGTGCAATTCTCCTTGCAAGGAAAGGCAAAATGGAGCTTTCGATTGGCATAGCAGCAGGCTCAGGCACCCAGATTGCGCTTTTTGTAGTCCCAATTCTTGTATTCGCAGGCATTGCAATGGGCCAGCCATTTACACTTGTGTTTACATTGCTGGAACTAGCAGTAATTTTCTTAGGAGCTATAATTCTGAACCTGATAGTCCTTGATGGGAGAAGTAATTGGTTTGAAGGTGTAATGCTGACAGCAGTCTATATCATAATTGCGATAGCATTCTTTTTTGTCCCCGACTAGAAATTCTTGGATTCTCGAGTATTGCTCTTCATCACATTTCTACAACATAACTATGAGCGCAGAAGACTTGATGGTCCAGTATTGGTAGGTTTGTGCTCCAGCATATGTGTGTGCAGGAACATGTCAACATCTCTACATTGAAAGATAGTAGGTAGATAACTAGATAACTTCAGAAAAAGTGAGAAATGGTCGATCATTTCTGAGTGAAAAAAGATAAAGCTAAGAGAATGCCCTCAGGATCTGTTCTTGAATTCAAGAACCATATTGATCAAATGCCGGTGTATTCTGGAGTCTCCAGAGAGCTCAGGATGAAAGGAAGTCCCAATAATATTTTTTTGCTTCACCGCCACAACCTTGTTGTTAAGCTTGCCAACTACTTGAACATCCTTGCCTACCTCACTTACGGCTGGAGCTCGGATAAATACTCCCTTAAATGCCTCATTCCCTAGTATGCTTAATGAAAGATCTGCTTCAAAGGAGTCGTTCTGTCTTCCAAAGGCATTCCTCTCAATGACAATGTCAAGGTTGCCTATCAATTTCTGCTTTGTGTCTCCTACAATTCTGTCATAAGCCCTTTTTGACAGCATTATCATGCCAGCGCATGTGCCAAGCACTGGCATACCTTCTGATATACGCTTCTTTATTACAGGCATAGAGCGTTGTATGACAACAAGACTACTTTGTACAGTACTTTCGCCGCCTGGCAAAATAAGACCATCAATCCTTTCAATCTCCTCAGGGTAGTGCACCAAATCGACATTCCCGTTGATATGAAGCTCTTGCAAAGCATGGTTTGTGGCCGCTACATTTTCCTCTATATCTCCCTGAAGACCAAGGACTCCAATGGTTATGGTGTTTTTTTTGGTGCTACTGCCACTGCTCAGACATGTTCGCCTCTTTCCTGCATACGAAGCTCAAGATTATTTGTATCCATTCCAAGAAGTGACTTCTTTTCATCAACCATTTTTTGTGCTTCCATCACTATCTTGGGATCGTCATGGAATGTCGTAGCAAGTACGACTGCCCTTGCTCTCTGAGCAGGGTCATCAGACTTGAAAATGCCAGAACCTACGAACACACCATCACAGCCAAGGTTCATCAACAGCGCTGCGTCTGCCGGCGTGGTGATTCCTCCAGCTGCAAAATTAACCACAGGTAACCTTCCAAGCCGGGCGGTTTCTTCGACTATTTCATATGATACTTTCAATTCGCGTGCAGCCTTCATCAGATCCTGTCTATCACCGTCCTGATAGATTGATCGGATTCTGCGTATTTCGTTGTTCACCATGCGTATGTGAGTTACTGCCTCAGACACATTGCCAGTTCCCGGTTCTCCCTTCGTCCTTATCATCGCACAGCCCTCTTCGATTCTGCGTAATGCTTCGCCAAGGTTCTTAGCGCCGTTGACAAATGGAGTTGTAAAGTCCCATTTCCAGATATGGTGTTCTTCATCTGCTGGCGTCAGCACTTCGCTTTCATCTATCATGTCAACGCTTACTGCTTCAAGTACTTTTGCTTCGTCTGTGTGACCAATCCTACACTTGGCCATGATTGGGATTGTTATCGCATCCATTATCTCCTGAATTACCTTGACGCTTGCAGTCCTTGCTACTCCGCCCGCCTTCCTTACATCATATGGCAGCTTGTCAAGAACCATGACTGCCACTGCCCCGGCATCTTCTGCAATGACGGCCTGCTCTACATTTGTTACATCCATTACAACTCCGTGTTTTTGCATGTGGGCAAAGCCGCGCTTCAATAAGGTGGTTCCGCGAACCATTCTGGCGTTCTCTATAGTCTCTACTTTAATGCCCTTGGGTTTTGACTCAGTGGCCACGAGAGATATCGTCATTATGATATTACAAATTCAATTGACTCAAATGCTCTATATACCTTCTGTCAGATTCCCTTCCTATATGGGTGTCAGGTATTAACCAAACGTCACTATCGGCGGAACTAGGCAACCGTAAAAGTTTCATCTAAAACTTTACAAGCCGCTTCACGTCTAGCCCTTGGCGCTAGAAGTAAGCCTGAGCACGCTGTTGACTAATTGTTGCTGTCAGAATATTAAGATCAATCTTGTTTAGACCGGATATAGTTTAGAAGGCCACCAGCTATCAGAACTTCTCTCTGCCTGTGAGTCAGATCGACCTTTAGTGTGATTTCGTTCTTGTCGGCTACTGCTGCAATCATCTTATCTCCTTTCTTCAAGCTGCTAACCACATTTTCTATTGTAATGGGCTTGCCTTGAGCCAACATTTCAAAGTCAGAGGCATTGTGAAACTCAAATGGTATAATCCCAAAATTGATTAGGTTTGCTTTATGAATCCGTGCAAAGGATTTTGCAATGATACCTTTGACTCCAAGGTACATCGGTGCCAATGCAGCATGCTCTCTGCTAGACCCCTGACCATAGTTTTCGCCTCCAATAATAAAGCCACCATGTTTCTCCTGTGCTCTTTTAGCAAAGTCAGGGTCAATCCAGTAGAACACATACTCACTTATCGCCGGCACATTGCTCCTGAGGGGCAGTATCTTTGCTCCAGCAGGCATTATAGCATCAGTACTGATATTGTCCCCCACTCTTATCAGCACTTCACCTTGAAGTACGGACTCCATAGGCTGCCGTAGCGGAAGTGGACGTATATTGGGACCTCGTGATACCTGTATCTTGTCGGCCTGATCTACAGTAGTTGGCGCGATGATAGATGAGTCATCGATTACAAACTTATCTGGCCAGGAAATATTGGGATACTCGCCAAGGTCGCGTGGATCAGTTATCTTGCCTGTCACAGCGCAAGCAACACATACTTCAGGCGAAGTCAGGTAGACCTTGTCATCTTTCGTACCGCTTCTTCCTGGCCAGTTACGGTTGAAGGATCTAATCGAAATCCAATCGGTTCCAGGTGCTGAGCCCATGCCTATGCAGCCTTGGCAACCACTTTCAAGCAATCGGGCGCCAGAAGCAATGATATGATATATTGGACCATCACGCGCTACAGTCTCCAACACTTGCTTTGAACCGGGGTTAATAGCCATAGTGACATTTGAATGCACTTTCCTACCCTTGAGCACATGAGCAACGGTCATCATTTCAACATAGCTTGAGTTGGTGCATGAGCCGATGAGCACCTGATGAACATCAATTCCCTGCACATCGCGTACCTTCTGCACAGCATCAGGTGAGCCAGGGAGAGCAATAAGTGGCTCAAGTTCGCTCAGGTTTATCTCTATGTTTTCATCATAACTGCAGCCTGGATCTGCAGCGTAACGCTTGTAGTCATGCGCTCTCCCTTGACGAGTTAGATAATCAAGTGTGACTTCATCTGATTCAAACAAAGATGTAGTGGCACCAAGCTCTGCGCCCATATTGCATATCGTTCCTCTTTGTGGTATTCCAAGGCTCGTGATGCCTTCGCCATAGTACTCAAAGATCTTGCCCACTCCTCCTTTGACAGACAGTCTGCGCAGCATTTCAAGTATTATGTCCTTAGCAGTAACCCATGGCTGGAGCTTGCCAGTCAACTTTACTCCGACTATCTTGGGCATTTTGGTGTAGAAGGGTGCGCCTGCCATGGCCACAGCTACATCTAGACCCCCTACCCCAATTGCCATCATGCCTGCTCCACCTGCAGTAGGAGTGTGGCTATCAGAACCTATCAGCAATCTACCCGGCACTGAAAAGCGTTCAAGGTTTACCTGATGGCAGATGCCATTGCCTGGCTTGCTATAATAGATGCCATACTTTGAGGCAAATGTCTGGAGGAAACGGTGATCGTCGGCGTTTTCAAACCCAGTCTGTAGAATGTTATGGTCTACATAGATGGCGGCATGTTCGACCTTGACCCGCGGTATTCCCATAGCTTCAAATTGGAGGCATGCCATGGTGCCAGTTGCGTCTTGCATAAGAACGCGGTCTACATTAAGGCCTATCTCCTGGCCTGGCTCGACCCTACCCTCTACAAGATGATCCGAAATTATTTTCTGAGCGAGATTTAGAGAAACCATTATCCCAGAGGTTTCTAACGAGCAATGGATATTTAATAATATATGAGCACAATTGAATTGGTTATATTATGTCTTGATCTTGTTCTAAAATGCGTCAACTCAAAAAAATGCAAAGTCTTACTGTCTAGTGATGTTAGACATCAGAATGCCCAATTGTCTGGAATACAGATAGCAAAAAAAAGTTATTGAGGCTAATCCGAGTGTCAAGGTTGTCTTCATGACTGGTTTTGAGATAAGAGGTAATGAACTTTCTCAAGTATTTCCTTCCACGCAAGTCGACGGTTTTATTCAAAGGCCCATTGGCATTGGAGATTTGACTAACAAGATATTGAGTCTCATAGACGCAACCAAGAGAAGGATATAGAGAGGTATATTATGGCAGGAATGCAGAGTCATATTTGAATTGAAAAGACCTTGATCATTTCTCTTACTGTGTTCTTTAATCAATTTTTGTAAAAGAAGAAGAGATAAATAAAAAAATTGAGGATTGTTAATTTGCGCGCTCTTCGTTATTCTTTAACGTTGTTACTTTATTTCTAAGGGGAAATAGGTGCAGTGGCATTTGTAGATGTTGTAGCCGCAGAGTTGCCCGCTTCTTCTGCTCCAACTAACGGAGTGTTTTGACAATGCATATCATCTAACGTCATACCAAAGTTGCAATTTATTTCCACGAATTGACCTTGTGGTGTATTATTCTCTGCTTCACTTATGACCATTCTAAGTTCGTTTGTGATTCTTTCAGTTATCTGCTCAGGGCTTGCAAAGGGATTTGGAAGGGTAGCAGCATCTGCAGTATCACCAGTAGTGGTCGTAGTCATGTTACCAACACTCACATATCCTATGGTTGGAGAGGAACTGTAGTCAGATGTGATGGTGGTTATGATTAAATCCTCTGATGCCCTTACGGCACTTCTTTCTCCTACAATTCTATAAGTTGTATCAAAGCTGCCGACACTGGACGAGCCACCAGATATGACATACGAGTTTGTACCATCCTTAGTTATATGAATAGTCTGCTGTTCTTGTCCTAATGTAGGCGAGGTTATTGTTGCATCAGTAGCAGTATCATTACCAACTTGTTCAGTCGTACCAAGGGTAACAGGTGTAGCAAGGACAGGAGTCATACCAGGAAAGCCTGTCACAGTTGTCGCTGTTGCAATTATTAGTAACGCTGTTAGTGTCACTATAACACGTATTTTTGTTATAGTCATTTCAAATAAACATGCGCACAATGTATTTAACAATATAGTCTCAAAATTCAGAATCGCTGAAATCAAAGATGCATTATTCCATAAAAGGCAGTCAGCCTATAATTTATAACTCGAAGTTTTTGTATGTGACGCCTCACACTCATCATTCAGTTATTGTTGTTACTACCAGTAGTTGTGAGTCCGACTTTAGAAATTGCATAGCTTTCTAAGTGATATGTGTACTGTCCAATAATTTCCTTTGTCATCATTTTGAACATTTCTTACTCATTTGATGTAGCCTTTCCTTTCCCCTAATCTGGTTGTTTTCTGCCCCAGAACTTTATATGCTCCATTTATTCTAACAACTTGAGAGCACATAAGCCAATTTGGCAGTCGCAGATAATTAACAATACATTATTCTGTGGATCCGTCGGCTGCAGCCAGTGGTTTAATATCCTCAACCTTTAACTCTTTATCACATCGAGGGCATTTGACATGTTCAGGATCATCTATCGGTTCCAACTCGCTCTTATCTGACGGACATTTATTGTCAAAATGTGCATCGAGTATATCCGCGTGCACTAGCGTGAGCTCCTTTCTGCATACAAACAGCCTATATTGAGCAAATTCATTATTGACATCAGTTAGGATTTGATTCATGCCGGGAGTCCCAACATGATGTCTTGAGTCGTAGCCACAGGCGAGGCATTTAAAGTGGTAAATCTTCAACGGTTTCTATAAGGCAGCTCGGAATAAAAGCATGTCACATTGCAATTTTTGTACAAGAAGGGTTTTTGTACTGTATTAGGCTTAGGAGTCTAGTGCCTTATCTGAAGTTAAAAGCATTCTTAACTATGCTCCTTATGTGAGAGCCTTAGACTCTAGAGCGCTTTGAGACGCCGTAGGTAGAGTCAAATCTATTTGGTGCTCTACATCATACAGAGGGCGTAAGAGCATATTTACTTATCGAAGACTTGTTGAATCTAGAGATGCATTGTGAGTACATATGGGGTACATGTAAGGGTGATAGAGCTTGCTTGGTTGTAATCAGCACAAATAATGGGAAGGGTCGCACCTCCCAAGGGATGATAGATACATACTTAAGTATAAAGATAGATACTAACCGCTGTCAGCTATGAAAAAATAGCGAAACAGTCCTCCTATTATAAAAATCCATGATGGCCACGAATCAAAAGCCTGCAATGTTTTTCTTATTTGTCTAAAGAGGATTAGATTTTGTAGAGAACAAAATTCATATTCTTCCTTGAAATTTGATATGAAGAAAAATTACGTTTGATTTTTAAGTTAAATAAACCCAGAGTATAAACACTCAATAGATAAAAACTCTCTATCCGGAGAGTGAGTTATGTGTTCTATCATTGGTATTATTAGTAAGGATATTGTCGCACCAGCGCTAGTCGAGAGTCTCAAGAGAATGGAATATAGAGGCTATGACAGCGTGGGGATTGCGACGCTTTCAACTAATAAAATTTCTGTAAGAAAAGGGGTTGGCAAGGTAGGTCAGGTGAACAGTAGCCTTAACCTTGCGGGGATGGAGGGCTTTATTGGTATTGGCCACACTCGCTGGGCTACGCATGGAGGTGTTACCGACTACAATGCTCATCCCCACCCTTGTTGCAACAACAATATCGCAGTCGTACATAATGGAATAATTGAGAATTATCTATCGATCAAAGAGGAGCTAGTAAAGAAGGGGCACATATTCCGAAGTGAGACAGATACCGAAGTCATCGCTCATTTGCTTGAAGATTATTACAGTACTAGCGGAGATATCAAGCGCGCAATGATGGAAACCGTAAATCAGCTTGAAGGGTCATATGCATTTGTAGCTATGTTTGAAAATGGCACACTTTCGTGTGCTCGTCTTGACGAACCACTTGTCATCGGAATTTCTGACAATACTTATTATGCATCAAGCGATGTGCTTGGCTTTTTGCAATACACAGATCAGGCAATGTTTCTAGATAATCGGGACATGGCAATAATCGACAAAGCAGGCATTAGTATTGTCAATTTCAGCGGTGAACCAGTGACAAGGATCGTTACCAAGGTCGCATGGGAGCTTGCTGATGCCAACAAGGGCGAATTTGCTCACTATACGATTAAGGAGATATTTGAACAACGCACCAGCGTCAAGGCCGCTACGTACCAAGATGAGCACAAGATAAAGGCATTTTGCGACTCAATTGTAAGCGCTAGCAACATACTTGTCACTGGCAGCGGCTCAAGTTATCACACTTCACTGATAATCTCTATGATGGGCTCTCGCTTTTTGAAAAAGCGTTTTGAACCAGTCATGGCAAGCGAATTCCAATACAATATTGACTCGATAGACAAAGACACAGCAATTATTGCAATATCTCAAAGTGGTGAAACCGCAGACGTACTATCAGCGACCAAACTCGCAAGGGAGGCTGGTGCAAAAATTTTATCCATTGTAAATGTTCAAACATCCTCACTTGCAAGGACTGCAGATGTTTCTCTCAGCATCAAGTCAGGCCCCGAGATTGGCGTTGCAGCTACAAAGAGCTTTACAGGTCAAGTATCACTTGCATATGCAATACTTGACAAGATTAGTGGAGGCAAAGTTGGCTTTGACAGAGAGATAATTTCAGACAAGATATCAAAGATGCTTGCACAGCAGGGAAGTATCGAAAGATTGGTCAACCTTATGATGCCAAAGGTAAACGACATCTATCTCCTTGGTAGGTCTATTCATTTCCCGATTGCATTAGAAGGCGCGCTGAAAATGAAAGAACTAGCTTATGTCCATGCAGAAGGAATTGCTGCAGGAGAGCTAAAACATGGTCCACTTGCTCTGATGGATAAGAATGCGGTGGTCTTTGTGCTTAATCCTGACGACAGGACCTATAGCGACATGCTTTCCAGCGCCTATCAGGTGAAGGCAAGGGGTGCCAAGATAATTGGTATCTCTAATGTGCCAAATGACATTTATGATGCAATGATAGAGATCCCGAAGATAGACAATGACTTGCTATACCCATTGGTAGAAATCATCCCACTGCAGTTGATCTCTTACTACCTTGCGCTGCACAATAATGCTGATCCTGACTTTCCACGGAACCTTGCAAAATCAGTCACAGTCAGGTAAAAAAGTATAATTAGTTTACTTGTATGAGAACATCACGAGAAAGATGGCAGGCAGCAATATCGAAGAAGTAAATTGCGAAAACTGTGGCAACCCTATTGATGCATGTATGTGCGTCTGCCCTTACTGCGGTCAGAAAGATTCATGTGAATGCTGCCTCTATGATGCTGCAACTGGCGGCGGTTAGTTCTAAAGCATTAAAAGAAGGTCACGTGAAAGAATTCAAGTTGGAAAAAACTATTACTAATTCTTTAAGTTGGGTAATAGGTGGAGCCCAAGGAAGCGGAGTCGATTCTGCCGCAAACATTTTTTCCCGTGCCTGTGCCATTGGAGGTCTGCACCTCTTTGGCAAGAGAGAATACTATTCCAACATCAAGGGCGAGCATAGCTACTTTACTGTTAGAGTTAGCGATGAACCTTTGCGTTCACATGTTGATGAGATCAACATGCTCGTTTCGTTTGATGCTGAAACCATCTTTCGCCACTTTCAAGAGGTAACTCCAAGTGGTGCTATAATATACGATTCAGATATTATCCACACGTCGCTTGATGAGGTGCCGACTGTTGATGACTTGGCCACAGTACGTATAAAAAAGGTATTGGAAAAGGCGGGACTGGGATTCACAGTACAGGATGCTCTTGAGTACTCCAAAAGACGCGGAGTGATCTTATTTCCTATTCCATTTTTCCAGCTCTTGCACGAGTTTGCCCAAAAGGCGAACGATCCTGCACTCAGCAGGCTGACCCGCATGGTAAACGTAATGGCGCTTTCGGCTTCAATGGCAATAATGGATTTTGATAGCGAAGTATTAGCAAGAGCCATTCAATTCATTTTTCGTACAAAAAAGAAAGTAGCCGATCTGAACGTTCAGGCTTCTGTTCATACGTATAACTATGCCAAGGCAAAATTTGCAGGGAGCAAATTTAGCTATTGTCTAAAAACAAAGCCAGCTCAGCCAGACATGATAATAATACAGGGCAACCAATCGTCTGCTCTAGGCAAGATGGTCGCAGGCTGTCGTTTTCAGACATACTATCCGATCACTCCAGCTTCGGATGATAGTGAGTTTCTTGAAGCAAATGAGGTACTTGATCTCTATGATTCAGGCAAGAAAGGCTCGACTGTTGTCATCCAGACAGAAGATGAAATAGCAGCCATCACAATGGCAATTGGCAGTGCTCTTACAGGTGTCCGCACTGCCACTGCAACATCAGGCCCAGGGTTTTCATTGATGGCTGAGGCGCTTGGCTGGGCTGGCATGAACGAAGTACCTGTGGTGATTTCCCTTTATCAGAGAACAGGTCCATCGACAGGTCTTCCGACGCGCCACGAGCAGGGAGACTTGAACTTTGCAATTAATGCGGGTCATGGGGAATTCCCAAGGATAGTGTTTGCGTCAGGGGATATTGAAGAGAGCTTTTACGATACTATAAAGGTGTTTAACTTTGCAGATCGTTACCAGATGCCGGTAATACACATGCTGGATAAGGCAATAGCAAATAGCCTCATCACTTGCAAGAACTTTAACGTCAACAAAGTTGCAATTGACAGAGGCTTTCGGATAAAACAGATAACAAAGGAAGACAAAGGGGTTGCCGGTAACTATCTCCGCTTCAAGCTATCAAACAATCCTATAAGCCCTATGGTTATGCTTGGCACGGAGAATGCAATTTTTTGGAATAGCGGAGATGAGCATACTGAGGAGGGACACATCACTGAAGACCCTGAGATGAGGGTACGGATGATGGACAAGAGAATGACTAAGATGGATGTTGCAATTAGCGAAATACCGAATGAAGATAAAGCGGTGGCTTATGGCAGCAGCGACATAGTCATAATCAGCTGGGGCTCAACAAAGGGTGCAATATTAGACGCAATGGACAGATTGGCAGCCGAAGGCATGAAAGTCAAATATATCCAAATTCGCCTCATGCACCCGTTTCCATCCGAGCTAGTAAAATCGATGCTAAAAGATGCTAAGACAATCATCAACATAGAAATGAATTACACGGGTCAACTGGGCTCACTGTTGCGCCAGCGCACAGGCTTAGAAGCGAACTACTACATCGTAAAGTATAACGGGAGGCCTATGTCACTTGACGAGGTTTATAATAGCGTAAAGAGAATAATACGTGGAGATGCTCCAAGGAGGCAAATATTGAGAAGTGGCGCTTAAATTATCAGATTATAAAACAGACGTTCACAATGACTGGTGCCCAGGCTGTGGCGACTTTGGAATATTGAATGCGATACAGATGGCGCTGGCAGATCTACAGCTTCCCCCACACAGAACCACGATATTTTCTGGCATAGGATGCTCTGGGAAAACACCGCATTTTATCAAGACATATGGCATCCATACTCTGCATGGCAGGGTGCTGCCATTTGCACAGGGAGCCAAACTTGCAAATCCTGAGCTTGAAGTTATTGCTGTTGGAGGAGACGGCGATGGCCTTGGAATTGGCGCGGGTCACCTAGTAAGTGCAGGGCGCAGAAATGTCGATATGGTCTACATTGTATTCAACAATGCGGTTTATGGATTGACAAAGGGGCAAGCTGCGCCCACACTAAAGCTGGGCATGAAGACAAAATCGCTGACGCAACCAAATGTTAACAATTCCGTCAATCCAATAGCCCTTGCACTTGTTGCAGGCTTTACTTTTCTTGCACGAGGCTATTCCTACGATGTACGTCACCTCAAGGAGTTGATCAAGAAAGCAGTTGCTCATAATGGGCTTGCGTTCATCGACGTGTTACAGCCATGTCCAACATATAACGACATCAATACCAAGGAATGGTTTCAAGGCCTTGACCATGTTGATTCCAAAGAGGGCAAAGCTATACCGAGGATGTATAAGCTGGAAGAGACGGGGTATGATGGCGAGGTGCATACTCCTGAGGAGATAAATCAGAAAATGTCTCAAGTGATTGAGAAGTCAAATGAATGGGGGAACAAGATCCCGATCGGCGTTTTTTACCAAAACGAACATGTTCCTACCTACCAAGAGAGGATAACTGCACGAATTCCTGATTACATGGAGAATCCGCCGGCCCTGCAGCAAATTGCAGACAACGAGGGCAAAACGATCACAAGCATAGATAAACTGCTTGCTGATCTTCTAGTTGCGAAGTAACCCACATAAAAAGGGAGTCCATAAGCAGAACCACTAAAAGTTACAGGTCTTGAAAGCGTCGAGCACAGGCAGGAAATGCAAGCGAGGGCTTTAAGCAATCTTTGTTTTTTCTTTGGAGACTTTCTGCCTTTCATCGCAACCATAGAACATATAGTTGCTGCGGAAGATAATAACATACTTCTGGCATTTCTAAATATAGAGCGACACATTCAAGCAAGATCAAGAGAGCACTGCCGACCAACAGAGGAATTGTAATGAAAACTGCCGATCTATTTAGAATGGAGAGCGGGATGACGGTATAGCAATTAGATGTTGTTAATTCTTTAAGGTTGATAGATCAACCAAAAGTAATCAATTTAACCAATATGGAATATTAATCCATAGCATTATCTTGCTTTTAGGATGTGTATATCATTCTGAAAACAATAAAGCAATTACCATCACGCTTTTACTTGATCGGAGTAAAGATGATAGTCCTAGCAGCAATTGCCACGGTTCTTGTTTTTGCTGTCGGCCTAGGAATATCGGACGCTCAGGAAATTCGCAGCATACCGGTAGTGATTAAGAACGGGACATTTGAAAATACGGTGGATGGATTTAGAGTGCAGGTCCCAAATGGCTGGGTAGTACAGGACATTGACAATCTGCATCTTCCTAACTATTTGACTGCGAATGAGGCAGGTTTTTTGACATTGGCAATAATGTGCCCGCAGCAAGAGGCAGTGCCGATTATTGGAGGACTGTATAGCTGTGAACAATCTGAAAGCTCCGTAGAAATTGCACACGATCGCTTGGGACACAGACCAGAATTCGAGCCCATTGAGAACCCAATCAGCATTACACCCAATGATTTCTTAGCATTTATTGTAGAGGAAATGCAAGGGCGTAATTACACTAATATCCATATTATAAATAGAACAGACCTTATGATTAATATCACGAGCTCAGAAGATCCAGATACAGCGATAAGAACAGCACCAGCCAAACTTGTAGAAATGACATATCAGCCCAACTTGGGACTACCTGATTTGAGGAGTTATACAATTCTGGCAACTATCCCAGAGAATCCAGTACCAGGACTAAGGCAGGTCCTATCAGGTAATTCTGTCACCTATGAAGGTCCCGCAGTAACAACACCTTCAGGTAATCCTCCATCAGCAGTACAGCAGATATTTCAGAGCCTTGAATTTATCAGAGAGTAATGATCAAATAAGAAAGATCCATTTAAAAGGGGAAATGGCAAATACTATAGCACCACATGAAGTACACGTTGCAATCTAGGCAAGAGAATAGATTTTCTGTTTTAGAGTTGTAGCATGAAGTTACGGTAAACCAATTAAATACGGATGATGATGACAAAGGCAAGGGATCATCATATATCAATGTGTTCTGACAGAGAATATACCATCTTGGAGAAAGAATCAAGACAATCTATGAAAGGTTAAAAACTACGCTGATTTATCAACATATTGCATAATAGACGAACAGAATTACCTGTAAGTATTCAGTCTAGATCCTTCCACTGTCGCGTGATCGCTCTTCTTTACCATTGGGATGAGGTTATTCGTTGTATTCCGGCAGAGAGGTGATGAAAGAGAAACCTGATTCTTTGAGCCAAAGGAGAGTGCTATTGTGGTTTCATGCCTACTGGCCTTTTCCCAGCTCAGCAAGCCATTCTTGTTGCGCCTTTTGCATCTCTTTTTGGGAGAGGTTGCGGTTACGAGTTGCAAACGACCAGATGTGTCCAAAAGGGTCAACTAATTGACCGGTTCGGTCACCCCAGAATGCATCCATTAGGGGCATTGTAACTTTTGCACCCGAGTCCGCTGCCTGTGTGAAAATCTTTTCGACATCTTTAACATATACGAATAATGCAGTGCTTGCTCCTCCTACTGATTGGGGAGCTTTGCAGTTCATTTCTGGAAACTCGTCATTTAGCATGATACGTGAGTCTCCAATCTGGATCTCAGCATGCATTATTATGTTACCCCCAGGCATGTATGCACGGTTGAGCTCTTTGGCCCCAAAAGCCTTTTTGTAAAACTCGATTGCTTGTTCTGCTCCTTTGACTACTAGAACTGGAGTAATAGAGTGATACCCTTTTGGGATTGCACTGACTCTTGGTCTTGCGGTCGTCGTCGTCTTCTTTTTCTTTGTCTTCGCCATAACAATGCAAAACATTAAAAGTTGTATTTATTATTGATTGTCGAAGTTGTTCTTTAATTTTGATCAATTGTCGGCGTTCTGCTGTCCGCAAACGTCCTTGCATTTGGCATGTTCAGGGTTATTTTTCCTAAGCGATAGAAACGTCTAACTTATGATAGCACAGAAGATAATAGTGGGAATATACTTATGATCTTGTAAATGCGAAATAAGACGCCCAATGTAATAGTTTGTGACAATGATCCCGAACTTAATTCTTTTATTCGTAATTTCTTCAAGTTAGACGGCTATGAAACCCATCAAGCATTATCTGCCAAGGAATGCATTGATAAATTGGGAGAACTAGGTGATACAATCGATGCAATCACAGTCGATGGAAAAATAGCATCAGATAGGAGCGCTATGCTTATCCTAAATGTAAGAAGGATGAATAAGAATGTGAAGGTCTTTGTTTTGGCGGACAGGGGTTTATCAGAAGATAAGACAAGGATAATGGATTATGGTGCTGATGAATTTGCAGTAAAGCCATTAAGCATGCAATCTCTAATTGACAAAGTAAATTTAAAGTTGCTTGAAGACGCAAAAAGTACTTCCTGAACAATGATAGAACACACAATGCAATAATAGCTGTAACCAATCTGCCACTGCAGGTGGAGCTACGTAGTAGAGATTATGATAATATTGCAATAAACGTAAATTTTCAAGTTATAACTTACACATTATTAAAACAATGATGATGAGCCAAGATTAACGCACGCAGACATTTTATAGGCAATTTACACTTCACGAGTTCTTCTGGTTTCAAAAAGTTTAACCTATTGGATTAATGACGTTGCTACCATTGGTGCCGTTATTAGTATGTCCAGCAAGGTTCGCAGTATTTGATCTCAATACGCTAGGTACAGAAATCAACATTCCTATAGCTGCGGCCGTTAATACACCGATAACTACGAGTATTGCTATCATATTTTTTTTATCATTTAGGTAGTTCATAATCTCAACAATATACTATGTTATTATCTATCTATAAAAGACAATATCTCCTCTTACTAGCTATTATTCGGGTGCCTTAGACTATCTAAAATATCTAAAAACATTATACTTTATGGATAGAATGTCATGATACACGCAGTAGTAGTGTCGTATCAAAACTTATTGAAATTGACAGAAAAGACTAGAAGACCAGGTTGGGATCTTCTCTGAATTTTATTTTATCAGTTGCTTTAAGTTCCTACCTAGCAAGCCTTTTATCTTGCAAATAACAAACTAGCTGTTATCACACTCTGGTGCCATATGATATCTAACAATATTGCGATTCATGGAGGTATACTCCCTTCGCTAGTACAAGAACTGGAAAGTCTTGGCATTTCAATCAATCATATACATCATTTGAATGATAACAGAGAGCTTTACCACCTCGCAGATAACCTAAAACAAGAATTTATGAATGAAATAAGGGAAATGGAAGAACAAGGGCTTTTTGTTAACCCCGGTGGAGGTTAACCCATCTACCTTATTAGCTAACCTTAACACCATAAAAGATAGATCTGGATTCACAATACTATCTAATTTATTTCAAAGAGAGGGGTATTAGGCAGGCGTTGATACATTTGCGATTATCTATTTAAGACACTGTGAGACTTGTTACCTAAGAATTACGTATTATTTAGCATGATTGTCTTTTCACGTTCCCTATAGTCTTATTGTATGAAATACTTTGGAAAACCCTCTCCCATTACAAAATTTCTGCAAGAAGAGGCTAATTTATAAATGAAGCTGAAAAATGCATTGGATTCTTTAAAAAATATAACTACGCTTTAAATATACGGAGGACAGTTAAGAGAGAAAAAATTATCGTTGTAATAGCATTAGTATCAGTTCTTGTCTTATCTTCCATAGCAGTAACACAGCTACTCGTGACAACTACTAACAATAATGCAGCCTATGCAGCAGTAAACTACGATGTTATCGAGACTGAGGAAACAATCGAATTTGATTATAAGGGAGGTTATGGTGGACGTAGCCATGGTGGTGGCGAACGAGAATCATGTACAAGGGAATTTTCGATGCCATTGAGTCTGCACATATAACGGCGGATATGGTCTAAGTCAAGAGACCATTGATGAATCCATTACTGAAGGTGCAGGAGATAGGCATACTGATTGCACATACGGTCCATCTAATCCTAACGATCACAAGGCTGCTCGACATCAGTAGGCGTGGCATGGTCAATCCTCACTGATGATATCTGTTGAATCATAGATTGAGAATACCAAACCGATAGGGACAGTAACAATGAAACACTGAGATGGTTATAAACAGCTTAGAACCGAGGGGAGAGGAGTAGCAGAAGGAGAAAAAGAAGCCGGCAGACGTAGGAGAAAGAAATTTTGGTTAAACCCTGACCCTCTCAACCCAAATATATCATAGAGTTGGAAGAGAAAAGAGAGGGGATCTAGAGAGGGGGCATGTCATGTGGCACTAATGTCATCCTCCCTTATCGCTCCCCTCTCCCGCTTCTTCCTACATGTTTCTATGTGTTCTCCTTCTTATCTGGAGAATAGTGGCATCCTCTGGAATGAAGATCCGTAGTAAGTATTTATTTTATTTTAAAAGAATTCTCTTATTAAATGTTACCTAACTAAGTCATGACAATTTTTCCTGCGCTGAGGAACACATACACATCGCTAGCAATCCACAAGTCATTGTCGTTGGAGTAATTATAATTACCATCGATGCTTTTTCCGAACAAGGCGTGGTAGCAGAGTATTAGACCATTCTAGCAATTAGTAAAGGATATGAGAAGAAAAAGGCGGAAGCAAGCGGGAAAGAAATTTTCTAGATTGGCTAAAATGCTCGATTATTTATATCTTCTTTACTCGAGGATGATATTGATCATACCTTGACTATAAAGTTCAGTTAGCCTTACGCAGTTTGGTATGCTGATTGAGAGCCGCTGCATGCGAATTGTTAAGCTTCATGGCCTTTAGATCTTTTTGGCATTTATAAAACTGGCAGAATAATTTCCAAATCAGTATTTTCAATAGATTATTTTACAACCTAGCTTGGATTGCGTAGAGGAGATATTCAAAACTATATTATCCCCACCCCGCTAAAAGGCCAATAATTAACGAGTTACTCAAGAGATCCTGACAATAAGTGAGTGGAAATTTAGCTTGGCTTCAGCTGCCTAGATCAGTTCCTCTTTCCGGCCTCCAAAAACTCGCGTCCGAAAGCAAATTCATAACCTCTTTCTCTAATAGTTCCATACAGGCTTTGGCCTTAATCTTATCCCCTCTCTTCATTGCTTGAGAATACATAGTGTATAGCGCCAAATCTCTTGTCCATTTCTGGCTTCTTGCTAGCTCGTCAGCCTCGTTTAACAATGAAATATTGCTCATGTTGCTTAGTTTGTGGTTATCGGAGTTCATTTCCTTGAGCAAGGGGGTTTTGATTAGTTGGTAGTATTAAGAAAAAGCAGTAGCGAGTGGAAGTGAATTCTGTAATTAGTCATTTACTCTTTCTACGACTCCTAGCAATGCGAGTGCTTCCACAACTGCTATCAGCAGAAGTTGATTAGTGTTTTGCAGTTTTAGAAGGCCCCCTATCAAAGCATTTTCCATTGCTCTTTAGAAGAGATTGATTAACTGCTGGCCCTCTTTCACATCCTGCTTCGGTTTCCTGTATTGGGATAGTCATTACTGCTATTACACTCCTAGCAGTCCTAGTGCTGATACTATGGCGAATAGTGCTATTGATACAGTTTTTTCTTCATTCCCCGAATGAGCCATATTATAACATTTTCGGTCAGGGGATAAAAGAGTTCTAGGTGATTTTGCTAATTCTTTCTCTCATAGTAGATATAGTTAGGATACTTGACTTGACAAAGACAAACAATCGACAAATTATCGTTATTTGGTTCATATTCGAGTTCATTATGTTATGTTTCCCATAATCATACACAGGATGATTGGAGGAATTCAAAGAACGATAGTAATCAATGACATAGAGTCATCAAAATTGAAGCGTCACCCGTATGAGTATCATTTGATGCTTGCTTGCATAATTGACGTTTTTCTTAATTGTGACCGTGGTATTGCCTTGTGCGAGGAGCCAAGCCCTGAACGCTTCGAAATTTTGAAGCGGCGTCTCGCTTTTTTGAAACACTTCAGGCTGGGCCCGTAGCGTAGTCAGGACATCGCAGCGGGCTTCGCTAGGCAAAGAATACGACATTGAGAGAGAATGATAAGAAATGCGGGGCCCTCAGGAAATCAAGAGCGAGTATAAAACAAGCAGGAATAATCTATGACAAATCATTCCCCGACTGTTTCTTTAACGACCAAGTCTTCTTCTTAATTGCACTGAGGCTCTTCCAATTTGCAATGAAAAAAGAAAATGTTATATCAAAGCCGCCAAAACCTTAAGAATTTCTTATAAAGGAAACATTTTACATATATTACACATTTATGATAACATCCATCCCCCGACTAACTATCTTAATGGTTGCCATCACTGTATTGAGTACAAGTGGCCCAATAGCAGCGTTTGCTACC
>DATCWI010000088.1:0-5769 GCA_036566425.1 Nitrososphaera sp.
AGTATCGCGGCGCGATTTTCTGAAATTGATGGCTGCCGCTGGTACTGTCATGACGTTTGCACCCTTTGTCGATTGGGGCAAGTTCTTGCCAAATCCTGCCAGCAATGAGGGTCAGAGAGTCAAGGCTGAGCTTGCGGATGGCACGGTTGTCAACGTAAATACCTTTCCTGTTAATCATTCAGAGGTTATCATTTACCCAAAAAGTGATGATGCTGCGCTGAATAAGGAAGCATTTCGCACATGGCAGTTAATAAGGCTGCCACCGGAACTCGGGGGCGACAAGAATGACGCTTCTGCTTTTAGAGCATTTAGCATGGTATGCCTTCACCTATGGTGCCTGTGGAAGTATTGGCCTGAGGAAGGTAGGAAGAGGGGCGAATGCCCATGTCATGGAAGCCTGTATGACCCCACAACTGGCGCGGCCTTTGCGGGACCTGCGGCGCTGCAAGGACCCCCCTCAAATGTACTCCCATACCTTGGTCTTGAAGCTGATTCTAATGGAGATATATTGGTACTACCCCCTACGTGGGATCCTAATGCAAATGGAATAGTTGGATATGGGCGCTACCTTAACGTATGAAAATAGCTTTGTAAGGTTTGCCCGGTGGGTATACGCCGGAGTAGAGCGAACCATATTCATGGGGCTGAAGTTCACCTTCCCCGGAAGATTCGTCAGCCCACTTGGTTTCCTTGGCATGCTTACTTTTGTCATTTTCATCATACTCGGTATCACTGGTGCATTGCTCATGCTATGGTATGAACCCATACTTGACAGGGCATGGAATAGCGTCGAGAACATAAACGATACCATCCCCTATGGGTTCCATATACGCAATATCCATTATCATGCATCAAACGCAATGGTCATGATGGCATTGCTTCATATGTACTATCAATATTTCAGTGGCCGCTACAAGATCAGAAATGAGATACTCTGGGTCACAGGCATAATACTAGGTGTATTGACGATCCTTGAAGCATTTACTGGCTATGATATCATATTCAGTGAGCGAGCAGAGCTTGCAATTTCTATTGCTGCATCATTAACCAATTCAATACCCGTGCTGGGGCCTCAGATGAGGGAGGCGTTTTTTGGCGCAGGCTTTCATGATTTTATCCTGAGATTCTACGCGTTCCATGTATTCCTGCTGCCTATAGCAATGCTTGGCCTCATGGTAGTCCATTTTCCGCGATTCCTCGTATTTGACGTCCCGATGGTCATGGCAATTTCAGGTGCTATTATTTTGACAGGCGGAGTGTTCCCTGTAGGTCTGGGGCTTCCTTTTGAACCTGAGGTGCCGCCTGGTCTCACGGTTCCCGAGTGGTATCTTACTGGGCTGTATGCGTTCTTGCGTACAATGTATGACAAGTTTACCACAGGTGTCGCATGGCCAGGGCTTTTCATATTTGCACTGCTAATTGTTCCGTTCATAGACAGGTACAAGAAATTCTCTTGGAAGGATAGACCAATTATCACTGCGCTAGGCATTACGAGCCTTGCTCAGATTATTGTTACTACATACTGGGGATTCTATATTGATCCTGACAGGAATAAGGCGCTGCTTGAAAGATTGGTAATCGACCCCATATTCTTTTACCTAGTTATGATATTGCTCGTCCCGCTATCGTTTGGTTTCACTTACATGATGATCAAACTGGCAAAACATGCAGAGGCAAACGCCAAGCTTCAACCCAAGAAGCCACCCAAAGGTTCGATAAATATGTCTCAAAAGTGGCTGTACGTTCTTTTTGTAGCGCTCCTAGCTTTCCAAGTATATCTCAATATCTCCGCATATTATGCGGTACTTCAAGGAATGAAGAACTACTCTCTCTTCATAATAGGCATAATGATGCTGGTCTTTGCGGCAATGTTCCATGTCTATAGATATGGCAGAGCACGCGCAAAGGCACCGCCACCTAGACCTGTCCCGCCTACTCCAGCTAAGCCTGCAGCTGTACCTGCCCCTGCTCGGCCTGTACCCGCAACTACTGCAGGTGAGGTGCAAAAGCCAATGGCGTCTCCTCCGCCCACTGCATCTACAAGAGTTAGTTCAGAACAAGTGGCCCAGCTCGCTCAACAGCAACAACAATCCCCACAGCATACGCCATCTGGAGGGACGGCTGCAGCAGCAGGAGGCGGCAGCACCAAGACTGAGCAGAAGACATCAGATCAGTCTCGCTTTACTTCAGCAGCTACTAACGAAGGTCCAGACAAAAAGACTCTCTGACAATCAAACTTTATATGTGAAAAAAATGAATTTTAAGATCAAGGCATGGTGAATCACGCAGGTGGCATAAGCGTCATTACTTTCGTTATTGCAGTTGCTGTGAGCATGGGTTATTATCAATTTGTATACATTCCACAGGCTAATGCAAAACCTACGCTGCCTGAGGAAGTGATCAATCCTGCGGAAGTTACAGAAGTGAGCATTGCAGAAGGTTCCTCATTGCCAACTAACGGGCAGTTCTATGTTCCAGAAGACACCCGTGGAACGATAGGAATATCAAACAAAGTAGTTTGGACTAATACCGATATAACTGGCCACACAGTAACTACAGACGACGGCTACACCGATCTTATCAACGGAGTTTTTGACTCAACCGAACAGTTAGGTACAGTTGTGATGCCTGGCGAGACATTCGAATTCACATTTACCCAGGTTGGCGAATATCCATACCATTGCGAACCTCATCCGCATATGCAGGCTGTTGTCGAAATCGTAGAGAGCTTCGCTTAAGCTTTTATTATTTTCGTGTATGTAATATCGCTTACCACTTCTTTATGCTCTTGTATTATCGAAACTCGGAACTTAACGTTCGAGTATTCGCCTGAAGGAACATGGTTAGTAGTGGCGGTGAAGTTAATAGTAGTGCTACCTGCAAGCTCTGACCTAAAGATTGATAGTCGTGCATAAGGATGCTTGATATTTTTCCCATTTAGGTTAGTGTATGAAAATACGTCACTCGAGTTCTCTACCTGAGAGTTTATTACTACACTGTCAAATCGTCCGCTGTAATTAATGACTACAACACCATGTAGGTCATTTCCTGCTACTATGGAGCTTTCAGCCAAAGAAATTGAGACTTCCTTCTGTGCGCTCAAGCAGACTACAAGATGTGTCATCAAGACAGATTTAAATCAATTCACGAGTTGTGAGCTTCTTTGTATTCAATCTTTTGTGTAATAAATTAAAGATTCGATAGTGTATCTCGATATCGATTTATGTGCTCCTCACTTAGTTGCGCAAGTAAAGATATTGCTTATTGTTTGTCTCTCACTGTTGATGCATTATTTTTGAGCAAAGAGGGGAGCACTGTGAATTATTACTTCTAAAATACACAGTTAGAAAGTTAGATTGTGAATCAAGCACCAGGCTTTAACTTTCTTGCCATCGTGCCTCTCGCTTTCACTACCTTGATCTGTGTCTGTAAAAGTTCCTTGTAACTTTGGAGTAATTTTATCTGTTCGTTATAGCCTTCCTTACGGATCTCAACCATCGTCTTTTCAAAGAGCCCAACCAAAGTATTGAGAGTATCTCCCAAGGATTGAATATCTTTTGAATCAGTTGGGGCAGCATCACCGATGGTTTCTTCTTTTGGTCTTTTTCCTGTTCCCTTTGTAGAATCCTTTGCATCCTTGATAGCTGCGGCTATCCATTCTTTTAGTGATTCTCCTGCCTTCTTAGCATCATCAGAAATTGATATTTCCTGCTCTCTTGGAGTTTGAGTCATAGCAGAATAAGAAGAACCCATTACTGTATTATCAAAAGCACTTGTAGAGACCATCAGCGGCGGCGCCACTACATGGGCAGCATCTTTGGAATTATCAATCTCGTTAGTCGTAGCCATCACCATAATTATCTTGTACTCTTGCCAAGCCAACCAGTCGTTGTCTTTGGGATTTTTCCCCTCAATTGCTGCATAGCGATACCAGTTATACTGTTAGCACCACCTTGTTTTCTTGATCTTGTTTGTGTTAAAAACCCAGATGTTTGCGAATATTTGCGCCTTCTTTTATATAGTACAATAGCAACTAGCATTATAGTCAAAGGAACGACGGTCAGCGATGAGGCTAATGTTAATGTATTTTTGTCTGACATATGTTTAGTTACTAGTCTCCTTTAATACTCATATATTTATGAACCTAAAAATTTAGCGATTCAATACATTATCACTTCGATAAACATAGGTTCAACTAATAAATAGCAACTCATTACAGAAGATAGAAGCGTCCATGAAAGTTTACGCATCAGTAGTTAGCCCTGAGATATGTACTATAGACCTCTGAGTGTAAGAGAAGTTGACTATTTACGATTATAATACCTTCTTCTTCTAGTGAATTGATCGAATATCTCCGTAAACGCTTTAGAATGCTCTTCAAGTTAAATTTCTCATGCTCAACTACAATTGCATTCTTTGGTTGGTTGCTGGTTGTGTTTTCACCGCTCATAATGAATAATAGATCCTCCTACAAAACTGTTAAGTAATAACGTAGCACCATAATATTGTAGGTAAGTAGTTAAGCTGTTACCATCTTAGTATTTTTACAGAATAATTAATCTATAACCTTATCTTGCTCTCGAACCTATTTCCAGTTCTTGAAATTATGAAAATATCACCATCATCATTACCGGTTTCATCAACGCCTGCGATGGGACTGACATTAACCATCGCTTTCATTCTTTTGGCTTCCAATTTTACGATAATTAACGCACAACAGGGACAACAGCTGACCAGCCAACCCGGAGAAATTGAGAATGGAACAGCAGCACCAGCAGTAGCAACAAAATTTCAAAGTACAAATGACAGCTTCAGCGTACAAGTGCCACAAGGCTGGGTAATTCAAGATCTAAATAATACAGGCTCTGAGTTTTTAGAAGAGTCAACACAAGGATATGGAATATTAGCACAGCTCTGTCCAGAGGAAGAACAACAAGTAACATTACTTCGCAATGCTAGTGGCGGGAGCACAAACAGCAGTAATAGCACCAGCGACAATAGCTGTCAAGATGCGCAAGAAGTAATTCGTATTATACGATATCCAGATTTGCAGGAAAGAACCCAACCGTCTAATAATGTTACTACATACCATCTACAAAAGCTTCAAGAAGTTGGTTACGAAGGCATACAAACTGTAAACAGTACTGCAACGGCAGTCAACATTACAAATCCGCAGACAGACGAAACAATAGCAACAGTGCCAGCCAAACTTGTAGAAATGACCTACAGTACTACTTCTGCCCCAGATGAAACAAGAAGAGGATATTTCATTTTAACTGCTACAAATGAAACAGCTCCCGACCTAGGTACAATAAAGGGGTATACCGTCTTTTATGAAGGTAATTCTACTAATAGTTCTACCACTGCTACACCCAAAATAACAACAACTACTGCCGCTTTTGGCAGCTTAGCATCATCATCACTGCCGCCGGCAGTAGCGCAGATATTTGGTTCATTTGAGTTAATAGCAGCACCGGAAGTAGTACAAGCAATAGCAGAACAAGCAGCAGAAGGCGAATCCTTGCTGGTGACTAATGCAACAGGCACTAATGCAACAGGCACTAATGCAACACAGATTACAGGGGCAGCCGAAACAGCTGATGGCAACGGAGATGAAGATGGCAACGGAGATGGAGGCAGTGAAGAACCTGAGCCGGAACCAGAACCTGATGATGGCAACGGAGATGATGATGGCAACGGAGATGATGATGGCAACGGAGATGATGATGGCAACGGAGATGATGATGGCAACGGAGATGATGATGGCAA
>DATCWI010000100.1:0-18923 GCA_036566425.1 Nitrososphaera sp.
TAACTGTGTACATGAAAATGTTATGACCCTGCCGCGATGCCTTTAGCAGAAGGCCGCCGCATCCAAGTTCAACGTCGTCTGGATGCGCACCAACAGCCAGAATGTTCATCAGAAGCAGTGCACCACTCATTTATTTATCCAGTATTAAGCCTATTCCTGTTATAATATACTAAATATCCTATATCAAGTCTGTCTCTGTGATAATATACTAAATATCCTGTATCAAGTCTGTCCCTGTCATAATATACTAGATAAAATATACTAGATAAATCATCATCATTGTTTTATTAAGGAGAACTATAATTTGTTCGGGTATCGAAGTTTCATAAGAATGTGCCAGTACCCTTGTCGCTAGCCACAAATCTGTTATGTTTAAATTTTTGACAGCGGTTCTTATCATCGAAGGCATTCCCGATGTTTTTTGTTACGACCATCATTATTATTATTCTTGCAGCTCTTTTGGCGGCGCCATTATTGTTGGCTGGGCAGGCAAGCGCGCAATCGATCCCTCTTCCGCCGCCGTTTCCAGGCAGCAATGAGGGCGGGGAGGAAAAAAAGGCTCCAAATGACCGCGACCCTCCACAGATAGAAATTCTCACTACAGAGCTTTCCGAAGGCAAGAGCGTCTTTAAAGTGAAGATAATAGACGAGTCGTCCCTGCACACCAGGGAAGTCAAGTACGTGTATGGTGGACAGCTGAGGACAGACGGACTTTTCCGGGACCAGAACAACGTTTACAAGGCGCTGATAGACATGCACCCGCCATCGAGAATAGTGGTCGTCACGGCCGGCGACGCGAACGGCAACATCGATTCTGCGTACAAAGAGTATAAAGTATCCGCGTCGCAGGACCTGTTTTCGCAGATAATAGACATGTTGTCACAAATACCGGGGCATATCGAGAACCTTTTTGGCGTCGGCTAGCGGATTTGGAATACCAGATACTGTTTAGTTGTTACCTTATAATTGTACCGGAATATCTACACTGGCTGCGTTTTCTCAACCCATTAATACGAAAATGCCGACATCCAAATCGGCAGCGCATGGAGCAGGAAAGTAGCCGAAGGTGTGACTAACTGATGGCCGACAAGGTATGGATTGCGTTCTTTTTTGCCACAATCGGCCTCTGGGCTCTTGTCCTCACGTCGACGATATACCCATGGATCAATGGCATCGAGATCTTGGTCAACACCGAAGTCGATCTCTGGTTCTTTACTCTCCCTATACTCGTGTTCAACCTTATCTATGTGTTCATGCTGATCGTCATCTTTGCCGTGTATCTGGCCACCTACGGAAGCGTCAGCAAGTACCAAATGAAAATGAAGAAAATGGCAGCCGCGGTCGGAGGCAAAAGCGACCTGTGCAGCATAGTCATACCGGCAAGGAACGAAGAGAGCGTCATCAAGAGGACGGTTCTCAACTGCCTGCAGCAGACCCACCGGAACGTCGAGGTCATCGTCGTATGCCACAACTGCACCGACAAAACATACGAGGAAGCCAAGGTAGAGGACAGCAGGGTCAAGGCATTTGATCTCCGGACAAAGGAGGCAGGCAAGGGTATCGCGCTCAACTACGGAGTAGAGAAAGCAAGCGGGAAATACATATTGGTGCTTGACAGCGATGGCCTGCTGAGTCTCAACTTTATCGAAAATGCGCTGCCGCTCTTTGACGACAACTATGCGGCAGTTCAGGGAAGGTACATCCCAAGCAACAGGAACTTTAACTTTGTGACAAGGATGCTTGCGATGGAGGGCGACCTGTGGTCCACGCCATTTATGACTATTCGGAGCCACTTTGGCAGGCGAACGCCGCTAGGCGGCACCGGCTACATCATCCGAAAGGACATTCTGACTAAGGTAGGTATGTTTGCAAACCATCTGGTTGACGACTATGAGCTGACGTTCCGGCTGCTCAGGAGGGGCTACAGAATTGCTTTTGCGCCGCTCTCGATAAACTACGATGAAAAGCCGCCCACCCTCACGTTTATGCTCAAGCAGAGGTCGAGATGGGGAAGGGGCTTTATGGACCTGCTTGGCGGAAGGATAGCCGAGGGGTCTGACATTATTGGCAATATTTACTGGCTCAACCCGATAGCCGCGATTGCCGGATTTGTCATGCTTATAATCCCGGCCTTCGCCGCCGCGCACTACCTCCTGTTTGACTATTACCCCTATACCTACGCCTACATCCCGCTCAATACGTGGCTCCTGCTCACAGGTGTCCTCATTTGCCTGCAGACTGCAGTGTTTGTCAAGGAGTACGGGATCAGGGGCTTTGCCTACGCCGGGCAGATACCGGTGATGATTCCGTTTTCGCAATACTGGTTTGTGTCGCTTATAAAGGCATTCACAGTCAAATCCTGGGCCAACACCAAGACCACGCACGGGTTCATGAAGGTGGCAAGGGTAGAAAAGATTGTGACGGATACTGCTTCCTGATATCGAGAAAAATACCATGAAGGCATGTGTGATCAGTGAAAAATGCGGGTAGAACAGAGAAACGTCGACGTCGTCACAATCGCCGGCACAAGACCTGAGATAATCAAGTTGTCAGAGCTGGTGCAGCTGCTTGGCAGCAGCCAGCAGTACAATCACCTGCTGCTCTACACGGGCCAGCACTACTCTGACAACATGAAGAGCGTCTTTTTTGACGAGCTTCGGATAAAGCCTGACTACGACCTGCGCTGCGACACCTCTAACGTGGGCATGCTAAAAGGGAGCATAGTGAAATTCCTGAGCAAGATCAAGCCGCCCTGTGTTCTTGTTTACGGCGACACCAACTCGACCCTTGCCGGCGCGCTTGCCGCCAAGGAGCTCGGCTCGACAATTGTGCATATTGAGGCAGGCTTACGCTGCTTTGACCTAAATGTGCCTGAGGAAAGGGCGAGGATACAGATAGACTCGATGTCCGACTATTTGTTCGCGCCGACTGAGCTTGCGAGGACGTTTCTGAGCTATGAGCAAATAGAGCAAAATGTCACTGTCACCGGTAACCTCGTGGTCGACGTCTGCAGGCGGCTGGTAAAAATAGCCGATGAGCACAGCAGGCAGGACCTTCCAAGCGAATATTTGCTGCTGACGATGCACAGGCAGGAAAACGTTGACGAGCGTGACAGGCTTGAAATGCTGATAAAGCACCTCTCTGGTATAAAACAAAAGATAGTCTTCCCGATACACCCAAGGACAAAGAACAACTTGGCAAAATACAACATCAGCCTGCCAGACAACGTCATCACCATTGAGCCAGCTGGTTACCTTGAATTTCTCTACCTGCTAAAAAACTGCCGGCTCGTCATGACTGACTCTGGCGGCGTGCAGGAGGAGGCCATAGTGCTCAGGCGGCCGTGCGTGACCCTCAGGCACGTGTCGGAAAGGTGGGAGACCCTGCTCTTGAAGGCAAACGTGCTCTTTCCGCTTTACCGGCGCGACTCGCTATCACAGGTAGTTGAATCGATGCTTGGAGCCAGAATAGACCGCAACCCGTACGGGGAAAACGTCGCAGAAAGGATGCTTGCACTGATAAAGAAGATTGGAACATAAGATCTCTAATAGAGATTGTGTCTCGGAAGATGATTATTATAGCCTGCACCAGGATATGCCATCTGACACAGTAACTTATCGGGTTATTCTAGTAATTTTTTTCTCAGGACAAAATAATGGTTATCGTTCGATAGTTACCCGAGCCACGATTGCCACTATTTTATTTCTGCCAGGACTTTCCATCATAGCCACAGATGCCATCCATGCGATGTTTGCTCAGATATATATGCGTACAGTGAGAGGAGAGGATTCAAGTGGCATTTTCGATAATGTTGCCCAAAGCCAATTTTCATTGTTGTCTGTCTCTACTATCTCGACTATGCCATAGATTGGATGCCCGTCATGGATGTTAAGGACATTTTGATTAACGTCTTCTTCTTCTTCTTTTTTTTACAGTAGCTCCTTCATCAATATCTATTACTTGAATTTCTATTACTTTTCCAGTGGTTTCAACTGTGACAGGGGTTTACATTAAGTGGAATATGTCCTCTCTAGACCGTACTCCTGCCAACATGTTAGGGTCACAACATTAGTATCGTTGCTTGAAAGCTCGAAATCTACACTAAACTATTATGTAATGATTGAATTCCAAATTGAATTTCATATGCATTAGAATCCTATCTTTCTAGAGATGCAGATACAGATACAGATACTTGCTTCTAGAGGATCTTATTGGCAGCCAAATCCCTATTCATCCAGAGTGACATTCGGCGACCCTTATAAGTAAACAACTACTTTATTTTGTGTGGACATTCAGCAAATACAGCGAGTCTGCTGGCTGCCGTTACGGTCATTTTGGAGAGTAGATAGAGAGAGATATGGGAAAATCGCACCACCTAAGTAGAAAAGCGTTTGGCAATGTCATTACCGTGAATTATCTGGTTGCTGGAGTAGTGGCGCTAGTCGCCATCATGATCGTTTCTTCGTCAACAATTACTATGGCATACGCGCAGGAGGTCATCACTCACCTTTATGGGTGCCAGCGCTACGGCGAGCAGATGCACTGTGACCTGCTGCTCAACGAGATGGAAGGGTATGAGGTGATGGGCAACTCGACGCTCGTTCAGCCGCTTACCACTAGCAAGACGATATTTGTCGAGGGAAGGGACGGCAGGGCAATCGATATGCGCGCCGAATACAGAGAGTCGGTAGAGATAATGAACGTCCCTGAAATAAACACAGAGCAGTTTTCGGTCTCGTTCTGGATCAAGACTACAAGGGTAGAGCCGTACAGCCACATCATTTCCCATAGCAACAGGGCGCAGGACGCAGGATGGCTTTTTGACATGTTCAACGGGACCGACGCCGCGGCGGGCAGGCCAAGTGCTGCCCTGCGCTTTGGCGCCTTCAATTCCAACGGCTCCCTCTATGCGCCGCCGGACGTCATCCTTCCCGCAAATGCTTTTACCCACATCGCCGGCACCTTTGACGGCTCGACGCTCAAGGTCTACAAGGACGGCGCCCTAGTTGGCGAAGCGCAATTTGAAGGCAATTACACCGCGAACCCCGGCGTCCCGCTCAGAATAGGCTCTGCGGCATATTGCGCCTCATGCAACAGGCTCTCTGGCATAGTAGATGACGTGCGGCTGTACAACAGGACTCTGAGCGATAACGAGCTCAGGAAGGTCTACAACATGGCCCCTATCCCGGAAGGAATGGTTGGCCACTGGTACCTCGACGGCAATGCCGACGACGCGCTTGGGCGAAACGGCGGCACCACTAAGACCCTGCTTGGAGGCATGGCATTTGCACCTGACGGGAGACTTTTTTTCACAGAAAAGAACACTGGCGAAATAAGGGTAATGACGCCTGACCGCAAGATTCTGGATAGGCCATTTGCGGAAGTGCAGGACGCGTACGTCAGCTGGGAGCAGGGGCTTCTTGGAATCACGCTTGACCCCGACTTTGAGAAAAACGGCTTTGTCTATGTTTACTACAGCGCCCTTGTCGAGACAGGGAACGGCAATGGAGGCAAGGTGGTCAACAAGCTTGTCAGGTTCACAGACAGGGGCGGCACCGGCACTGACGTGAAGGTGCTGCTAGACAATATACCGGGTTCGCGCGGCTACCATTCCGGCGGCGGACTTGCGTTTGGCCCCGACGGCAAGCTGTACGTGACAGTTGGTGACGCGACAGAGCACATCTTTGCGCAGGATCCGGCGATAACGTTGGGCAAGATACTCCGTATCAACAAGGATGGCACAGTGCCAGACGACAACCCGTACCCCGGCTCGCCGGTCTACACCATCGGCCACAGGAACATGTACGGGATTGACTTTGATGCCAGCGGCACGGGAGTCATTACTGAGAACGGCGACTTTCACTACGACGAGCTAAACATAATAGAAAAGGGAGGCAACTACGGGTTTCCCACAATGCAGCCGCCGAACCTTCCCCCCGAGCGCGTGGATAACAATTCTATCAAGCCGGTGAGGACCTACTGGGACGCAATAGCGCCCACGCAAATGATCTACTACGACGGCGACAAGATACCGGAGCTAAAGGGCATGTTCCTCTTTGGCAGCTTTACAGGCGATATTTACGCAGTTAAGCTGGGAGAGGACAAAAAGAGCGTAGTGCTTGAATACAAGATAGAGCTGGCCCACTTTCCGTTCGTCCCCACAATAGGTATCGCCCAGTCGCCAAACGGCGAGATCTATTATGGAGGCTACGAGATCTACGCGCTTGACTCGATAAGCGAAAGAGAGGAGCAGATCCTGCATGTTGCCCGTGTGGATGCGCCGGCCGAAGTCAATGTCGCTGACCTTCAGGTGGATCAGGACAACAACAGGATAATTGTAGACGCAAGTGCAAACGGCACCATTGCCCCGGACGCCTCGCTAGCCATCAGGATCCCAAGGTCACTTCTGGACGACATAACCACGGTAGCTCTGAACGGCCAGGAGGACACGACGCTTAACTTTAATGTGGACAACTCTGACCCGAACTATACGACTGTCAACGTCACGCTCAGTCCTGTTCTGTCTCAAGGCAGCAATGTCAAGCTGGCAATCACAGACACGACTGTCGTGCCAGAGTTTCCAGCCGCAGCAGTCCTGGCAGCTGGTGCCTTGGCTGCAATTACGGCAGCAACGACTATAATTATAGCGAAAAGGAAGAGTGGCTTGGGCACGCGCCCATAATAATGACCCGGCGCGTCTTGTTGTTTTTTTTAACTTGTTGCAGGGACTATGCGGTAGAGGCTTCCGTTCAACGACAGTATGTATAGGTATCCGTCGGGTCCGGTCTCGATGTCTGTGATTTCGCCAAAGCCGGTGCCTAACGTCACCGCAGTAAGTTCTGCGTTGTTATCAGCTATCAAGTCTGCCAGACCGCTAGAGCCGTCAAAGGTGAGCCCGGTCCTGTTGTCGTTGACCGTAAAGAAGTACAGGGCGCCCTTGTTAACGTTGCCGACAAAGATGTTGTTTGTGTACCGATCGCCAAGTCTCGTGGAATTCAGAAACTCGATATCTGTGATCCCTTCTGAAATGAGCCAGCTGAACACAGGATCGGCATATTGCGACCCGTTAAACTGCACCAAGTCGTCAACGGTCTTGTCGGTTCGCTCAATCGGACCCATGACACTCCTCCAGCCGCTGTTAAAGCCAGGCTTCACCACGTTTATCTCGTCATATTCCGTCGAGCCATTCTCGGTATCCCACAGGGTGCCGGTCACCGGGTCAAAGGCTATGCCAAAGCTGTTGCGTATGCCATACGCGTAATACCTTCTCAGCGAATCGCTGACCTGCGCGTCACTGTCTGAAAGGACGCTATTATTGCCATCATCCGGCGCTTTTCCTTCATGGTCCACCCGCAGGATCACCGAGGTGTCGTCAGGCGGATTGCCATCTTGGAAATTCTGGAGTTTCCCTTGATGGTTGAGATCGCCGATTACCGCGTAAAGCATCCCGTCAGGGCCCATTATCAGCTTGCCTCCGTTGTGGTTTGGACCTGGAGTTCCGGGCAGATCGAGCACCGGGGTCCCGCCAGACAAGTTGCCACTGCCGGTCCAGTCGTATCTATCGACCTTGTTTCTAATCCCGCCTGCCTGCGCCGATTCGGTGAAATAGAGAAAGACCGCTCTTGTCCCGCTGCTGTCGGCCTCATTTGAAACAGCTATGCCGAGCAGCCCGCGCTCCCTCTCGCTATCGACAGGCAGCGAGAGCACACCGCCTTGCTGAAGTATCCCGTTTGAAACGTGGCGCACGATGCCGTTATCCTTTTGCAGGATCAGAAGGTCGTCATTGTCGAGAAATGCCATGCTGGTGGGGGACGCCATCCCTTCGATCACCTTCTCGACCCGCAGGTTGGCATCGTTGACTCGGGGCAGATTGGAATCTTCTATGACGCGGAAATTGCCCTCAGAGGCAGTTGAAGTTGAATTTGAATTATCATTGTCACCACTGCTGTTGTTATTGTTCTCTTGGATCGGCGATAGCACGGAGGAGCCGTCCGCAGATGTATCTAGAGAGCTTATCAATCCCGAATAGCCAAGAGGGATTGACGTGCCTCCAATTGCCGCAATGGCTATTATAGAGAAAACTATTGTTGCTCGCTTCCTGTCCATTTCTATGTAGCATAAAGGTTTCTCATTATTATGCGTTCTAGAAGCCGCAGGGGTACGTCACTTGGCGAACCTGCACCATTCAACGCGATCTTGAAAGCCCTTAGATAAGTATCATATTAGAAAAGGTGTGTATAGAGATCATAGAATCATTTCGCATTACTTTAAGATGAAAATCATTTCAAACAGGCACATATACACACACACGCTCACGCATATGGCGTTCCAAAGAATATCAAAGGATGAATTATCAGGTAGATCAAGATTCTCTATTTTTCTTACGTCGGAAGATGACGTAAGTCGTAAAAGCAATTACGGTCTGTACGGATGGGAACTATTAAAAACTAGGCGGTGGGAGAATAGCTCAGAAATTTGAATATTGTATCAGGCCAAACATAGCCAGGGTAGAAAGTAACAAAAATGTGATCCCAGTATTTCCTCTAGGTGAAAATCTCGATAATTATTCAGGGGAATCGCATCCAAAAATTTCCATATCTTTTGATGTATCAAAAGACTTTTCTTACCGGGTACAGGGCTTACAAAAGTTCCACTACTTTTGGGGTAAAGATGAAAGAGACGAGGTTTACTATGAAAGACCTGTAGGTCTTGGTGTTACGCTGAAATTGTTTCTTAAAGATCTGTTAAGAGATACCAAACTTGTCGTGAATGATGCGTTCTTTAGGTATGTCAGGGTTAAACTTGATAGTGTATATCCTCCAGGTGTCCATCTTGCCGATATATTGATTAGTAATTTACTATACCGTGGCTATGCTCCCGTTCATTGTGCCGCAATATCATCGCCAGCAGGCGAGGGAATGCTATTATTTGCTCCGCCAGATACAGGCAAGACCCTAACTACGTTTGCGGCTTTGAGGCAAGGCTTTCATTACCTTGCTGAAGACATAGCATTTGTTGATTCAGAGCATGTCTATTCGAATCCTCACACTGCAACATTCTTGCATAATGAAGAATTCGCATCTCAGTATGCTAGAACCACCACCGATCCAATCTCCTCTATTATTAAAAAGGTTCCATTATTGTCGTCGTACGCCTCCACTCCAGCTGTATCTGTATCCAGCATGGCAAAGGATTTTCAAATTGATGAGGAAGCGCCAATAAGAAGAATCATCATTCTAGACAGGGGAAAAAAGCATATAGAAAGGATTAGCAAAGAAGAAGCTGCAAGAAGGATCTTAATAATCAACAGAAATGAATTCTCATACCACAAGAATTCACTTCTTTTTGCCTATTCGTATTTTAATCCAAGCTTTAATCTGAACAAAATGATGAAAATAGAGCAAGAAATAATTGATGCTATGGTTTCTAAGGCCGATTGCTTCCTCGCCAAGACAAGCGACGCGCGTGAATATTTCCATTTGATTGCAGGATTGCAGTAAATTTGTATCCCTTGAATGATTCGTTGAATGTGCTCATTAGTAACGATAAGCGTACTAGTATTGTGATACTATCGTCTTGGACGCTTCTTTGTGCTGTTCCAGCTGTTATTCCCGTATGGTATTTGCTATTTGGTTCAGGACTTCTTTATTCTCGAGATTTTATTTTTCCTTATGGGCCCGTGAACCGCTAGCACCGACTTTTGACTGTTTGGCAACTGGCAGCAGTACCTATTTATCCACATTAACAGGTCTATCGTTATATCTTCTTTATCTCATCCGATTCGTCCTTCTCAGTGATCTCGGTCTTGAATGATACCTCTCCTCTCCTTCTTACCAAAGCCGAGAGGCATGCATATATACTGATATAGTAATTGCCGAATTATCTTAGGAATATTTTATGGTCTGGACCATCCTCTTAACTTCTTTTATGTGCCTCTGAATCCTGACATAAGCGAGATCTAGAATCTTTTGTAGACCTCAAGAATATTCATATGGTACTAGAGCTTTCATTACTAAAGAACAAGGATCTCTTTTTTGCTGCACTAAGCGCAAATGTACCTCTATTCTGCAATAACAAGACTGCAGGCGCATTTGAATCAATTAGCAAGAATGCGTTGCAATCCAGAATCTAGCCAAGGTCATGGATGTAAAAGAAGCATGATGCGTCAAGCAACTAATTAGTATTGGTCTGCTGGCGCCATGCATATGCTTCACCACATTAGTTAATGTCACGTTACGAAGCGGACATCTTCATAATACAACCTTAAGCTGACCCTTATGTTCCAAGATTCGATTTTGCTAAGTTACCCCTGAGTACTTTTTTGATTCGTTTTGGAGCTGCGAAAATAATATACTAACTGCCAACTCACACTTATAATGAGCAAGAAGTAGATTATTGTCATTACCGTACTATTGAATGAATTGGTGTCATCACTCCCGAGTGACAAAGAGACGGACAAAACAATGAGCAAGACTAAGGCTCCTAATCCTATAAGTGCCGCGGGTTCAAGATGCGCAATCGTCCTTTTTGCATATTCGAGATAAGGCAGTAATCTAACCATTATGCTTTACCTGCTCTTGTAGAAAACATATTGACGCGATATCGTTTCCAACGCTGCCAAACCAAGTATCCTAATGAACCAATCAGAGCGACACCAGTTATTATCAAACCAAGATGATACCAATCATGAGGCAAAAATTTTATTGTGACGCTTAGATCTCCTGTCTGATCATCAATTGGGAACCCATTTATTGCAGGGAATTCAGCCGACTCCTGGAGACTGGGCAATCCTGCATCTTCTGAATATATCCTAACGGGCGCATAGCTCTGACCATTAATGTAGGCTCGCCACATGGAACTATATGGGATTTCAAGCCTCAAAATAAAGGGCTGAGACGCATTGATCCTTGCAAAATAGCTTGCAGGATCAATTCTTGAGTGATCCAGGAGACTTACTGTCATTTGGGGTGAACCCAATGAACTATAAGGATACGAGTCACCAGTGTTACCGGCAAGTTGGGCACTATTCGAAGGAACCGAATTGTTTGACGGACCTTTCGCATAATCAGGAAAGAATATCATGCCCCTAAATTCATTTTGTCCGCCAACTGATGAAATTCTTACAGCAGTTTCTCCAGCCGCAATGTCATTTTTCAAGTAGAACCACGTCAACTCAGCCTTATTGCTTGCCAAAGGAATCAAATTCTCTGTTGAATTACCAACCTTTACTTTCAGTGATGAAGTACAGTTTCCGTCACACGTTTTAGCCAAAACTCCTATAGTATAGTTAGAAGACTTGAGAACCTGAAAGTTTGCAGTAATCTCCGAACCCGAAGGCATGAGCAAGCTTTGATCTGAGTAATCATCAATTGAGGAAGTGTGTACGACATCATCAGAGAGAAAAACCAACCTCGAAAAAACAGAATCTATATTATTTGCTTGAAGATCGGCATTATACATGTATCGGAGCCCACCGGTCACGTCAACTGGCATGGACGCAAACATGTGCCAATCTTCTACTGTTGTTTCATCCTGATTCTTACTGTTGATATCGAATTCGATTGATTTATCGCTTATACGTGCGAAATCAGCCCGATCGGTATAATGAGAATTCCCAAACATTTCAAACGACAGTGGCTTGTCAAAATATCTGAAGTTTATGGCAATAACATCAAGATTGAAGTATGATTGAGGCTCGGATTTCATCTTTGATAGGATTTGCAGCTCAATGAATTTTGCGTTAGGCGGTATCTCAAAGTCTTTGATATAAAGACTCTTTGGACTATTTTTGCCTGCGGAAAAAACAACATTGTCTGAAATGAAAGTCTTATTATGATCAAAAAATTTAAGCTTCGCTTCTAGGTGATCTACGTCATGTGTGCTAGCGAACATGTGCGGATGTAGTATGCCATGTGTGCTTGGCAACGGTATAAGACCCGTTGAAAGACTGCCAGAGGTCCCGTTGCTATTATCTGCTAGCTCAGCTTTAAGACTCCTAGACCCCGATAGAGGGGATGATGTCTCGAAGGATAGCTTGAGATTTTTAACATCGTAGCCAAATGCCTCAGGAGTGCTTGCGCCGGACTCAAAATGGCTATGGAGCAGGTATAGGTCAGTGGCGGCTGGTGCAACATTTAAAGAGCTTATCTGCAGCGAGCTTGGTTCAGCGCTGCTACTTGGCCTCGCCCAAAATTCAATGGCCATGCGGGTAGTATTTTTGGGCACTTCCACCTCACCCGAATAGGAAGTGCTAGAATTTCCACTTGGTAAATTAGTTAGAATACTTTCACCGATTTCGGTGCCTTTAGAAGTAAAATCGGCAGGAGCTAAAGTGTACATGAATCCACGGGTACCATTTGGTAACATTTGATTGATTTGATCTTTCATTGATGGCATGGTGTCCGTTGGAATGATAACAATTAGGTTTATCGCGTTAAGACCCCTTAGACTATCGAGAGTTATAATGTGATTCCCTGAGGAATAAGATACGCTCCCTAGATGCTTCCAAACAAATCCATCAGTTTGAGATATAGTGGAGATGGATCCAATTGATGATCCGTCGGAGTCAATCTTGAGCATTCCTCCTTGGTGACTTTCAAGGAGTCTTACAAATATTTCATACTTGCCGTTTTTGGAAATCGTAAAAGGAACATCAAGACTATCCTCGGCTGTAGTAAAAACTAAGCCCTTCCCATAATCGAGGTCACGGGCTTGAATTGAATACTTTTCTAAGTAGTTGGAAGGAAATGATCCATTAATGGCATAATCGGTTCCGTCACGTGAAAATACTTCCGTTGGAGAGTACCTCATTGTAGAGTCAAAAGGGCTCAAAACTTGAGCATCTTGTGGCAATTTGTGCATGAATAAACCTTGAGTTTCTGCTCCGGCCAATACATAAGAACTTACGCCAAGCGCGTTATTTGTCCCAATATCCTGGTCTAGGAAAATAGTAGAAGTCCGATTAGAATTCCAATGGTCACTGTAGTTAAGCAAATTGATCTTATCAAGACCTCCAACAACAGCGATGTTCTGATTAGAGGGAGTTACACTCACAAGACTACTAGATGAAACTGCATCAGTGGGAGTTAGCGGCGTAATGTGATATTCATTATTAGGTGAAACTGGATGACCGGGAGTTAGCGGATATTCATTTTCACTAATTACGCCTCCCAAGTCGCCCGTAAACATTGGCCAGCTAATTAGTGAGATGCATATTAAGAAGGTGATGGGCAGTGCATACCCGATGACCCTGCGAATTCTTCGTGCTGCATTTTGCGAAAGAAGACCATAGAATCCCAACGAGATTATCATTGTCATGGTAAAAGCTAGAATCATTCCGAATTTTGAAGGTATTCTAAACATCCATCCAACAAATGGAATATCAAAGAGCATTGGGTAGAATGATGGAAATGGATCTTGGGTCCCTTTGTTAAAGAACATAATGAGTAGGCTTATCAGGAAGAACACTAAAAGATAGTACTTCAATGCAGATCTCTTCTGAAATACCATAAATGATATTGCTGCTGCCGGTATGACAAAGCTCAGAAGAACCCAAGCAGCCGGATCGAACATTGGTGTAATATCTACGCGTGGCCACCAATCTCCCATGAGTCTAATGCCTATGTCCAATGGGATGTTGTTACTAACCTCATTAAGGAAGTCTGTTGTAATAACATATTGTTGCGGTTCGAGTGGAACTCCACCTAGGTTAGACGCAACTGAAGGCAGAATCCAGTATGATGAAAACAACACGACAAGTCCGGACATTATCAAAGTTGATGTCGTCATTGTCTTTAACAATCTACGGTTCGAGGGCCTCGCGGCATTGATCGCAAGCCAGGGGCCAAGCAAGAATAATGGGAACAGGATTAGGTATTGCTGAGTCCCTACAATAGTTAAGACAATCAGGATACTTGCGATAACCATAGTTTGGAAGTTCTTTTTGTAGAGTGATTTGTCAAAAAAGTAAAACGCAAGAGGCGTAAGCGCAAACGAAAAGGCGAAACCAAGCGTAGGCGATACCATTGTCGTTGTAATAGGGTTATAAGCATAGAAGAAGCCTCCAACAATTGAAACAAATAATAGTATCTCTTTTTTCCTATTATGGTTCTCTAACTGCCCATGAAAAGAGATGAACTTGTAGATAGAAAAAAATGCCAAGAAGCCTGTCAGGAATCTAACCATGATAAACATTAGCTTCTCGGCGTCTAGAGAAGATAACCCCAAGAGCTTTACAAAAGCGAAAATCGGTCCAAGGTAGATGCTTCGGCGCAACAATTCCAGATCAACAGAGTAAAACAAATTGGTCAAGAGATCTATGTTGTCTGTAGGCCACGTAACATCCCTGTATATGAAAAAAGAATCGCCAATCACAAAGCTCCATAAAGTAATAAATGATAGTATTAGGAATAATCCGGCACCAAGGACGTAGACGATCGGAGGGGATAGAGACTTAGCTTTTACCTTGTCTAGCTGGATAAGTGCCAAAGATTGTATAAGCTATGACGGATTCATCGTTTAAAAACAATACCGTTGTTATTCACCATTTTTTGGGTGCAACTTGTCATTCATTCTAGAGTATGGTAGCGATGGGTCATGAATCATCGTACGAGCAAGAACCTTGCTTAGACCATATTGTAATGTACCTGGCACTATGCAATCAGTTTTTCTCTTTATAAGGCTATGATCAATGTCATGCTTCCAGGATTATAGACAGCGCTGCCATCCGGCCATTGATACTGGCTATGTAGTCTGGTCGGAGCAGGTAGTTGGTAATTTGCTGCCCTGTCTTTAATATAAGATAAAATAGAATCATCAAGAACATTGCAAATGCTCTAGATTGCTCTGCAATGTATGTTCCTTACCAACTCAAGGAATAGAGATTTTCCCCTCCGGTACGAACGACAGTAAAAACACCGGAGCCGGGGGATCAATGTAATTATTTGTTCCAGAATCAGTCACTACCGGCTCATTCGGCTCGTTCGTATTGTATCACAAAGGGAACGACCGCTGGTAGTTATGTTCGTGTCCAGATAGGACAAGATCCGCTCCATATTTTTTACAAAGAGTGGATGATAGATATCCCGTGAATCTTTCTCCGCATCTGCGATGCCTCGGGGAGATGAGTAGATGTATATCTGTGTAGAGAGAGAACAATCCATCTGTTGTCTGGATCTGATGCCGCTCTATCCAGATCATCATTTGCAAATTCATAGTGTATGGATCCAAAAGAGTACTCGATCTTTGTGGACATTATTAAGAAATGAACGTTTTTCCTAATTGAAAGAATAGAACTGGTCTGTGAGTCCGAAGTGAGACATATAATTATCCAGAAGTAATGAAGGCTCTACCCTGTGATATTTATCGCGATTCTTTTCCTCTTTTCTATTGGCGCAGTGAGGTCATGCCAGCATTATTCTGCAGTTTCTTTGTATGAAAAATCGGCTAGTGCTAGAACGACCTGTGGATCTATTGCTCGTAGCTGGTCGATCGTTTCATCGGCGACTTTGGATGCACGAAAGACGCCAACAGCTGCGAAGCTAAAGGTTGTGCTTTTCTCAGATGCTCCATTCGGATTACCAAAAGGGGATTCATAGATTGTAACGAAAAGATGATAGATATGGAGAATGCTGATATCAATACAATAGTTATTACTATGTGTGTATCTCATATAGGATCTGTTTTCATTATCTCTAATTCTCATAGGTTCAAGCTGTATAGATCGGATCGGATCGACAGCTAAGGTGCGTAATCTCGAATTACAAGTGTCCAAGTCAGATCATATATCGGTAAGGATATATGCCTCTTGTAAAATTCGGCTGTGATCCCTGCGGTGTTCTAAGTATCGATAACTTACTAAATATTTATTATCGTTTTCTCTAGAGCCATCAAGGTGTCTTGCGAACCCTCTCCCTGTCCCGTCTCCCGTACTATAAGACGATCTAATTGATTGAGGCGAAATACAATTAGCAGAATTTTTATTAGTTATGATCCCGCGCTTTGTTTATATATAATAAATTCGCGTTGATTCGAAAGTGTTAAGATCAGGTATCCTGCTTTTGGGGATATTATTGTATATGTTGCTGAGTGTTTCAATGGCATCTGCAGAAGAATTTGGTCCCAGAACCACATGGGGATCTTATGGACAAGGGAAAGATTCGCGATTTAATGCACCAGAAGGTATTGCTCTTGATCAGCAGGGTAATGTGTACGTAGTTGATAAAGACAATGACCGTATTCAAAAGTTTTCAGCTAATGGTAGTTTTATAGGGGAATTGGGGCGGCATGGTGTACAAAATGGGACATTCAAGAATCCAGAAGGTATTGCTCTTGATCAGCAGAGCAATATCTACGTAGTTGATACAGGCAATAATCGTATTGAAAAGTTTTCAAGTAATTTTTCAGGTAATTTTTCAGCTAATTCACCTAATGGTACATATTTAGCTGAATGGGGAAAGTATGGAGTAGAACCTGATTCACGATTTAATGCACCAGAAGGTATTGCTGTTGACCGGAAAGGTAATGTGTACGTAGTTGATACAGGCAATAATCGTATTCAAAAGTTTTCAGCTAATGGTATCTTTCTAGGCAAGTTTGGGTCATTTGGTACAAACGATGCAAGCTTCGATGCACCAGAAGGTATTGCTGTTGATCAGCTGGGCAATGTGTACGTAGTTGATACAGGCAATAATCGTATTCAAAAGTTTTCAGGTAATGGTACCTTTCTAGGCAAGTTTGGCAGCTTCGGGCCAGGAGAGGATCAGTTCAAGTACCCTTCAGCAGTGGCTGTTGATTCGCAAGGCAATATATTCATCGCTGACACTAGTAATAACCGTGTCAGCGTAATTCGGACATTGCCCGAGGGACAAATAGCCACAAGCGCGCAAGGTAATAACACGATAAGGATCAATGATCCTATGCTAAAAGCAGAGCGCATAATCGGTGATCTGACTTATAATACCAAAATTGCATTTTTGGGTAATAACGATATCCTTGTGCTTGCTATGGATATTCCCAATGGAGTGGTTCTTCGAATGGTCGATGGTGAAATCCTGCCAGAACCATTGTTGACAGTAGATCTCGGAGCAGAGCCAAGGGGATGCATCTGTGGCATAGATGTTCAGAAGAATTCAAGTGGAGCAACGAACGTATTTTTGTTCTACTACGTGAAAAAGCCAGATGACAATTCAGGTCAAGCAGGTATCTATGTGAATAAATATGAATTCATAGATGACAAACTGGTTAATCCTAAGACTATTTTCTATGTTCCAGTAATAGGGCAATCCATACATAATGGCGGTGGACTTACTATCGGACCTGATCAAAATGTATATTTCATTATAGGTGAGTTGGACGGTAAGCGTACAAGGGCCCAAAACTTTATCGACGGGCCAGAGCCCGATGGATCAAGCGGAATCATCCGTATTACTAGCGATGGTAAGCCTTTAGAGGATAATCCCCTTGCAGGAACTGGTATTCTCCGTTACTATTATGCGTACGGAATCCGAAATGGTTTTGGGCTCGCTTTTGATCCTGTAACGGACAAATTGTGGGACACTGAAAACGGCCCCAATTACGGGGACGAGTTAAACGCGGTAGGCCCCGGGTTCAATAGCGGATGGTCAAAGATCGAGGGAGTATGGGCGCCAAAACTGCCAGGGGAAAATGACCCAGACCTGGCTCGAACAAATATTACTAATTTTGAAGATTTTGATGGAGAGGGAAAGTATAGTCCTCCTGAATTTACATGGTATCATCCTAGCGCCCCAACTGGATTAACATTTCTTAATTCTGAAAAGCTTGGGAAGCAGTATGAGAACGATTTGTTCGTAGGCGACTTCAACAATGGAAATCTATACCGCTTTGAGCTTAACAGCAAGAGAGACGCGTTGATTCTAAATGGATCACTTGCTGACAAAGTTGCAAACGATTTTGTAGAACGCGATCAAGCAATATTTGCAAGTGGCTTCGGAGGGATTACAGATGTGAAGGTGAGCCCTGATGGGTATCTCTACATTGTATCTCTCAATCAGGGAGCGATATATAAAATCCATCCCGCCAGTGAACCAGACTCGACAGATATCACCGGCCTAGTGGATTCGACATCTGGTTTGGTTATAACACCTGTAGTGGCTAAGATCGGAGGCAAGAATATTCCACTAAACATAACAGGTACCTCAACTGCAGGTAATTTTTCTCTTGACGAACAAAATATGAAACTTTCATTCACAATTTCAGCAGAAGATAGAGCTAACGGTACCATAATAATGCCTGTCGGATATGTATTAAGAGGTCCTTATACGGTCTTACAGGACGGAAACATGATCCCTGACGTACAAGTCATATCGAACCTGAGAACGGGAGTAACCACATTGAAATTCGATTATGAACCTGGAACCCATGAAATTGTAGTAATGGGAATGGAGGCACGTACTCTGGATAGCACATCATCTTAATCTTCTAATACTACATCCTCTTCGTCCCCACCTCCTCTCCCTACTCCTGCTTTATCACCGTAAACTGGTCTTGTATTTGTCCTCCATCATTATCATAGAATGTCCCTACAAGCCTTTTTTCTCCGCCATCATTTGTTGTTGTTGTTATTCCTATATCAAGAAAGCCGTATCCTTCGAACTGCGTTACAATGTAAGGATTCTTTCCATTAAACTTGTGTATGCTTTGCCCTCCCGTTCCCACGATGACGAATATCTGCCCCTCCGGATCGACATAAGTCTCCCCGTTTGTACTTGTTGGTATTGGAGAATCCGATTCATCGTCATTGAACAGTATTGGGAGCGTTCTCTCATAGTTGTGTACGTCCCCCGATAGCACAAGATCCACATCATTTTCTTCAAATAATTCGTGGTATGTGTCCCTCAAAGCATCCCTGTCGGTGCGGACGCCAGGCGAATTGTAAAACGGTG
>DATCWI010000026.1:0-49570 GCA_036566425.1 Nitrososphaera sp.
GTGGCTGCAGCCGCGGTGGTTCCAGTAGTATAACCTGTTCTTAGAGCCCCTTTACGCCTCTTTTCTTCTATTTCCGATGGAAGCTCCTGTTCCTGCTCTGCTAAGTTTTCTAGGTCTTGGTCTTTGGTAAGCACCATTATAGCATCACCGTCCCACTGTCAATAACTATCATGTTACCGTTCGAGAATGAAAAGTCGTCACTAGCAAGATTTGCAGCAATTGTGGCGACTTCGAGTCGGTCGCCCCATCTTTTCATGGAATTCTCCATTGCGGCGCTTTTTCTTTCAGTCAGGGTCATGGAGGCGAAGGTAGCTTCAGTAGAGATATTGCCCAATGCAAGAGTATACGCTCGGATATTTTTGTCACCATACTCTAATGCTATATGCTTTGTTATTGCAATCACAGCTGACTTTGCGATGCTATATAGAGCACCTGCTGTATGGGCCGCAACAGCAGGAGTTGAGGCAATGTTAATTATTACGCCTCCTGCTCTCCTCGAGCTACTGCCATTTTCTAGTATGAAAGGAATAGCTGCTTGAGAAAGCCTGAAAGTAAGTTTGAGATCTACGTCGATTACTCTATTGAGATCTTTTTCGGTGACTTCATGGAAGGTTTTGTTCCACATCTCGCGATGAAATGGATAGCCTGCGTTATTGATCAATATGTCAATATGCTTGTGCGTCGCTGCCATTCGACACACAAACTCTCCTATGCCCTGGGCGTTTGTAACATCCAACTTTTCAGGGTGCGTTACACCATTTATCAAGCTGGCAGAGTTTTCTGCGCTTCCCTTGCTTCTTGAGCAGCACATGATTACTGGGGCGCCTCTTTCAGCAAACTCTTTTGACATCTGAAAGCCAATGCCTCTACTAGCACCACTGATTAATGCAACCTTGCCTTTTAGCGTCTGAACTTTATATTGCTGAACTATTTTTAATATTACCCCCCTTTAGTATAGGTTTTGCTGTTCGGTTGCTAAATATATCTTATTTGACTGTAACGCTTCAAATTAGAAGAGTCCGGTTACTAGGGGCATCCGGAGCAGATGGCCCAGAGCCTTGTTTTCAAATTATTATACTTCTCTTAAGATACTCTGATTTCTTTTCTTAATCCATCTAGGCAAATCCTATAATTATCAAGTATATCCCGACCCACCAATGCCTTAGCTGGTGTTTGCTCGGGTAGATCCAAACATCCTACATGTACGTTATCGTAGATCTCGTTAAAAATCTCTATAGATACCTCATAATAGGGAATATGTATTATTCCAGCTCCTGTTGCCGTTTCATCGCTTCCAGCAAATGAAAGGTTCATCTCGTTTGCAATATATGTAGGAATAATTGTCTTTGATGAAGCAAAATCCAAATGTGCGTCAACAATAATTTTCTTATTACTGCCTGCATCAATTAATCCTACACAAACTAACGGGAGGTTATTCTTGTACTGAATTGTAATCACTTAGGGCTCTCCTCCATTCATTGTTATTATTTCTTGTTAAATTCACTATCGGACGCATATTATGATCTACTTTCACTAAAATAACTAACTCTCCTATATGATGTCTTCCTTCTTCTTAAGCAGGGGCGAAAGACCTTTTTGTTGGTTTAAAAGAGGGCCAAAATGAAAGATTAAAGTACTCCCGAGTTGGATGTACATGAGATATATGGCACGCAAGTTTGAAGAGTGGTGGAATACTGTTCCGGCTGACTTGAAGCAAAAAGCTCGCAAAGGTGACGAATCAAACAAACCCTTACTCAACCAAATTAACTATGTTCTTCTGCATCTTCATCTGGCCGGCAAACATGACGCCAAGCCAACACATGATGAACTGAAGGATTGGCTACACAGTGGCCAAGTAGATGTGCTTAGAATGAACAAAAAATAGAGCCCTGAATTCGTAAGCAAATGTATGTCTGTGCTCTCCAGCGCAGCATTCCCTTTTTTTATCTAAGTTGAACGTTTGATGCGTTGATTGAGTTCTGGCAGGGATTTGAGGGATTATATGTTCCCAGTAAATCGAACTATGGCAAATAGCTCATTAAAGGATGAGCCTCAGATGTTGTATAACTGCGGCATGCAGTTTTCCTCTCTCAGTGCATTATCTTTCATGTGCCCGTAATCTCTCAAGCTCTTGTTTAATCTCTACAGAACAAAGTTAAGCTGGACAAGAGTTAGTGCTTATCCATCACCTGTAGTAGGATAGCGCTCTTGTTTCTTCAGGCTTCCTCTCTCTTTGAGTCCTTATCTTTTTGACTGCCTCTTCGAAGTGGCGCATCAATACATGTGCTTCTGATGCATGCTTTGCCGCTTCTTCCGGCGTTGGGTACCTTGCCAGGTATTCATGGAGCACCAGAGATACAGCTGTATTTACAATCGCTGAGGTATCGGCTCCGCTAAAACCATCTGATATATCTGCTATTTTTTCGAAATCGACATCTGTTCCAATGGGTTTGTCTGTAACGTAAATTTCCAATATTTTCTTTCTTGTTCTTCTGTCAGGGTTTGGTACAAATACTATTCTGTCAAACCTTCCGGGCCTCAATAACGCAGTATCAATCATATCTGGCCTGTTAGTTGCCGCAAGCACAACTACTCCATGCAATTCACTTATTCCGTCTAGCTCAGTTAGGATCTGCGATATTACTCTATCATTTGTTCCCATACCGCCACCACCCATTTCGCCGCCCAATCCTCCTCCCCTTGCCATCGCTATTGAATCGATCTCGTCAAAGAAAATGACACAGGGAGCGGCCTGCCTTGCCCTGCGAAAGATTTCTCGGATTCCCCGCTCTGATTCACCAACCCACTTGCTCAAAAGCTCAGGTCCCTTTACTGAAATAAAATTCGCTTCAGACTCAGTAGCCACAGCCTTCGCCAGCATGGTCTTGCCAGTTCCAGATGGACCATGTAGCAGGATACCTTTTGGAACAGTGTGACCTATCTTTGCATACAAATCTGGATATCTGAGAGGCCACTCTACGGCTTCTTGTAGTTCTCTTTTTACTCCCTCAAGCCCTCCAATATCTTCCCATTTTACATCCGGAGATTCTAAAAAGACCTCTCTCATCGCTGAGGGCATGACGTCCTTTATTGCCTGATTAAAATCATTTTGCGTAATGATCAGCTTGTCGAGAGTTTCCGGCGGTAATTTCTCATCCTCTAAATTGAGGTCTGGCAACAACCTCCGAAGACACTTCATGGCGGCTTCTTTACAAAGGTACTCCAAATCTGCGCCAACAAAACCATGTGTTACTGCAGCTATTTTCTTTTGGTCTACATCAGTGTCAAGGGGCATGTTGCGGCTATGGATTTGAAGTATCTCCAGACGTCCATTCTTGTCTGGAACTTTAATCTCGATTTCTCTATCAAACCTACCCGGTCTTCTCAATGCTGGATCAAGAGCGTTTTGCCTATTTGTCGCAGCAATAACGATGACTTTACCTCTGCCTTCAAGCCCATCCATTAGAGATAACATTTGGGAAACAACTCTCCTCTCGACTTCGCCCATTACCTCTTCTCTTTTGGGAGCGATAGAGTCGATCTCATCGATGAAAATGATAGTTGGCGCTTTCTCTCTTGCCTCCTTGAATATCTCTCGCAAACGCGCCTCTGACTCACCGTAAAATTTGCTCATTATTTCTGGTCCTGATATGCTAATAAAGTGAGAGTTGCTCTCACTTGCTACCGCCTTGGCTAACAATGTTTTTCCGGTGCCAGGTGGACCGAAAAGAAGTACGCCTTTGGGCGCCTCTATTCCAAGTTTTTCAAATATTTCCGGATGTCTGAGAGGTAATTCTATCATCTCCCTGACTTTTTGCATTTCATCTCTTAGTCCGCCTATGTCTTCGTACGATACCTGAGGCATTCCTCGTAATGCCTCGTCTTTTTCAGTTATTGTGAATGTTGTCTTACTGGTGACTATAGCAGCAGTGTCAACGGCAGGAGGTGGTGTTATTCCTATTATTTGAAATGTCAGTCTTCCACCAAAGTATGGAACCATTACGTTATCTCCTTTGATTAGCGGCACACTTTCAAGTGCATCTGCCAGATAGCGCTCATCTATTGGCGGTATTGCCTCAAGGGGAGATATTACTACTTTCTCAGCAGGAATAGCCTTGACTTTTCTCGCATTTATCGCATCTCCTATGCCTATTCCTGCATTATTTCTGACCAATCCATCTAGCCTGACGATTCCCTTTCCCTCGTCAGAAGGGTAAAGTGGTAAGCATTTGACAACTGTCCTCCTTTTGCCCTTTATTTCGACGATATCGCCTGTGCTTACTCCCAATGAACCCATAGTGTCATAGTCAATTCTCGCCGTGCCCCTGCCCACGTCTCGGGTATAGGCTTCGAGCACCTTTAATGATACAATGTTATTATTCTGGCTCAAAATCTTTGCCTGCCTACTCTGTACTGGCACGCAACTCCTAATTAGTCTTTTCAATCTCTAATTTGGTTAGGCCGAATTACACGGATGAAGTGCCTGTCAATTACTTGTAGGAACTCTAATGGAATACTGTCCAAGATCTCAGTCACTGTAAAAGTTCACCATCCTTTTCAGCTATTGGTGATGCTTGCTCTATTATCTAATTCAAAATGAAAAAGAACACTCTCACAGCCATGTATTTTTGTTTACAATGAGCTGAAAAACCATATAATTTTCAGCTGCAAGCACAGGAATTGTAACCTCATTTTGACTTTGCGCTAACATCAGACTAAATGTCTGTCTGTCCTTTCCCATGTGAAGGTAGGATTGTTCCTTCCAAAGTGACCATAGGCCGCAGTTTGTTGGTATATAGGACGCTTTAGATCTAACGTCTTTATTATTCCTGCAGGCCTCATGTCAAAATTCTTTCTGACCAACCCTTCTATTTCATCCTCCGGCAATTTGCAAGTCCCAAAAGTATCTACCATGACAGAGATAGGTTCGGCGACTCCTATGGCGTAGGCAACTTGCACCTCGCACTTTTCTGCCAGTCCAGCAGCTACTATGTTTTTAGCCACATATCTTGCCATGTAACAGGCCGACCTGTCTACCTTTGAAGGATCCTTGCCAGAGAATGCTCCTCCTCCATGCCTGCCCATGCCGCCATATGTGTCTGCGATTATTTTTCTTCCTGTAAGACCTGTGTCACCTGGTGGTCCGCCTATTACGAACCTGCCCGTAGGATTGACTAAGAACTTTGTCTTACTGTCGACCCAACTATCGCAGACGGGCTTTATGACCTTGTTAATCACTTCTTCACGCAGCTGGCTCATACTGATGTCTGGTGAATGCTGTGTAGAAATGACTACAGAATCAATGCGTTTTGGCACTCCGTCTTCATATACAACGGATACTTGGGACTTTCCATCCGGGCGAACCCAACTAAGCTCTTTTTTCTTTCTAACCCGAGCAAGAGTCATTGAGAGCTGATGTGCAATTGTAATCGGAAGAGGCATTAGCTCTGGGGTTTCGTTAGTTGCGAACCCAAACATGAGCCCTTGGTCGCCTGCGCCTTGCTCCTTGTCTGTGCTTGCATCCACCCCTAATGAAATGTCGGGGCTCTGTTCATGAAGCGATGCAAGTATGGAACATGAGTCATGATCAAAACCATAATCCGGTTTGTCATAACCAATTTCCCTGATAGTATTGCGGACGATCTTGTGTACGTCCGCTTTACCTTTTGATGTCACCTCGCCTGCAACAAACACAATTCCAGAAGTTATCATTGATTCTACGGCAACCCGTGACTCAGGGTCCTGACGCAGAAACTCATCAAGAACTGCGTCTGATATCTGGTCGCATACCTTGTCGGGATGGCCTTCGGTAACACTTTCAGAAGAGAATAACAATCTTTTTACCATTTACCATCTGACACCAACAGAGTGCTCATCGTCGTTAGAATTCTTTTTCCAGTTTAATGAACAACACATTGTTGCCCCGTATGACAACTTTACCATAATTGGCAAGCACAACTGAGCCATTAAATTCCTCTGCATCTGTAAGTATCAGATTCATATAAGAATCAACATTGTTCATTCTGCCCTTGTACTCTATTTCGCTTTTGAGTCTAACGGCAACTTTTCTGTTAATTGCTCGCTGCAGCGAAGAAAGAGGACGTTTTGGTTGTTGTTGCGATGACGGCGAAGAAGACAATCTAACTAATCACTTTACGGTTGAAAAAATCATGGCTCGAATAAAAAGGTTCCTTTGCATACTAATTCATAAGCAGGAAATACAACAAAATAACCTGCTGTTTAAGACCGTGATGCGAACTATCTCGACAGGGTCAAAGGCAATAGATGATGTACTTGGAGGAGGAATACGAACTGGCATGATTACTGATATCTACGGCGAAAGCGGTTCTGGCAAGACTCAGCTATGCTTTACTCTATGTGCAAACTGTGCAAAGGACTCAGCCAGCATTATATTTATTGATACCACAGGTACGTTCAGGCCTGAGCGAATAATGGAAATCTCTGGCTCTAAATTGACACTTCGAAGAATTACTTACATAAGGGCGTTTACAACAACTGAACAGAATAATGCGACGAAGAAAATTATAGAAGTGGGGCCGAGACTGGTGGTTATCGACAGCCTCACATCGCTCTTCTCTACAGAATACTCGGGCCGAGAGAGACATCGTGCCATTATGAAATATATGCACGAACTCGCAGCCTTGGCGATAAATTTACGCGCTGCTATTGTGGTGACCAATATGGTCAGAAACGCTCCGCCGATAACGTTGGTTGACCAGGCAGGCCGGAATGTCGCACAGGCAGTTGTCCCTTGGCAACAACGCGAATTTTTGGGTAGCAGTGTATCAATCTATTCTCATATCAAGATGAAGTTGGAGATAGTTGATAGTGCCAAGTCATCGTTCCAGGCCGTCCTCATGCAACCCCCAGGCAATGAACCAGTCCCTTTTGTAATCACGCCATTGGGGATTTCAGATAAAAAGTAGGAGGCAATCGAATTATAACGGAATCTGAAGGTACATTGAGATCCATCAGTAACCAAAAAGCCAGGAATAGGGTTGGTCTGTGAGCAAGAAAACGACGAGCAACAAACTGGTTTACTTTAAACCATATTGGTGCAAAAAGGCATTTAAGTTTAGGCCTTTTTCTCTCTATTCTGCATTGATTCGAATATCTTTCCGATTGGCTGTGAAAGTTTATCAGACAAATATTTTATACTCCCCCACAGGAAGAAACATCCGTGGATCTGCCGAGGCAGGAGGAGATGGTCAAGCCTAGCAAGGCGAAACTCTCAATCATCGTTCCAACCTATAACGAATCACAAAACATAGTCAGAATGCTTGATTCAATAGCCGAAACGCTTTCTCCATACAAAGGGTCAGAAATAATCGTGGTCGACGACAATTCTCCTGATGGGACCGCAGAGATGGCCAAATCGCATGCAAAGATCATATCCACAAAAAAGAAAATACGTATTGAGATTATCAGTAGGAATGGCAAGTTTGGTCTAAGTTCGGCGATAATTAAAGGAGTGCAGTATGCATCAGGCGATTGCTTAGTCATCATGGACGGTGATTTCTCTCATCCTCCTCAGGTGATTCCATTTATAATCCAGGCGTTACAGGACTCAAATTATGACATTGTCATTGCGTCACGATATGTAAAGGGAGGATCCATAATCGGCTGGCCGTTTAAGCGAAGACTAATGAGTAAGGGGGCTACCAAGATAGCACAATATGGTCTTGGTATAGATGTAAAGGATCCTGTATCCGGCTTCTTTGCATTTAGACGTGATATCATAAGCGGCCTTAAATTCGACGCAATTGGCTATAAAATGCTGCTTGAAATTCTCGTCAAGACGAAAGGTGCCCGAGTTAAAGAAATACCCTACACCTTTACTAACAGAAGAATAGGAGCCAGCAAGCTCGATGCCAGCGTGATGTTCGACTACCTGGGAGCAGTTTTGCGCTTATATCGCTACGGTAAATCAATAAGGCAAAAGGAAAGGCGTACATCTGTACGCTTTCTCTCGAAAGCAGGAAGGTTCTACACCGTCGGCGCATCTGGACTACTCATCAACTATATTGCTTCTTTGCTCTTCAACACATTTGCTCCAAACCTATGGTTTCTCTACTCAACTATCATTGGTATACTCATTTCGATGACATCCAACTTTTTCCTTAATAAGATATGGACATTTGAAGATAGGAAGTTTAACTGGAAAGGGACTGGAATACAGCTTGGCATGTTTATGAGCTTTAGCTCGCTTGGTGCTATCGTTCAGCTGCTCTTAGTCTATGCTCTGGTTGAAAATTACAAAATGGACTATCCTGCGTCACTGATCTTGGCTGTTGCAGTAGCATCGGTAGGAAACTTCTTGCTAAATAAGAAGTGGACGTTTAAGGAAAAAATCTGGAGCTAGTATTTGTTTATTCACAAGAAATAGTTCCTGATATCAGCAAGTTATACTAGTTCACTAATGCGGCAAAGCAAATCAATAATTTTTAAATATGCTTACATACGATCCTTCCTTTTGGTCATACCTAATCTCAATATAGAACGGTATTATGAACCTCACATGTTCTCAAGCAAGAATTGATAATTTCATCTCTATATTGAGCCAACATATTACGATCTGGAGCCATCCACTACTACCACGAGGTCGGATGAGTATACAACTAAACATAAATTTGCTAAAATACACTATTGTGGTCTATCCAGTTCTCCTGTTATTTCGCACCTTGCTATTGAGGAATACCTAAAACTTTACTCATTGTTGAAGAATTATAATCCTATTACCCTTTAGATGTTTAGCCTACATCGATGCACACAGAGTTATAACAATTAACCAGATACCAAACAAGCATTTTTACAGAACCGGTACATGTACAAAGTTAATGGACTCACTTGAAATTATTTTCTCAGTTCAAAAAGAACTTGCATCGATGATAGATCTTTCTCGATATCCAGATTCTATTGATGGACGAGTGTCTGCCCTTTCTACGGCAATAGTTCATGAGGCCATAGAACTTCAAAGATTGACGAGTTGGAAATGGTGGAAAAAACCAACGCCTTTTGATACCGAGGCAGCAAAAGAAGAACTTATTGACATTTGGCATTTCGTTGTCCAAGCATCGATAGAGCTAGGGATGACTCCTGCTGATGTGGTAAAAGTATACAAAAAGAAAAATAGTATTAACCGGGAGAGGCAGACCTCAGGCTACTAATAGCTGGGCAATCTTATCAATATCGACTGTCCAGATCAAGTCTATGATTTGTACTTGACGCCTAAAGATCTCGACATCCTTAGCGGATCGAGTAAGTATTGGATTAGGTCCAGTTGCACCGATAATCCTACCGGATGTGTCTACACCATTGCGCGCAAGTGCCAACAGCGCTTGCCCTGCTCTGTGCCCTTTGACCTCCTTACCGCATAGGATGATCCGATTAAGTTCTGGATGATTGACCGTGAAGCTAATTATTGCATCTATACCTTTATTTTCAGAAAGAAGCCTGCCCGCTATTAACACCTTATCCATGAGAGATGATCTAGAAATCATGCCCAACAGGTCGAAACTTGACAATGTGCATATTGCCGTTAATTTTCCTGATCCAAAGTAGTATTCCTGTTTAACGGGCAGCAATACTTTGCATAACTTTCCAGCGCCGTCCTCTAATTTTCTTATTGTGACCCTCATTTTAGGCCCCAACTAACTTTATTTGTTGGAGTGACCTTAACGAAGGGTGCTTCTCCTTCCTTCCACGGATCCAGCCTTACCCACTCAAAGCGATCATGAAATTTTTTGTAGAGTCTTGAAAACTCATCACCGCTTTCTATGGTTTCTGCTGTTCCTTGAACGCATACTGCACTGTTTCCCACAGAGCTGTACAAGTCCACCACTAGAGCAGCTGTTTTGTTACGCTTGATGTTTTCATATTTTCTCGTTTCATAGTCTGTTGCGATAAAGAAGGACGCATTCTCAAAAATATATGACACCGGAACGACGTGTGGAATTCCATCGTGGCAAGTTGCTAATCTGCAAGCTTCGGTTTTAGTCAAAAAATCTGTTTCAGACTTACTAAACGATACTTTCGCCAACGGCTCAAATGAGAACATCTACTATTTATACGCCTGCATGCACCTTTGCTCGCAGATCGGGCTAAGATCTCCTCAAAGTAACATTTGAGGATGAATAAAGATAGGTGATAGGTTCTCATTATTAAGGCTCAGTTCATGAAAATACCCTTGGCAATTTAGTAAACTCGTGTAGATCGTATGAACTTAAACTAGGAGTGAATTTGACTGGAGTTAGTGGTTGGTATCAGTTCTTTCTGGGTTTTTGCTCTCTAACCATCTGCCAAATCTCAAAATCAACACTCCTGCTGAAATTGTAATAAGTGAGACCGCGAGGAAGCTTGGTTGCACTATCGATTGAAGCTGTCCCGGAGCAGTTGAGCGATAAGAACATTTTTGATCTCCACCACAATTTTTTATGACAGGGAAGGACAGCAGTATTACTACAAATATGATCATGAGTACTACACCAATTGAAGATACTATGGCCCCCGACTTTGCCAGAATAATAGTCGACATAGCCTTACCACCACGTAGACTGCTCAAGACGATTTGATATTCTTTTGTGTGCCCACTGGTTACTTTTTCTATAGTAGGTCAGGATTAATTGTTACGAACCTATAAGACTCCTGACTGCCCACGCGCTTAAAGTGGCTATCAAAATATAAGAAGGGCTCGACCTTGTAGATATGTTTGTCCCATAGCTCATGCACTTTGCCAAAAAAGTCCTTTTTGGTCTTTCCTTTGATCCGTAAGAGTTCATGTGCTAGTACGTGGGAAACTCTAGGGCAGTTGTTGTCTGCATAGAATTGATAGCGGTAGAGTTCTGACATGCTTTCTGAGGGTCTCTGCCACCATGCGATACCGATGCCAGGAGCAGTGTAACCTTCTGTATTGCAGTCGGTAAATAGAGGTTTAAAATATGAAAGATAAAAATGATATGTATCCTGTGCTCTATCTGTGTGGTCCCTTATTAGATATGCAACAGAAACTCTGTCAAAAAGCTTACCTGGGATAATTGGCAAAATGTCTGACTCTACCTGTAATGAAATATCAAAATAACGTTGGATCCACCACTTAAAAAAACGCGTCATTGACGAAACATACGTCCAGTCCTCTCTTTCCAGTTTGTGCCATTCCTTTTCTTTTGCTGTGTAGATGAAGAACAGCTTGTCTGCTCTCAATGGCCACTCATCAGCCAATCTTGTAAGAGTGACATATATTTTACTCTCTTGCAACAATATCACTCTTCACGACCTAATTGCTCTTAGTTGTCCATTGGATCCCTGCCCAGCAGGCAGTTCTATTAGGTAGCAGAATCTTTCGGTATCTGTCAAACGTTCATCTCAAATCAAAAACCCATGCGTAACACTGATTTAGTCCTCTATCTAACAAAATATGTGGGTATCTCACCCAAGCAAAGGATGAAGCTGTTTTTGTTCGCAGGAATGGGATTTGTTCTAGTAGGCATAATGTCGATACTTTTAATCTATGTGTTATTGTATTGATAATGCGATGCAATTGGACAGGCCAAGCGAGGACACTCTGCTTACTTCCTCTCCTAAGATCTTGGAGCACGTTGTTGCTTCTCTTCATCTAGCATTAATGTGACGCCTGCATGTGCGTCTCATTTGATAGACGGCCGCAGTAGTGCTTGGGGAAGTTAAACCAATGAAATCTGCAAGCGCTTCACCATTGAAGAAATGCTCCGCTCACTTTTAGCGTCGAAGGATTGTTTTTCAAAAAGTGGGAATAATGATCAAGAAATTACACCATCCTTATTTCTGAGCTCTAATATGCAATTGTCCGAATCTGTAGCAATTGGAATTAATTAAATATTTCTTGTGATCGATAAGTGAACAGAAGAATGGGTTGGCGTTAAGAACCATCTAAGTATATCAAGAGCTAAAGATTGCCTTATTTCGTAAATAATCGCTTACTTCTGCTTCTCGCTTGATTTAATCTATACAAGAGTTGAAGACATAAACATTAATAAAAACAAACCACCATCCAAATGCAAATAACTATTCCTTAGATGTAATATATTAGATCGTTTGCTTCTTTTCATGCCAAACATGATAGGGTCACTATGCGATTATCGATTCGCCTCAGTTCGATGAATAGCATAGATATATCCTCCATTTTAACGGATGCTTACTTGAGCTCATTATCTGTTCCTACATCTTGTCGGTGTTATTTTTTATCTCATAGGAGACATCCTGGTTATTCAACTCCCTTTCGACCTGCGAAGAATCCTTCCCGTCCTTGGTTTTATCTCGAAGCTCCTTGGTGGCCTTTTCTTCGACCTTGTCTTGGTTTGCTTCCCTTTGCATCATAATCACGCTACATCCTATTTGTCGAATTAACTTTGTTTTTTCAAATAATAATCTGAAATCGGCTCAATGATTGATTTGCTCCTGCTGCTTATTCCGGGTGAGAGCTAATTGATAGAGAAGAGTGAATTGAATGCGATAGGCGTGAATCATAAGAAATCTTCTGAATGCCAAAAAATAGCAGCAACCTTAAGCTTTTTTGCGGCTGGCAAGCATGCTAGCAATACCAATTTGAATGCCTCTAGGGTTATGAGCTATGGCTTAAATGTAAAATCACTGCTTGAGAGAAATAATAGTCAAAAAATTAAGTAGTAGATATGTGATTTTTTCGCGCTGTTCGGGCTATCATACCATCCTTCGTATAGTCTCGGCATCGTAATACTGGGGTATCTTGTACCGCCGGCGTCTGCTTATCTTCCTCCATACCGACAAAGTAAGAAGAATAGAGGGTAGCAGAAAAGCGAGCCGGACTATCCAAGAGGTTGTCAACATTGTCTTTACCATATCTATTAGCATTGCCACTACAACCTTAGGATTTTCGGGATATCTGCAACATCCTGTGGTCACTTATCCTATTAAGTTGCTGAAGTCCCTTCATCGAGTGAAGCAGTCGTTGTATCAGCGATGGTAGTGGAAGTAGATCCTGGCTTTGGCGATTTCCGCAGCTTCTTTCCGGTCTTTCTTACTGTCTCTGTAGTAAGAGGTGCCGCTTCTTCAACTTCTTTTACAGTGCCTCTAACAGTTTCAGCAGTCTGCTGTGCTGCCTTAGTCGTTTCATCTATTGCAACAGCAGTCTCTCTGATTGCTCCGCGATCCCTTAGAGCACGAGCAGCATCATTAATTTCTTTTGCAGTATCACGTGTTGCAAGCGAAGCCTCTCTAAAGGAGTCGACAAGTTCCTCGACTGCTCCGCTCTGGCGTATAGCAATTACCATCTCTCTCATCCTTATTGATTCCTCTCGTATTCTGCGTGCAATATTCTTAATTGTTTCTGCTGTCTGTTGTGCATCAACGGAAGGTGTAATTTCGGCACTAGCTCTTGTAGTGTTCCCTGTAACTCTGCTAGCATTCGCAGTGTTACTCTCGTCCGAAGGGAAAGTATCGGTAACCATATAGACTAATCATCTACCTCCCTTAAAAGAAATACTATGGAAAATATACATTCACTATACAGGTTTGGCAGCCACCCAAATCACAGGTCTGCTCTAAGTGATATTGTTCTTATTATGAGTCCTCTCTTAGAAATTTCCTCTGTACATTGTTCTCCATTGAGCTAGCCTTGTAGTGAATCGTGGCGATAGGTTCATAATTTACCATGCGGAACTGGATCATAGGTGTGTGCGTGCTTGAAATTTAGGAAAGTTGGAGCAGTAATACTACTAGTTTCAAATATGGAAAAATCAATCAAGTTTTATAGTGAAACTCTGGAATTACCTATAAAGACCAGATCCAAGGATTGGACGGAGTTCTTTAATAATGATACTGTGTTAGCTCTGCATCCGGCTCCGAGGAAAGGAAGCGTGTTGAAGACAGGTTCAGGCACACTCGTGGGCTTTGAAGTGACAAACTTTGACTCAACTGTAAAACGACTCAAAGAAATGAGGGTAAAGTTTTTCAAAAAGCCAAAAGAGGAACCTTTTGGCAAACATGCAGTAGTCCAGGACCCCGACGGGCATCTCATATCAATAGCAGAGATCAAGGAAAAATCTTCCGAGGAAGGCTTTGACCTATTAGGACTCATAGGTGCAGAATAAGTTGGGAATTTATTTTTTGACAATCATTTCTTAGTTGCTGTAATTAGATATACATTCCCTCCAAGATCTTGAAAGTGGATTCTCGAGAACCCCCTTTTCAGCAATGACTTGATCTCTGTTTTATTCATGAACCTATGCCCTTGCAGGGTAAAGTCAAGCTGCATTCCCATTATCAGCTGACTAGTTGCATAGTCGTTCTTTGACTCTGGCAAAAGCCCCTCGATGATGACTATTGTACCGTGATTCTTCAAGGCGCGCCAACAATTTAAGACAACTCTTTCCTTATCCTTGATCGTATAAAGTGATTCACAGAGAAATACTATCTCAAATTCCTCTGCAAATTTCATGGATTCAGCTGACATGTTTACTAAAGTAATCGGCTTACCGCCCATTATTTGGCGAGCTAATGAGAGAGCTTTATTTGAGGGATCTATTCCAACTAGCCGCGACTTAGGATATTCTTTATAGATCTTACTTAGGAGGCCTCCTGTCCCGCACCCAATGTCAAGCACCCTACTTCCTTTGGACAGAACGCTATGTAATTTCTTCTGACGTCTGGCAATCGTAAGCAGTGAGTAGTGATCCCAGTCAGTTGCCTGTTTTATCGCATCAAGACTCAACAAAGAATTTCTTGTCTTCCCCGATTTGAAGAGCTCTTCAAACCCTCCATACCCGAGGCTCCTTAACGCTAGGTACGAGAACTGGCCACCTAGGTAGTCGGGGCTATCTTTATCAATAAGCATGCGCCTCATGTGCTCTTTCAGTTGCAATTTGCCATCTTTTGCTACGATAAACTGATATGCTTGAGCAGCAGAACACCAATCTCTAACTGCCACTGGAAACAACTTTGTAGAAATTATCAGCTCTTCCATGGTCATTGGTCTATCTGCAAGCTGGTGAAATAGTTTCATTTGCCTTCCTATGTGCGCTATCCACACCCCATAAAAGCCGACAGAGTAATGCCACAGTCTTGTAAACTTAATTGACTGGTGGTTCAAGTAAGACATCTCAGTATATACCATTCATAAATCATTGCACAGGTGTTTTCTTGTACGGGTTCAATGTGAATGAAGGATCGAATAGCTTCTTGACTTCTAAGAAGAGAGAAGTGATGGGCTTGCCATACATCATTTGAATATAATCTGTTCTAGCAAGTCCATCACCGTGTTCTCCTGTAATAGTTCCTCCTCTTTTTATGACATGGGAAAATACTCTTTTGGCTATGTTACGCATAAGTTCCACTTCTTTTACAGATGTAGTATTTATGAGTGGCCTCGTATGCATGTTGCCGTCACCAACATGGCCGTAAATGACATAATCTAGTTTGTTCTCCCGGTATATCTTCAAAAGATTAATAGTGTGTTCAAAAAGAAAATTTGGACGTACAACGGTATCCTCTATTAGGCCTATAGGTTTTCGATTACCAATAGTAAGCTTCATGACGCTGTTTAATGCATTTTTTCTTGCCATCCATATCTTCGTTATACTTTCCTCATCGGATGCATATTCGACTACAGAACATGTGCTGGCGACCTTCTGCTGGCACACTCTCATGAGTTCTTCCACCTCATGACTGCTTCGACTCCCTGCAAACTCTACAAATAACAGACAGCCGGACTGAGTCTGATTGCCGTATTCAATAGATTTTAGAATGCTATTATCTATCATTTCTAGAGCGATGGGAGAAAACTCCAAAATTGTAGGCACTACTGAAATGGCGCTTAGCAAATTTTCAAACCCCATTACCGTCAGTGACCTGTATGCAGGTATGTCGAGGATGCGAAGCTTTGCAGATGTCATTAAACCGAGTGTTCCTTCTGAAGCCGCAATAACCTTCTGAGGGTTAAAGTTATCTGCAATGACAGCGTCAAGCCTATAGCCGCATGAATTCTTATTCACGTTAGGATAGCGATGTTTGATCTCCTGAATGTGTAGAGAAAGTAATTCTCCAAGTTTTTTCATTTTGTCATCCCATTTGGTTGGGCTAGCAAAACCTAATTTACCATCTGAGTACACCACATTAATTTCTTGGAGAAATGAAATAGTACTGCCATAGCCTAGAGAGTGAATACCGCTAGAATTGTCTGCTATCATACCACCAATTGTGCAGTAATTGCTGCTGGCAGGGTCAGGAGGCAGAAACTTGTTTCTCTTCTTCAGCTCCTTGTCGAGTTGGCCCTTTACAATTCCTGGTTCGACCGTTACATGATTATCGTCAATCTCTAATATCTTATTCATATGCTTTGTAAAATCGAGAATTATGCCAGATGACAAGGATTGGCCAAGAAGTCCCGTCCCTGCCCCTCTTGCAGTTATTGGCACTTTCTTCGAGAAGCTGTATTGGCATATTCCTTGAACGTCGTGCTCATCTATAGGGCACAATATTGCCGCAGGCTCTATTTCGTAATGACTTGCGTCCATAGAGTATATCTGCCTGCTCCAACTATCTTCAAGAACCTCTCCCTTGGCAATGCTAAGCAGATCACCGGCTATGGTCATGAATGAAGTTATGTATACATATATAACAGACTTTCCTCGGCATTTTGTTGGGCTGGTAATATAATGGGATTTGATATTATGGTGATATTTTCAACTATAATCCCGTTCGTACATATAAGTGGGGCGAATATACCAGAAAAAAAATGCCAACTTTGTAAACTGAAACACCTGGCAATAGATGACGGGATCGCGCCACCTGCAAGAACGGTACTGATAGCTAACAAGATTTAATAGATCCCATTTGCCTGAACTGTACTGTTGGTAACTGCATCCGGCGCCGACGCTGATACAGTAATAGCTGCATGTACTTTCTGTGATAGAAAAATTTCATTTGGAGAGAGTGTATGTCCGAACTGTATGAAAAAATATAATATCAAGGCTTACGATGTTGGTAGTGACGGTTGTGGTTGTGATAGTTAAGAGAAGTGAAGGGGTCAGAAATTTGGTATTCATAATCATCTAAATCATACAGCCACCACATCTTCATCCCCTGTATTATCCCTGCTGATTCCAACCATTATATCTTACGATTATCATATATGGCCTAATTTTTCTTCCTTGTGGTGCAATACACTGCTTGAATGGAGCACCCGTAAGAATATTAACAATCCTTTCTTCCAATATCTCTATTGCTGTAGTTTATTCATGATAGCATGGAAAAGATAACACCAAAAATCGTTCTTCTTATCCCATTCACAAAATGATACAATATTCTTAGCAACGATTATGCTGACAGATGCGATTGCAATATAATGCGACCTTGTAATGCAAAAGGAGATGTTATATTTTTCTTTGATAGTGCAACGTGGATTTATAGAATAATCGACCGATATGGATCGACGTCCTTTTTTAGTTTTCAAGGTACTTGACGGTCATGGGGAGATCTCTGACCACTATCATATACTCCTCATGGAGGTTTCTTTTCTTTAATAACCCCTGTCTTTCTTCCTAGTAATGTGTCTGTAGGCATTTCACAGACTCAATACAATGAGTAACTAACGATGCACCAAGCAGCTACAATATTACAGAGCATTAGTGATAATAGTTTACTGTAATAGGGCCGAATGGTTGGCCAATTGAAGAAGTACGCTGTATTGACATAGATACGGTGCTGAACGAGATAATGCAAGGCTTAACTCTAATAGCTAAGCTCTGTCCCGAAGAATACGCGTTTTAGATATTGATGACGGCCACAGGTGCGATGAATCAAACCAGAGATTTTATGTCCAACGGTCTCCCAACCTGTCCGATGAGCCTGCAATCAATTTCGTTCTCAATAGCACAGCAATAGAGCAAATGAGGCGCTTCTGGATTATCATTTACAAACTCTTGAAGAGCCTGAATATGCTGACACTAATATTGTACATAATACACAGATCTCCGTCAATGTTATCAATAGTGATACAAATAAAGCAGCAGCTACCGTGATAGCCAGTCTTTTGGAAATGAGATCTGACAATGTCGAGTCCGTTAATACAAAAGCGTATGTGATGCTACTTGCTACAAATGCTAACAACAAATCAAGGTCCGATATCAGAATACGTTTTTCTTATGAGGCAGATACAGTACAACAGGCGTCGGCATTTCCATCCCAACACCTCTTTGACAATATGTCTGTTGTTATTGCTCGCATAATAAGTTAATAATCTTGAACTCAATAATTTGGAAGAAAGAACATTATACTATTGTGAGTATGCTACTGGTAATTTTAGAATAGGCCATTATAGTAAGGCATTTTAGATAAATAAAATTTCAACAAATTACGCCAAATTGTCCATTTCATGCCATTGAATCAGTTCTCAAAGTTATATTAGACGATTCAACTGCAGTAATTAGAAGGTGGTAATGAGCCCGGTATTCATATAAGATTGCCAAAAATTTTATTCATCAGATCCTTCGCTTGATTTTGTTTTTCTTCAGTTATATTAACTAAAACAATCCCTTCCAATGGTTGCCCATAGAGAACGACCGAGCCTTTTGGGGCCATCGCGAAGAGGGGTAGAGCAAGTAGATCTTCTTCACCTTGCACTTTTACCCTAATCGGGGAGGTTGCTTCCAAGGCTATTTGCAACACCTCTATGGCCTTGTCGGATATTATCCCGGCAGGATTCGTGCAAAACATTTCTTTGGCTTGGTAATTTGTAGAATGATCCCGCAGCGCCCTACGTTCGACCCCGTCAATGACTGCAATGTCGGGTGTTATCCCGAAAGAAAGGATGCGGTCAGTGGTTGCATCGCCTACTGTGATTATCTTTCCCACGCCCTCTAACATTGATACGATTTTTTGCTTGGTTATCTCTTTTTCAACTACAAGAGTTCCAAATGGTCTTTTTAAAAGATCAGTGTTAGAGGCCCCCCCCGTCTGAATCACTCTTCTTTTGTCTGCTGAGTTGTTTGGGTTTCAGACTGCTCTTGTGCTTTGATTTCTGCGGCTATGATGCTAATCCTTCCTGCAATCAATTTTGCTGCTTTAGTAAAGGCATGTGCTTGGACCGACTCAGGCTCCGAGAGAACTGTAGGCTTGCCTGTGTCGCTTCCTTCTCTTATACGTGGATGGAGCGGGATCTCACCTATGAATGGTATTCCGAATTCTTCGCTTATTTTCTTGCCACCTCCGCTGCCAAAGAGATAGATTTGTTCACTGCAATGTGGACATTGAAGGTAGCTCATGTTTTCAATGACACCAACAATTGGTACGTTAAGCTTGTTGAACATTCCGATAGCCTTAACTGCAACATTCATCGCAACGTCTTGTGGGGTCGTGACGATGAGGATACCCGTTATAGGTATTGTTTGCGCAATCGTAAGTGGTGCATCACCTGTGCCTGGAGGCAGGTCGATTATCAAATAGTCTAGCTCGGCCCAGCTGACATCAGTTAGGAATTGCTTGACTATGCCTGAAACAATTGGCCCCCTGTAAATACCTGCCTGCTGTGACTGCTCATAGAAGAAACCCATTGAAATGACTTTTACCCCTTCGACCTCTGGAGGCTGGATTTTATTATTTACTACTTCTGGTGAGGCTCTCAGCCCAAGCATCAAAGGAACACTTGGACCATAAATATCGGCGTCAAGCAATCCAACCTTTGCACCAGCACTGGCTAGTGCGAGCGCAAGGTTTACTGAAACGGTTGTCTTGCCGACACCGCCCTTGCCGCTTGCCACTGCAATAATGTTTTTAACACCCGGTAAGAGCTCATCCATAGAAAGCGACCTGCCCTCCATAACTCGAGCAGTGACCCTCATGTTTAGGTCCTTCACACCAAGCGATGCCATCGCAGCTCTTACATCACCTTCAATTTCGCTATTAAATGGGCAAGCAGGTGTCGTTAGTTCCAGCGTAAACGCAACGTTCCCATCATTTATCGATAGATCCTTTATCATACCCATAGACACGATATCTTTATGAAGCTCAGGATCTACAACGTTCTTAAGAGAGCTAAGAACCTGATCAACTGTTACCATTGGAAAAATTTTGGCTTTACAGTATTTAAATCATCGTATTTGATGCAAAACCAGTAAATTTTTAGAACCATCACTTAAGGTAATATCTTTAAAATTCTATCGAATCTCAAGGTAGGCGTCAGTTCTTGTGACTTATAGGAGTAGTCATTACTGATACGAGGCGTTAGAACTGTAATTAAAAATTTGAAAATTCTAATCCAAAGAGACAAAGTCATATTCTATTTCAGAATGCCTCAAATAAATTTATCAGTGCCTGTTATGACAAGGCTGAGAAATAAAGGATGATTCATCACCTTAATAAATTAAGATGAGAATATCTTTCTCACATCTTGGAATCTCTTTCTTAGAGTCACGATGCTAATATCCCCTGAGACTGCTATCTGAGCTTGGCTTACATTCTCTCCTTCCTTCAGACATGCTGCATATAGTACTGCTACTGCAAGTGCGTTTGGGTCCTTTCCATGTGAAATGGGATCGTTCTTGATCGTTGATAGCATCTCAAGAGCACTCCTATAGGTCTTTTCACTTACCTTTGCTTTGTTTGCAATCTTTGCCAGATATTTGTTTGAGTTAATGACGGGCAGCTGCAGCTCGAGGTTCTGAACAAGCAGTCTATAGCATTTACCTGCAAAAATCGGATCAGTATTGGCTGCGGACGAGATTTCTTCAAGTGTCCTAGGTACGGAAAGGTCTCTGCACGCAGCATAAACCGCTGCGACTATCAAAGCCCTAATCGATCGCCCTTTGATTATTCTTTTGTCAAGAGCCTTCCTGTAATTATACGCGGCCTTCTCGATCAAAGTATCACTAAGTGAAAGTTTGTCTTTTATGGTACTCAATATGGCAAATGCATTTTTTAAGTTGCGATGATAACTGCGATTGTTGCTTGAGATCTTATTCCATCTCCGCATCCGCTGTACTTTGCTCCTTTGCTCGGCACTAATGGCGACTCCGTTTGCGTCTACGTTGGAGTACGAAATGAAAGTAGATAATCCCATGTCATGAAAAGCGAGCGATGACGGCATACCTGTCCTACTCTTGCTTTCCATATCCTCACCAGAGTAAGATCTCCACTCAGGCCCCATCGATTCAATATTGTCCTTTACTACCATCCCACACGAAGAACAGATGGCTTCGCTTGTTTCCGTATCAAAAACAATCGAAGTGCTATTGCAAAGAGAGCAAGCCTCTGCCGGTTCTGATGCAAGTTTGTAACTCATGTTGCAAACGATCAGTTTGGAATTAATTTAAGTCCCATGTATACAAATTAGTCGTTTGTAGTACAGTGTACTACTAAAGATTACTAAAAATATTACTATAACTAGGAAGCGTTCCGTTTAATTGCAGAATCCCCCTCTTTAATGGCGTCCATGACGGTCCTTTCTACGGATGGCAAATCATCTTCTATTACTAGGTCTTTTCGATTTGAGTCTGACGTACTTAGAGTACTTGATGAAGAGGCAAACAGAATGGGAATATCCGTAAATGCGCTAGTTGGCATTATACTACGTCGATATGTAGAGTTTACCCGCTATTTATCAAAAATTGATATGGTTGTAATAAATCGTGAAATGCTTACGTCACTTATCGACTTACTAGATGAAAAAGCTGTTTACGAGCTTGGAGTCAAGCTAGGACAGACCGTACTTGATGACACAATCATGTTCTGGAAAAAAGAGACCACCGAAAGGACGGTCATGGAGTACATTGAGAAAATGGTCTGCCGATACGGCCACCTGGGGACTTATGACGAGAGGAGAATGCCCAGCGGTGAAATGGCGATTGTAGTACGTCACAGACTGGGCAAAAATGGCTCGAGATTTCTTGCGGGTTATTTGCAAGGAGGACTAAAACAAACATTAGACATTGACGCTATATTTGAAATCACTGATTCATCAGTCAAGTGCCAAATTCCCGCCAAGAGATAATATACCTTGACGAAGACAAAAAGTTCATAATGAGCCCGCCATCTAGAATGCCTGGATAATGTTTGCCATAGTGCACATGAGCGATGTTGTTAGAATTCCACCAAACAGACTTACTCATTCTCTCAATGATGCTGCTGTTCAAATTCTCAAAGAGAAGTATGAAAGTATGATTAGCCCAGACGTTGGATATGTCATTATGATAACCGATGCCAATCCAAATTCAGTCGGCAAACTTGTAGCTGGTGACGGCGCCACCTACCATAAGGTAACCTTTAAGGCCCTTACTTTCTACCCCAAGCTGCAAGAAATAATCGAAGGGGAAGTGGTTGAGATCACCGATTTCGGGGCATTTGTGAGGATAGGGCCTACCGACGCTCTCCTCCACCTCTCGCAGATTACTGATGATTACCTTAAAAGCGATGTCAAGCAAGGAGTCATTGTAGCAAACCAAACCGCACGTTCGTTGAAGATTGGATCCAAGATTAGGGCAAGGATAACTGCAGTAAGCCTTGGGAAAGGAGCAGGGATGGGCAAGATAGGTATAACTTGCAGACAGCCTTTTCTTGGTGCAGTAGAGTGGGTTGCTGACGAAATAAAAAAGGCAAAGGCTGGCGGAGAACAGCAACAATCCCAACCAGCTAGTGCAAAGGAGAGAAAGGGAGGGGACAGGAAATAATGGCAAAAGAGAAAGCATGTAGGAAGTGCAAGGTGATAACCACTGGAAAGGTTTGTCCAAATTGCAAGTCTACAGATCTAAGCGCAGACTGGTCAGGGATTATACTTGTTTTTGACGCCGCGAATTCGCAAGTTGCTAAGACCCTTGATATAGTCACTCCCAATAAATATGCGCTTAAGGTCACCTAAATGGACGATCTGAAGACATTTCTCGGCGTCAGGGAGATTCTTAGTGATTTTTTGCAGGAAGATATTGGGAGCGGAGATGTCACGAGTAATAGTATAATTCCTGCAGACCTTAAAGCAAGGGCAGAGATTGTAAGCAAGTCTCGCCTGACAGTTGTCTGTGGCCTAGAAGAGGCGTCTATACTATTTGATATCTGTGGGTGCGATAGCGAGATCCTAGTTAGGGATGGGTCAAAAGTCAAGAGGGGTACGGCCGTTATGAACGTATCTGGGCACGCAAGAGCCATTCTTAAAGCTGAAAGGACGGTACTAAATATCATAATGCGGATGAGCGGCATCGCAACCGAGACTATTCGCCTCGTAGACCTAGCAAAGGGTATTACAATATTGGCAACACGTAAAACAGCACCAGGCCTGCGCTATTTTGATAAAAAAGCAGTCGTTTTAGGAGGAGGAGCCGCTCATAGAATGCGGCTTGATGATATGGTGCTAATAAAGGACAATCACCTCGCTCTAACATCTGATGTAAAAAAAACGATTAGATTGGTTCGAGAAAACGTCGGCTCATCCATAAAGGTTGAGTGCGAAGCTCGGACCAAGGAAGAAGCGTTGGCGCTCGTAGCAGCGGAAGCAGACATTATTATGCTAGACAATTTTACTCCAAAACAGGCCGAGCAAACAATAAGGCAGATAAGAAGAATGGGATTGCGAAAAAGAGTAAAGATAGAGCTCTCAGGTGGCATCAATTACAGAAATATCGGGCGTTATCGGAGGGCTAGACCTGATTTTATTTCCGCTGGATATATTACACACTCATCAAAGGCAGCTGATTTCAGTCTTGAAATCATGAAATAGCCAGCATTCGGTCGATTGCAAGTCGTGCCTTATCCGCAGTACGCTTTGGCACTTTTACCTCATAGATACCTTTGGTAAGCGAATAATAAACCTTATCCAAGGTGATCTTTTTCATATATTTGCATGATGCATCGGGCTTGACAGGTATGAAATGCTTATCGGGATTCTCTTTCTGCATGCGATATAAAATCCCTGTTTCAGTAGCAACAAGAAATTGCCTTGCATTAGAGGCTCTTGCATGCTTCATCATACCCTCAGTTGAAAGTATGTGACCGTTCTTTGCCAAGTCCCCTTTTGATATGTGGTATATCACCGAAGAAGTGCAGCTACATTCAGGGTGAACCAAAAAATCCGCATTCCTGAAGCTCGTAAGCATCTTGTTAATGTCCTCTGCCCTAATGCCCGCATGTACGTGGCATTCACCTGGCCAAATGAACATGTTCTTTCTCTTCGTTGTTTCTGCGACGTAAGAGCCTAGAAACAGATCAGGAAGAAACAATACTTCTTTGTCTTTTGGGATGCTATTCACAACCTTTACTGCATTTGAGGATGTACAGCAATAGTCAGATAATGCCTTTACCTCCGCAGTCGTATTAACATAGCTTACCACTAACGCATCCGGGTGATCCGCCTTCCAAGCCTGTAATTCCTGTGCGTTAATAGTAGAAGCAAGCGAGCATCCTGCTTCAAGGTCCGGTATGAGAACTTTTTTATCTGGGCAGAGAATTGAAGCTGTTTCTGCCATAAAGTGGACGCCACAAAACAAAATTATGTCAGACTGCGCTGAGGCTGCCTGCTTCGATAAGGCAAGTGAATCACCTATAAAGTCAGCTATGTCTTGCACTTCTGGAAGCTGGTAATTGTGCGCCAGAACTAATGCATTCTTCCGCTTCTTCAATTCTAGAACGGATTGCTTGTACTCTAAGTCTAACATTGTCATAGTGGAAGATAAACATGAGACATTAGAGAGTGTCTACATTTAAAGTATTATAATGTAGGACAACACTGCCTCCCAAACGCAATTTAAGGGCAATACTTGCCACCATCTGCTGCCGGCTTTGTTAATCGATGATATAGCCTGCTAAGTGGAAACAACGCGCATACAAATATAAAGATTAACTTCGCAATTAAGCATAGATTAAATGCCAACACACGGATCACTTACAAAAGCTGGGAAAGTAAGAGGTCAGACCCCAAAGATTCAGGGTAAATCTCGGTTAAGGCCTATTGCAAAAATTCGCAACAAGGACAATTTTGTCAAGCGGTTTGAAAAGAAGAGGTTACCTGGACAAAAGAAGCCAGAGCGGCGCGGTGGCAGAAGGTAAAAATTCCCTCTTCCACTTCATATTTATTTAATTACGTTAGATGCCTAAGAAAACTATCGGCCTGATGGGGTGCGGTACAATTGGAACCCATTTAGCCATGGCCATAGACTCTGGTAGAGTAGCTAATGCCTCAGTCACTGGACTGTTTGACATCGTCGATGGTAACTCGAGGGCTTTAAAAACAAGGTTAAAGAGTACTCCCCAAGTTTATGACAATTTTGATTGGTTCGTTGATTCCACCGCTGACATCATAATAGAGGCTGCGTCCCAGCAAGCCGTTAAAAATTTTGCCAAGCGGATAATCGAGTCTGGCAAAGACTTGATGGTGATGAGCGTAGGTGCCCTAGCAGATACTCTATTTCTAGCAGAATTACTTCAGCTAACTCCTATAAGGAATGGCCAGAGCAAAATCTATGTGCCAAGCGGAGCGATAGCTGGCATAGACGCAATTCGTAGTGTCAGACACATCGCAGATTCTATTAGCATCACTACGAAGAAAAGTCCAAAGGCCCTAGCTGGCGCGCCATTCTTTACAACAAGAAATGTGAGCCTTGACAATATAACAAAGGTAACAGAGATCTATGAAGGATCTGCTGTAGAGGCAGTCAAATTGTTCCCCGCGAATGTAAATGTCGCTGCTGTGCTGAGTCTTGCCGGAATCGGTGTAGAAAAAACTATGGTACGAATACTTGCAGACCCCGAGGCAACCACTAACCAGCACGAAATTGTGGCAACGGGTAGCTTTGGGGAAATAAAAATAAGTGTCAACAATGTAACTGCTCCTGGAAACCCTAAGACAAGTTTCCTTGCTGTGCTTTCAGCTATCGAATGTCTTCGTTCAATATGTGAGGACGGGATTAGGATAGGCTCATAAGAATCACACCCTTCTCAGTTTATATTGGGTTTACAGTTGAGCAATTGCAAATATGAGTTACGGAGGAAGAAACGACAGCTTCGGCCCAAAGCCGGTCGAAACCGGCAAAGAATATGACGTACAGATAACTGAGATAAGCCGCAAGGGCGACGGGATAGCAAGGATACAAGGATTCGTTATCTTTGTAAAGGGAGGAAAGGTAGGTCAGAACGCGAAGATTCGTATAAGCCAGATCGGACCAAGGTTCGCAACTGCAGAAATTATTGACGGCTCGACTGCTTCAACATCAAACGAACCAACAAGTTAAGTTACTGCGCTCTGACAGACGTACGCAGTGACAATTTTTTTATTTATTATATAGTTACTATTCCGGTTCAACATTTACCTTTTCAATTCTTCGATCCTTTTTTATTCCCATATATTGTAATGCTCTTGCGAAGGCATTTAAAATCAGGAGTGCGATAGCAACCAGTTCATGAATTAGGGATTGCTTTTGTTTTTGCTTCACATATAGACGATACCTCTTTGCAGCTAGCTGAGAGTAGTTAGACATGCATATCATTTTGTCTATTTGAGTGATATAAGGGTTGACCAGTCCCCAAAGAAATTTAGGGTCTTTTGTTCAAAGATTGAGTACCTTCACACATGCGCAACAATATAATCGCTATCGTAGCAATCTCCTTTGTAATCGTGGGTGCATTGTGGGGTATTGGAAATCTTATGAATCCCGCGCCAGAGGTTGACCTCCCTGTGGAGGATATTGTCCTGATAGCCGAGAGGAGTACCTTTAACGGTACAAATCCTGACGTGCACGTGGAAGTAAATGTTCCATCGAAGCTGGTTGTACGCAACAATGACGCAGTAACACATGACCTACGAGTTGATGCTGCTACAAATAATGGGATAACACCGATAAATACTGCTCCACTTCGCGGAGGGCAAGATTTTGTCACTGCTATCGTGGCATCAAAACCTGGCACGTACAAATATTACTGCTCATACCACCCACAAATGCAAGGATACATCTTCAGTCAATGATACTATTGAGAGATATCAGAACTACTGTATGAGGACCATTAGTACTATTGTTAATTCATATTTTCTTGTGTCAACAATTGATTTTAACCAAGTTGGCTAAAATACAAAATTCAGAAATTCTTGTATCCTTAAGTAGATGTTCCCGATACCTTTACTATTGTGATTACATCTTCATCGGCTAGTTTATGGTCAAGACCTACCTTTTGTCCAGCAAATTTTGCGCTCTTGCCCCATACAAGTCCATAACGGAAGTTCTTAGCCAGGTTTCTGTGAATCTTATTGCAAACGTCCTGTACAGTTGCACCATTCTTTATTATCAACGGTTCTTTGTAATCAGTCTCGCCTCCCTTGGGCCGCATGTAGATTCTGATGAATCCAAGTCTTTGGTATATCGCTTCTTTTAGGAAATCGATATTGATACCGGCATCTGCAGAGACCGCAATAAAATTCGTATCATTGACTCCTATCCTTGACTTGATATCTTGGACAAAGCTTGGGTTGACGAGGTCTACCTTGTTCAACACAATAAGTGAAGGGACATAAATGCGGTTGCCATTGAGTACATCAATTAATTGATCATCCGTGAGGTTGGGCTCTCTTATTATTAGCCTCCCATTGTGCAAACCGTAAACTCTCATTATTTCCTTTATCAATCTTTCAGAAGTTTTGATAGGCACTTGAGCATTTACTGATAATCCTCCTATTGATGTCTTCTCTACCACAATATTTGGCGGCTGTTCGTCCAATCTGATCCCTGCCTCTGCTAGCTCTTTTTTTAGGACGCCTAAATGGTGGGGTTGAAATACGTCGAGTACGATCAATACAAGATCTGCACTTCGTGCCACAGACAATACCCGCTTACCGAAACCCTTGCCGCTGGAGGCTCCCTCAATGATTCCGGGCATGTCAAGCACCTGAATCTTGGCTCCTCTGTAATGTAACATACCGGGGACGGCCGTGAGTGTTGTAAACTGATAGGAAGCAACTCGGGACTTTGCGTTTGTGAGAATATTGAGAAGCGTGGATTTCCCTACGCTTGGTAGGCCTATAAGTACCACGGTCGCGTCCCCTGCTTTTCTGACATCAAAGCCAATGTTTTCGCCTCCACTGTGCATTGTCTTGCCGTGAACATTATCCTGCATCTCCCGCTTAAGACGCGCTATCTTGGCCTTGAGAAGACCTATGTGAAACTCTGTGGCCTTATTAATCTGAGTTCTATGGATCTGGTCCTGTATTTCTTTGATCTTCTCTGGGATACCCATTGTTAGACGGCATTTCATTATCTACATGGCGATAAAAATTTTGTCAGCTGAAGCATTAACCTTCAGTGCACGATTAGCTTGGATGAAGCAATATACCTGCACACATATTTCCGACTTTCTTCTTTGTTAGTGGTTGTATGATACAAAGTATCGGTCTTTGTTATGGTCTTAGTTTCCAAGTCGCTCTGATCTCCCGTACATTCTGCCAATATAACCTAGCCCGCCTCAAGCGATAATAGTAACTGATTCATAATGAAAGGTCATCGAACAGTTGACGCTTAAACCTCTTTTGGGATTGAATGCTGCAGACAATTCAAAGCTTAATTTATATTCTATAGCTTGTTGAGTCTGTCAGTGCTCCGGTGGTGTAGTCCGGTTAAGCATCTCGCCCTCTCAAGGCGAAGATCACGGGTTCAAACAACTGAGAGGTCGTAGCTTCCAGTGGGGACACATCCCGTCCGGAGCACTTTTTTGTAGAACTATCGAGTCAGAAGGTTTAGTAAAATTGTGAAAAGGCCTTCTTCATATACCAACATAAAAATAGTTTTAAATCCGAGATATATCAGAATGGGAAAGAAATCCTTAGAAATAGCAGGACCTAACGTTGACAAAAATATTGGCATGTTGCATAGAGCCTACGCATTTGAGATGCAGACGTCCCAATACTTTCAGTATATAGCCAATAATATAGAGGGTCTAGGAGTTCTCTTCGAGGACTTTTTTGGAGAGCGTGCAAAAGAGGAGCAAGGACATGCAGTTGAGCTTAATGACAGGCTGATGGAACTTGGAACGAATCCAACCGACGATCCAGCAATGTGGGCTGCCGAAAGTGGAATAGGCAAGACAGAAGCAAAGAAATATCTATCACTTAGGAGCGCGCTGGAGAGGTCTTTGGAGTTAGAAAGGTTTGCGATCGGACTATATAATGATCTTGCAACCGCAACAAAAGACAAAGATCATGGAACCTACCAGCTTGCACTGAAATTATTAAAAGATGAGCTAAAAGATGAGCAAACAATCGAGGACATTTTGGCAAGGCTCGAAATAAGGGATGTTAAAGAGCCAGCAGGCACATAAAAAGAATATTCACAGAAAGAATACTGTTACTTAGTGCCTGTATCAAGGAATGGGCAATCTATTGAATCTTCTACTCCTCCTTTTTTTAATTGATCTCAAGGCAGACGATTTCGGGGCTATACTTGCCTTGATCAACTCCAAACCACAGCTTGAACATTTTCCTTTAATAATGGCCCTTCCGTTAGCGAGTCCGACATAGATTGCGTCTGCGATACGAACATTTACTTTGCAGCGAGTGCAATATGTTTCTCTTTGCATAACTCTATCTGTTCGAATGTCGTAATTGTATATGAAAGCAACGATAACCAATAAGTCAACTTATTCATTCTAAATAATGGGATAGAAAGAGGCGCTAGGGACCTGAATGGGTGTGTTGATCGGGTAAGGATGAATACGAGTTTCTACTGTGCAAAATAATGCTTTATTCATTTCAATTATTGATCTATGATGGTAATGTCTCTACTGTTTTAGTTGAAAACTACGTTTTAGGGAGCAGAGAAGATGTGCATGTATATTGATATTCGCGAACTGAATGCTTATAACGGGATCACAAGAAATGACTCGCTCTAACTGGCTCTATCCATTTATGCAGGAGTATCCAACATCTAAATGTGTCCAAGCTAATAAGCATAGGAAGGAGTAAAATCCTCCTATGCCTAGGCAACAGGGATTCGGCAGTCCGGTTCTTTCTCTTCATCTTGTCTGCCAACTGCGGCAGATAATAGGGGGACTGTTACGTCGTCATTATCATCCTGCAACCTGCTATATGAAACAATAAACAGATAAAAACCCTACCGATAATTCAAAAGGTGAATAATATTTCTATATTTTCAAATTTGGTATAGGCAAATCACTAGTGTACTACGCAAAGCAGCAGTGTGATAACCAGGATTGCTGACCGAGTAAACTATTACGGAAAAACAACCTGACCGTTTTTTCATGTGTGGGCTGACTCATTGCTGATCAATTTCTTATGATGCTAATTTTCCGATTATATTATTATCTGCTGTCTTTTACTCTTTTTCTCGCAGGCTTCCCAACAGTCGTGCCTCTCCTAGTGCTACCGGACGCTATGCGTTTGTATTTGCTCTTGAGTGCTTTCATCACCTTGTCCCGGATTCTAGTCGTATTAGCTTTGGGTGTGGTGGAAAGACAGAGTATCCCATTGTCAAGCGGGAAAGTCAAGAGTGTAACCTTTTCGTGCTCTGTTAGACTGTACCGAACACTTCCGAGCCTGTCACTGTATGATTGCAGTGTCGTAAGATTAGATAAAGAGTGGATGTACATTTGCTGTTCATCCTTTCCATTGAGTAGTGGCTCGACCCCATGCTTGAATCCACCTTCAATTACTTCGCCACTGTGATTGACTATGCCTGCGAAACGTATATTGCGATCAAGCTTGATAACTTTGTCGCAGAGACTGGGATCCACTCGCATATGTGGGTATTGCTCTTCGGAATATAAATCGTTTACACGTTATTCACAGGACCTTTCCTGTATGTTATGAGTCTGGTGCCTCTACAAGGCGTGTTTCCATAGAATGACCGTTTTTAATATGGTAAGAAAAATGTGAGCGTACAAGCGTGTTTATGTTAAGATCCGTAAAGTATTTTGTTGAGTATCTAGCAAGTACCATTTTGCAGTCGGAGCAGTAGATTTCTTTTAATATTAAGCAAGTATTTTCCATGGAAAAAGATTCCATATATATATTCAATCGAGTTTGATATCGATTGTTTTAGGTGCATTATCTTTGCTCTTATTGATGCTCACATTCTTACTAGCGCCGCTGTTATTTGCAAAGCTTATCGTTGAGGCCTTATAGTATATCACTTCGCCTCTCCTCTCAATTACTGCCACGACTGCTTCCTTGCCCATCTTTTGTATTTGGCTGACTGCCAGAGCAAAACCTTTGGCTGTAATGTTGGTGCCCTCATTTATGCCAAAGACTACGTACTTGGCTGGTTTTTTCTCATACTCCCCGCGCTCATACACCCTAAAGTCATTGCCAAAACCAAAACCTTCCTTTGCCACATAGCCTCTGCTTCGCAAGTCGCGGTAAACCAGAAACACACTCATGATATTCCTATTATGCCTTAACAACAATTCAAATAATGAGTTGAAGCCAATATCAGGTTTGTTACTAAACCTCAAGCGTTTTGTATAAAATAGATATAGTGCCTCATATGACTTAAGGACGAAATCTGCATCTTCTTTCTCCCCAAAACCTTTGGTACGCAATTCATCTTGAAAATGAGGCTGGTCGATGAATATCTTGCCACTTCCAGCTAAGCGACCCTCTATTATTGGTGCTTGCACTTGTGCTGTAGAGTCTAGTGCTACATTTACCCTCTCCTGTGGCACTTCTGAGCTAGTTGCAGCATCGGAGGATGACATCAAAGCTATGTTGTAAAGGAGATTAATTAACTAAGCTAATGGTTAGGTGAATTTTTAGCACCATGACACAACGATTAAATCAGAGAAAATCCCCGAGTCTATCACTAACAATATTTGGTGCAATTAGATATGAAAGGTGTTAATTATCGGGAAACTCGTGGTATGCCATATGTACGACGAGAATACATTGCAGGCAAGCCGCAGCTAAAAATCGCTAGGTTTTCATCCGGGCTTGCTGGGAGCAATTATGATTATAAGATTGAACTTATAGCATCTGAAAAACTCCAGATACGCCACAACGCGCTAGAAGCTGCCAGGCTTGCAGCAAATAAAAGGATGGCACAAGCAGGTGAGACAAGCTTCTTTTCTATGTTACGTGTATACCCTCACGTACTGCTCCGAGAAAATAAAATGATTGCAACTGCAGGCGCAGACCGACTCCAGGAGGGAATGAGGAGGGCTTTTGGTAAGTCAACAGGCCTTGCCGCAAGGATTAGGCCTGGGCAGGTGATCTTTGAAGCATACATCACTGCCCCTAATCTCGAACTAGCCCAGGACGGATTCAAGATGGCAGCAAGTAAGATCGGCCGCCCAACAACCACTCGAATAACGCCATTAAAAGAGCAAGTAATGACAACAGCGGAAGATTAGATCAAACCTGATCTGCCAATCTCTTATTATCTTCTGAATTACAGACATTGGCTCTTCCTGCTATGCTCTTACAGATTAGTGCAGTAATATTGTCTGTTTCAGTTTTTATTGCCTTCCCTAGCGAAGAAGCAAAGTTTTCGATCTCTGCCTTGACCTTTGCGTGATCCAAGCCTTGTAGCAACTTAGGACTATAGCCACAACCAACTTGCATAAACTGGCCGTCGATCAGAAGAAACGGAATTATCTGGTCGGGGTTGAATGCATCTATAATTTCATAATCTTTTTCAGTAAGCTCCTGCAGTGGCTCAAAATTTCTATCGGCAGTTTCCCGTCCAATGAAATCCACATAGTCACTTGTATATTTTGCCCTGGAAAAATCAAGAGTCGGGATGCTAAGATATTTTTCGTCGCGGTCAGCACTTGTATTCTCTATAAGCCCTTGCCAACTACCAAAATTGTTAAGTGCTCTTACAATAGCCCATCGCTCACTTGCGCAGTAAGGACAGAAGCCTGCACCCATAAAGAATATCAACGATTTGCCACTTGACTGTTTAAGTGGTCGATCAGATAGGTGCATGAATTTTCCAAGAGTCTTCTTTGGAATGAATGTGGTAACACTAACGTCATCAATGACCATAAGTAGTACAGGAACTTTAATGTTTATTTATTAATGTTAGGATGGCTTTGATAGAACCTGAAAAGAATGTGTGACGTCCTTTGGTATTTTACAGCATAGAGACATTAAGATTAGCAAAGTAACTGAATTGAAAACCTTCTCAGTTCTCTTCGTGGTGATCATTAGAAGTGCTAAATAGTTTTTGAGCATACCTTTGATGTGGCTAATGATCCTTCAAGTTGGACCGACCTTATAGGCAAGTGGGTACATACAAGCGATGACCAAGATATAGGGGATATCGAAGCAGTGACCCGAAATTTCACAGTGGTAAAGAAGGGCTTGTAAACGTCATTCGCTACTATATACCTCTTCACAAAGTAGAAGGTTGGGGTGGTAAGGTGGTATGGTTAAAGATCTCCGAAGAAGATGTAAAGACAAATTATCAGAGAAATATAATACCTGACCCATATCGCTATCACTATAACAGTGCACCAACAGTTGATCCAGCCAGCCAACTTCGTATCCAGATTCCAGATCAATATGCCCAGGATACCTCCTAGAACTCCAGAAGAACACCCTTTTTAGTTTCCCACCAACATTCTGCACAAGTGAAGGGCGTCTTCCCGTGTAACCTATACAGTGTAACGTTCAAGAGTGATGATGATTTGAGTAGCCATGTGGATGTGGAGACAACCCACTAGGCTCCAATCTTTTGCCCTTAAAATAGGTAGACTGGGTCCGTAGGAATGAGTTTCCCCAAACGATAAATATCTTTATTCCTCTCTTTTCAAAGAGGGCATGAGCATCACTCTTAATCTGTAAAAAAGCTCAGCAGTTTTATCCCCTCACTCTGTGAGGGATGCTAAGCCTTTTTTACAAATGTTAAATCAATGCAAAAATCAAGTTACGATCCTAGTTAGGAGTACCATCCCGAGATATTATGTTACAATCATGTCGCCGCTCACTATAAGGAATTGAATGTGGCGATATTAGCAGTTCTAACAAATTCACTTGTGTCCAAGGGATCCAGTTTGATTTTTTCTTTCCCCAAAAATCCCGCCAAATTTTCTTGTCATAGCTTCTTGTTTCGGCTGCGAGTATGAATGTGGTATCGACGATATCCTTGCAATTGCAGGAATCTGTGAGCGAATGGACATTTCTATCATGACAAGCAATAGCTCTACATCTGCAAGCTTCTTGTTGCCATCAATCTCCAGATGCACCTCAGCTTGTGCCAATGCCCCTGCAGGACGGAGTAGTACTGATTTGACCTTGATGTTTTCTTCCTTAAACTTTTCTTCTACTATCCGCTTGACCATCTCAGTCAATTTGGGGTTCTGCCACGAGTCTACCAGAATCAGTGATGATTGCTTGAGGGAAATATATGATACTGAAAATATGTACCCCGCTATGATCATGCCGCCTATTGCGTCCATCTGGAGAATACCAAACTGCGATGCAATGAAGACGCTGAAAAATCCAATAACAGACGCTGATCCATCTTTAATAGAATTTTTGGCATCTGTTTTTAGCGACAAGAGGTTATACTTATTCGCAATTGAATTCATCTGAAATGCTCTATGTAGCGAGATACCACCTGCAGCTGCAAGCACGATCATAGTCAATATTGGTTGCTTAATCTCACTTGGGTCTAGTAAGGCTTCAAATGAATGATAAAAGATGAATATTCCTATTCCAATCATTCCTATTGCAGCAATTAGCGCTGCAAAACTTTCCACCTTGTGGTAACCGAAAGGAAATTTCCTATCTGCTGGTCTGTGTGCTATGCGTAACCCGATAAGCACTATCATTGATATCATTGCATCAGAAAGCGAGTCTATACCATCTGCTGTGGCAACTACACTTCCGCTTACTTGACCCATGAGGATTTCTACAACCCCTATGCTTAACAAAGTTATAACAGAAATCTTGGCAATCTTCTGCCCTGCAATAAGACCCTCGTTTACAAGATCGGCCGGAGTACCGGCTGAGGACTTGCTGCTACTCACGATAATACTAGTTATAATTACAGCCTATTGTATTTAACATTTCAAATAGCCAAAAGCAATGGTGGACGAGGAAATTTACCTTTAGCAGAATAATCTCATGAGGTGCTGGTATCGTTATAAAGATAAATAAACCTTGACCAATTTACCAACTGTTCAGTTGCACTTAAGAACCCTTTCAGACTTGGATGACTCGCAATTCGACGGCAAGAGGGTGTTTGTTCGAGTTGATTTTAACGTGAGCATCAGTAATGGTACTATTGGTGAGGATTATAGAATACGGATGTCTCTTCCGACAATTGAATATTTGACAAAACGAGGAGCCAAGGTTATATTGGGATCACACCTTGGGAGGCCTGTAGAATACGAGAAGAAGTTCTCTGTGGCACCAGTTGCCAAACACCTCGCAGAGATCATTGGACGATCAAGACCTCCAATACGCTTTGCAAATGACTGTGTAGGTTATGAAATTGAGGAACAAATAAGCAAAATGAATAAAGGCGATATCTTGTTGCTTGAAAATCTGCGTTTCCACAAGGAAGAGGAGTCCAATGACCCTGAATTCAGCAAAAAGCTTGCTTCTCTTGCAGATATTTACGTCAATGATGCGTTTAGCACTTCTCATCGAAAGCATTCCTCAACTTATGGCGCCGCATGGATGTTTGATACCCGATTGGCTGGCTTTAGTCTAATGAAGGAAGTCAAGTACCTTTCTATGATAAGGGAAAACCCGGTTAGGCCATTCACAGTCGTGATAGGTGGAGTGAAAATAAAGGATAAGATAGGAGCTCTTGAGCACCTGTTGCCAAAGGCCGATAAAGTGATAGTAGGCGGTGCGGCCGCATACACTTTCTTAAAGGCAAAAGGTCTCAAAACCGGAAAGTCGATTATCGATGAGGAGCACATAAGATGGGTGGAAAAAGCACTTTCGGCCTACGGGTACAAGATATTACTTCCTAGCGATTACGTTTGTGCAACCTCACCTAACGATACCTCCGTTACTATGGTCTCCGGAGACATACCTACTGGTATGTCGGGGTTTGACATAGGCAACGAAACAGTTGAGCGTTACTCTGCAGAAGTGGGCTCAAATGGAGGCGGTGCTCTCTTTTGGAATGGCCCCATGGGTATGTTTGAGATAAAAGCTTTTTCAAATGGTACAGTACACATCGCAAAGAGCATGGCTCTAGCATATTGGCGCGGGAGTAAGACCCTGATAGGGGGTGGCGACACACTTGAAGCAATGAAGAGGGCGGGAGTCGCCGAGAATGAAGTAAGTCACGTGTCAACTGGTGGCGGTGCAACATTGCGTTATCTAGCTGGGGACAATATGCCTGGCCTACTTATTCTAAATGGGCGCTAGGTTTGATTGAAGGATTGGCTACCATAATTTCATCATTCAAACATTGAAATCAACACCTCGGCGGCTTGGGTTAGCAAAACACATGGTCTCTCTCTGGCTTGATCTCGAATAAGGTAATACTAGAGTATATTTACTCTAACTGCCTTCATATACGAAACCTCGTCGTTACCCGCCCCAAGCATCATTATATATTGTCCCTGCTCCAAATCGTCTGCTGCTGCAAAAGTGAAGGAAATCTCCTTTGCGCTTCCAGACGGGACTGAGACCGACTGTTCACTGAAAATACCAGTCGAGTTACCAAGCGCTCCGGTAGGCGTGAATGTCCCTGCAGCCATCATCTCGCCATTGAAGTCGCTTGATGCATTCAATCTCAATCTTATTTCCGTGCTTTCCCCTTTTGCGACTGTGACTTCAGTCGGCCCCGTTACTACAATGGGCACGGGCTTCGATGCATCTAGTTTTGCGATTTTGTTCTCTGTCCATTCACTGAACCATGCCTGGTTGTTCTGGTCGACTCCAAATTGCATAACATTCGCTATGCCACATGTTGTTGCTTCGGGGGCGCAAAGGGTCCAAGCTCTATTTTGAGAAGGAACCCAGTATTCTACCAATGCCAGTTCTTCAGGATCAAAGCGAGCCATCTTGTTGCCTGTATGCTCGTTGAACCATAAGGAGCCGTTAGCTCCTCTGTCTATCCAATATGGAAGCGTATAAGCATTAGGGGGTGTGTTACCACCATAAATCTTCGGAGAAGCTATTGATGTAACGAATCTGGTTATATTGTCCGAAGCAGGATCATAGTTAAAGAATGTGCTAGTGCCATGGTCTGCTACCCAGACTTTTCCATAATTGTCTAGTTCCATTCCCACAGGTGCGCCAAGATCCTGTGGCAGATCAACTATTCGTACTACTCTGTCGGTTTCAATATCATATTGAAAGAGCTGTCCCCTCTTCTGTTGGAAAGCAAGGAGCGAAACCCAAACATCATTTCTTTCGTTATCTACGACCAGTCCGCCTGAAGTGATTAGATTAGGATTAATGCCCGAGAATCCCTCAAGTGGGAGAGCAATTTCTCTAAATCCTTCGGAGGTCCCGTTTTGGAAACTAGATACATTCCCAAAGAAAAGAGTCTGGGAGTTTATTCCTATGATATACAAGTTACCATTTGAATCAAAATCCATCATTGAAGGATATTTGGCTGGCACTTTAAACATTTCAAAATCTCCCGTTGACTGGCTAAATCGCCAGATCGTATTGTTTTGATCTGTAAACCAAACATTACCGCCGCTGCCATCCAGTTTTACTGTCCATGACATCAACCATGAAGGTACCGCCGTGAAGGGTAACGAACGCGTGGGCCATGAGGGGATTTCGTATTGCATGAACGTACCGTTAGTACTATCATAGCTGCCGAGAATGCCACCTTTTGTTGATACATACCAAATCTTTGAGCCATCGACAGCAATGCCGACTGGCATTTGACATTCTGTAGGAAGGGCGACTTCGCTTATATATGCATTCAAATTTGGTGATGTGTTTGGGCCGCAAAATTGTTGCTCAAATAGCTGCGCTCTAGTTTCATCATTTTGTGCACTTGTTGCAGGGTTATTTATTTCTGGCGCAGCGCGCCAGGACATCGAAATATAGACTGCGGCGATAGCCACAATGCCAACTATAGCATAAATGATAATCTTTTTTGACGATTGGCTCATTCTTGTTTTCCGAGGTGAATCTGGCAATAGCAAGAAACAGAAAGATCTTTTCCATCTTATATCTCTTGTCGGAGATATAGGCAAAAATAGCGATGAGGATTACTAGGAAATTTGCTTGGTTGCAGAAAAAGGAGAAGAAGAGAGCCACGGGCACCAACATTTCATAGGATACCTATCGGTATTGTTTGCCGCTGTTCTGTTTGGCTCTGTATTCAGCCTAGCCAAGGTTCCACTTACTACTGTAGATCCTCTTGTCTTGACAGCAATTGTTTATACTATCTCGGGATTGGCGCTCATCCCATTTGCAAGGGCCTCATTCACATTTGAGGGAAAGTACGACTACCTCTACGTTGTAATCGTAACAATCTTTGGAGGCATATTAGCTCCAGTACTTTTGATGTATGGGCTTCAGCAGACAGCAGCCTCCACCGCAGCCATATTGACAAACGGAGAAATCGTATTTACAATAGCGCTCTCATCCATATTTTTTGGCGAAAAGCCCCATGGACGGGTCGGATTGTTTGCAGTTTTTCTAGTTGTTATAGGTTTAGCGATCGCAACCACGGAAGACTTGACAGCCTTAGAAAGCATCCTTGACTTAAACCCTGGTAATGTAATGATATTAGCATCAATGTTAATGTGGGCAATCGACAATAATGTCAGCAGACGTCTCACATTAAAAGTCAGCCCAGCCAAGATAGCGATGGTAAAGTCACTTGCTGGTGGCCTTGTCCTGTTAGTCATAGCTTTGGCAATGGGCAAACAAGAGATCATCGCAGGAATAAAATTCGACATGTGGATGCTAATAATTGTAATGTCAATCTCAGGGTTCGGCGGGGCGCTTCTGTTATTTCTTGAAGGTATGAAGAGAATTGGAACTGTAAAGACCATGTCTATGTTTTCAATGACTCCTATCTTTGGGATAGTGATCGCAGCTTTGGCACTTGGCGAATCTATAACTGTATTTCAAGGCATTGCTACAGGTCTCATTATTATTGGTATAATTCTGATCGGTCGACATTAGAGAAGCTTTAAGTCAAATGTCACTTTGTCAATAAGATTAGAAGGAGCTGGTCCTATTCCAACACAAGTAATTGTGCCGGACGGTATTTGTGTCAAACCACTATCCTGCACTTGCACTACCGGTAGGTATAACTCCTCGGCTCGGTTTCTTACCGCCATCAATTCTTCAATGTTCTTTACTTTCACCACGACTTTAGCCTGCCCAGCAGCAAACCATGCCTTGAACCATTCTCTTCTAGATGTTTTTGCCTTTTCTGCACCCATAACTGCAGCATGTGCCACCTGCGCCGCTATTTTGCCAGTTCCCATTTTGATATCCCGCCTGACAATAATTACTTGCTTAAAGTCCATATCCCATACTAGATTGCTTATAGTTTAATTAAGAGGCAGAAAAATACATTACTAGTATTTCGTGAGATGCCGGATTATGATGTGATAGTTGCAGGAGGAAGCATCTCCGGACTTCTTGCTGCTCGTGAAATCGCTGCCGGGGATCTTTCCGTTGCGGTACTTGAGGAGGACTCTGAAATAGGCACGCCTGAGCACTGTGGCGGCGTTGTAAGTATGTCTGGCATACATAATCTGGGCATAGTACCTGATATTAAGACAATAGAGAACTCGAGTATAACACATGCCAAGATTTTTTCCCATTCAAGTTGTTTTGAAATTAGTGCAGCAAAACAAAAAGTCATCGTGTTAGATAGGCGTGCGTTTGATAAGCAGATCGCATATCAAGCACAGAACAAAGGAGCAGAAATAAGAGTAAAATGCTCGATGCGTTCGTTTGGAAAACAAGACGATGAATATCTGGTGAAGACTTCTGAAGGAGATCTTTCATGCGAATATTTTGTGGACGCAAGAGGTGTAGGATCACTAATTAGCAGAAACAGGGAAGGAGTTCTTCAATCAGCACAGTATGAAATTTACGCTTCATGGATAGAACCCGATACCATTGAGGTAGCATTTGATAGTCAGCTGTATCCAGGTTTCTTCGCATGGATAATTCCTACAGGTCGTGCTAGGGGAAAAGTAGGTGTTGCTGGTAGGGGGATCAATGCAGCAAGCGCGCTCCAATATTATCTCGATAGCAAGGGAAAGCATTCGGTCATGCGAAAAATTTACGCTCCTATATGGATTAATGGTCCGCTAAAAAGTTTTGTGACTGACAGGACCATAATAGTCGGAGATGCCGCAGGCCAGAGCAAGCCTACAACTGCAGGAGGCATTTACAGCTGCGGCATGGCAGGTGTGCTAGCAGGGCGAGCTCTGGTTAATTCAGCAGAGCAGAGCAATAGCGATCGAAAAGAGAAGCAGTTGTTGTTGCTCAAGTATTATGAAAGCAAATGGCTATCTATGTTCAAAGCAGAATTCGACAAGATGTTGCTTGTTCGACGACTCTTTGAGCGGATGGACAACAGAGCTATTGATGATCTGATCAATGCTATTCCTCCTGAGGTTATCCAAGAAGCGTCTAGCGATGGCGACTTTGACTTTCATTCCAGCGCCGTTGCTAGGATACTTGGAGCTAAAAGGGCAGCTAGGATGGCCAAAACTTTATTTGGCAACGAGATAAGGCGTTTGTTGCCAGAGAGCTAAGGAAGATATAAATTCCCTTATCCTTAAGAAGCAACACTGATGTCCAAGCCATTGCAGTTGCCGGTGTGTAGTTCGTGCGGCAGACCAATTATGCCTAATGACGAATGTGTTAAGTATTACTGTGCAAATTGTGGCTATGTTCTGATGTGGCGATGCGAAAGCTGTCGGGAGTTCGCAAGACCGTATAAATGCATAGGTTGCGGTTTTGAGGGTCCATAGGCATGGCACGACTGGTAGTTAGGATAAGAATACTTCCAGCTGAGGCTGAATCCGACCTTGAAGAGGTAGTTGGATTGATAAAGAAATCTGTACCAGAAGGGATGGAGCTGAAACGCAGCTCCATGGAGCCGATTGCCTTTGGATTAAAAGCAATAATAGGCGACTTTTTGTTAGACGATGCTGAGGGGCAGATGGACAGACTTGAAGAATCTATAAAACAGGTCCATGGAGTAGGTGAAATCGAGGTAATGAATATCAGCAGGCAGTCAGTAAGAATGAAGTAATATACTATTTTGCTAGTAATAATAGCGGAGGCTCCTGAAGATTGAGAAAGATGCGCGCTGGAAGCGATGAATCATCGCCCATACAACTAAGAGTCGCCGAAGCAAAACATCGCGACGTAGGTAAAAGGCGAGCTCGAATGGATCTACGACATATGAAACATCTTGGAATTCAGGCAGGCGAAGCCATTGAGATCTCCTGCAAGCGAAGCACTGCAGTGACAGCATGGCCCGCAGATGAGGAAGAAAAAGAAACAGACATTATTAGGATAGATGGACAAACAAGAAAGAACGCTGGTGCAGGATTAAATGACTTGTTAAGTGTAAAAAAGATTGATTGCAAGCAGGCAAAAAACGTCACATTGATGCCACTAGGCAATAACAATATTACAGTCGATAAAGAGTTTTGTGATTTTGTAAAGCATAGACTCAAAGGTTATCCACTGAACGAAGGAGATGAAATTTCAGTAGTCATATTGGGAAACCAAATGGACTTTAGTGTTCAGAGGTTGTTACCGAAGGTCATTTCGACAATCGAGCAGTCAACAAGATTGACTATAATGGCAGACGTTACAAGTGACAGAAAGCCACGAGTTACATATGAAGAGATAGGCGGTATGAAAGAACAGATAAAAAGATTGCGAGAAATAGTTGAGCTTCCTATGCGCCATCCAGAGGTTTTTGCAAGGCTCGGGATAGAGCCTCATAGTGGCATTTTGATGTATGGATCACCTGGATGTGGTAAGACCCTTATAGCGAAGGCATTGGCCTCAGAGTCTGAGGCAAACTTCTTCATTATCAATGGACCTGAAATCATGAACAAGTATTACGGCGAAACTGAGGCAAGGTTGCGTGACATTTTCAAGGAGGCGCGTGAGTCTGCGCCCAGCATAATATTCATTGACGAGATTGATGCTATTGCTCCAAAAAGAGAAGAAGCATTTGGTGATGTTGAGAAGCGCGTAGTGGCACAACTGCTAGCGTTGATGGACGGCATGTCTGATCGGGGTCAGGTTATCGTTTTAGGGGCCACAAATAGGTCAGAGAGCCTTGACCCAGCTCTGAGAAGACCAGGCAGGTTTGATAGGGAGATAGAAATCGGTGTACCAAATGTAGAAGGCAGGCTTGAGATATTGCAAATTCACACGAGAGGCATGCCGTTATCTGAAGACATTAATTTGCTGGAACTTGCAGCCCGCTTTCATGGATATACTGGTGCAGATATCAAGGCACTTTGCAGAGAAGCGGCCATGAAAGCACTGAGACGTTGCCTTCCCGAGATAGAACTTGAGGGCGAAAGGATTTCACCGGAGATCCTTGAGAGCATGATGATTACTGATCGTGACTTCAAGGAAGGCATGAAAGAAATCATCCCGACAGCGATGAGAGAATTTTACGTAGAGGTAGCAGGCGTCAAATGGGATGATGTGGGCGGATTGTATGAAGCGAAGCGGACTTTGCATGATAACCTCATTACAGGAATAAAAGAACCAGAGAAGTTTGCTAAGATGGGTATCAGACCCTCAAGAGGAGCCTTGCTCTATGGGCCTCCAGGGACAGGTAAGAGTTTACTTGCTAAAGCCCTAGCCACAGAGAGCAATGCTAACATTATCGTAGTACGAGGACCTGAGGTGCTCAGCAAATGGGTAGGCGAGTCTGAGAAAGCAATACGGGAAATCTTTAGAAAGGCCAAGGCTTCTTCTCCCTGTATAGTCGTGTTTGATGAGCTTGATTCTCTAGCTAGACCAAGAGCTCATGAAGATGATCTTTTGGGTAATGAGAGGGTTCTCAGTCAGATACTAACTGAAATGGATGATGCGGGGAGCGCTGGAGTAATAATAGTCGGCATAACAAACAGGCCAGATCTGATTGACACTTCTTTGTTGCGCCCGGGCAGGCTTGACCTCCTATTATACGTGGGACCGCCTGATGAAGCAGCAAGACTCGAGATACTGAGGATAAATTCAAAGCTTATGCCTCTCGCATCTGACATAGACTTGGAAGTGATTTCTCATTCTACAAAGAACTTTAGTGGAGCAGATCTGGTTGCTCTTTGCAGAGAAGCTGGTGTACGTGCTCTCCGAAGCGGCTCAGATGTCATCTCAAATGTGGACTTCGCCGGTGCTGCTAGGCTGGTACGTCCATCAATAACAAAGGATGTTGAGGATTGGTATGAATCGATGAAGAAGAATATTACATATGCTATGCCTAAGCCGATAGACAAGACCTTTTACGGGTAATCTCTAACTAACGTTTTGGTCTACCCTCTGGAGTAATTTTGTCTATAGTTAAAAGCGTCTTCCTCTACTTTACAGTCTAGGTGAGAGTGATATGCTAATTACTCACTCAGTGGCAACTAATTAAAGTAGCTTTGATATTTTGGATTAAGCCTAATCGAGTATGAAAACAAGATATCCATTTATAAATCAACTATATAGAATCAGATCTTGTTCTAGATAAGAAGAATACCAATATATGCTAGATAAGATGAAAAAATGACAACATAAAATTTCAGAACCCAATTCGTTGTCTATTTGCTCCTCTTGGGCTCATGGCTACCTAGGCACGTCCTTTGGAGGCATAAACTTCTTGCGAAACCACTATACGAATGCAAACAAAATTTTCTCTATCATTTGAGATTTTGCAGCTTCTGAATACGTAATTTATGTGCCGAAATACTTATCTAGCGTAATGCATTAGTTTCCTCTCTTGTCTTGTTCGAAAACCATAAGGATGAATAACGATGAAATACCCAATTCGAAACCTTGTATATGAGAAGATTAGTCAAGCCGGCACGATGACCGATACTGACCTCATGAATGCGCTGCAAAAAGAAGGTCTCACGATTGCAGATTCTGATTTCAATAAGATCCTGATGGACCTCGAGATATACGGTCTTGTAAGGGTCTCATGGCTAACTAAGGATAAGCGAAGAATTGAAACGGTTGCCGATCACAATAATAATCCCCCTTAATTTGTAACCGGATGAATAACAAGAGGAACAGAAAATGGCGGCGTTAATGGATAGTAGAATAATGCGTCAAGTGCTAATGCGATAAATATCACTACAAGATAAGGCGCAGTGACCTTGTATGCTTTCCATGCGAATTCGGCTGTAGGATTCTTTGTTAGCTTGTAGTGGTAAAGTAACATGAGTGAGCCAGAGATTGCTGCAACTGTGGTATATACCAATCCAAGACCGAAGAATGAGAGGGCAATTGAATACGGTAGCAGGATTGCGGTATTAATCATGATATAGCTTGCTGTTTTCTGGTTTCCAATTAGAACAGGTAGCATCGGAACATGCACGCTTGCGTACTCTTCCCTTGCCTTTATTGCGAGGCACCAGAAGTGAGGAGGTGTCCACATGAAAACCAGCCATCCTACAAGAAATCCTAGGAGATCAATTGTTCCTGTCGCGGTAGCCCAGCCTGCCATAGAAGCGGCACTTCCTGCAAAACCTCCAATTACGATATTTGATGGGTTACTCCGCTTGAGCCATACTGTGTATACTATCACGTAGAAAAAGATGCCAATAGCAATCATAGCTGTGGCGACAGGATTAAGAGTAAAGTACGCAATAGCAATTGAAAGGACGCATAGCGCAAACCCGTATGCAAAGACTTTTTTTGCCGACAACCTTCCACCGGGTATGGGACGGTTCGCAGTTCGCTCCATTATTTTGTCTATATCTCTATCGTAAAAATGATTAAGGGCACTTGCCCCCATGGATGCTAGAGCCCCTGCGATAGTCAGGAAGCCGATCTGCCAAGCATTTACATCCCATGCAGAATTTGGAGTAGCATCAAACCTGCTTCCTGCCAAAAGTGAAGCAACAGCTGTAATTACAAGCACCACCACGATTCTAGGCTTTGAAACCTCTATGTAATCATGTAACGCCACAGGTTTGACTCGATCGGAGTTCTCACCTTGCTTGCATTTAATTTATTCGTTCACACCGTTGTCAATATATGAAATGTTTCAAGTTGGCCACCTGTAATTTAAAGAATCTCAACATCTTTCGCTTTAACAAGGCATGCTCACCATCTGATAAACCACACGCGCATTTCTTATCCTTCTTGTCTATCGCATGAGATTCTGCAAGCATGTAGATCTTTGCTATTTTATCACGTGCCTGATGAAAGTCGTAATAATAGCTGATATGCTCAGAGTTCTCTAATATATCGACTAAGGACACGGTGTTAAGCCAAGCATCCCAGACTGTATCGCTCTCATCTATATCGAAAAGATCCGCCACGGACACGGCCATTTGTACTCTATGTATTCTTAAGAATAGATATCAATATCTATAGATCTGAAGCTAGTTTTAATGCACTTATTGAAAAGCTGCGGAGCGTGAAATAGTGTTCGGCTCCTTGTCTGTTTTTATTATTGAATTCGATGGACTAATTCATTTCTTTTGCTGCATAGTAAATAAGATAGTTCTTTGATGTGATCCCTTTCCTAACCAAAAGTCTCATTATCTGAAGTATCATTCGAAAGGCACTGATACTATGATGCATAAAATGAGCAATTAATGTATTTTAACAAAAATTTTGATTGCAATCACAGCGGACGAGGAAACGATTAAGTATACCAAAAAGGTGCCAATAATTGTACAACAATATGACTGACTGGGACCTTATGACACCCGGTATTGGTCTTACTTCGATAGGGATCGTCGGTGTCGGAATTTCTCTCTCGGGCATTGCCAAGACATTCCTCGATGGAATGCATGCAGTTACCCTTTTGACCATGTTCATTGGCATGATCTTTCTGGCTGCAGGTCTCTTCAAGGATGGCTTTCCCACTTCAGGTAGAGCGAAATCTGCGACATTTATCACGCTTGGCTTTTTGGTTACCTTTGGTTTTGCAGCGGCTGTGACAGTAAGCACTCAGATTCCCAGCATATTTGCATATATCGGTCTTATGCTAATAATCTCAATTCCCGCAACCGTATTGGCTGTTGCATCATATCGCGGCACACAATACCTTAAGGCCATGGCTGTTATATTTGTCGGCGCTGCAGTTGTAGGTGGATCAACTTTTTATGCATTTGGGCTGGTAACCCCAAAGCCACCGGAACCTGAAGAAGAACAGCAAGAGGGTGCAGAAACACCCGCTGCTCAGGAACCTTCAGCAGCACCGCCTGCCAATATCATCGCTGCTAGAATATTGCCTGGATCTTCTGCTGAGGGCAATCCAGACTATGAGCCAGATCCTGTAACAATACAACAGGGAGATGGAGTTGAGTGGGTGAATGAGGACAACACACCCCATACCGTCACCAGCAGACAGGAAGGCATATTTGATTCTAGTTTAATCAACCCAGCAGCTTCATGGGTGCTAAACTCAGCTGAAATTGCTCCTGCAGAATATGAATACTACTGCACACTTCATCCATTTATGACCGGTACGCTAGTAATTTCGAGTGGCACAGCCGAGCAAAACCAGAGCTCGTCAAATGCCACTGCAAGCCAAGGAGCAACTATGAATAATCAGTCAAGTATATCTGCCAACAACACAGCATTATCCTCATCAGCCAACAATACAGCAACAGCTGGGGAAACTGCTAATGTAACAACCTCAAACAGTGCTGCAGTAACCGGTTCGATAACGAGTGTGTCAATTGTAGTTGGATCATCCGTTCCAAGCAACGGCCAATTTTACGAACCTAACCCTGCTAGAACTACCGTTGGCAGTATGGTAACGTGGGTTAATGACGATACTGCACCCCATACAGTAACGTCGGGGACGGTAGATAGGAACACTCCTACACCAGATGGAAGGTTTGATTCTGGGATCATGAATCCTGGAGACAGCTTTCCATTTGTCTTTGATAGCCCTGGAGAATACCCCTATTATTGCTCTATCCACCCATGGATGACCGGCAAGGTCACCTCAGACTGAATGAAAGCGTTTCTCTCTCTTACTCCAGCACAGATTAGACAGCTCGCAAGAATCGCCAAAGACGCACTTCCAAATGAGTCTTGTGCATTTCTTCTGGGTGCTAATGACAAGGTAGTCAAGATACTGCCAATGCGAAATATGGACGAATCACCTGTCACATTTAGCATTGAGCCTGCAGAACTTCTACACGCCTACAACCTTGCTGAAAATAAAGGGCTGGAGGTGATTGGAATATTCCATTCGCATCCCGCAAGACCATGGCCATCCAGTACCGATAGGAAATTTATGGAGATAAACCCTGTCATATGGCTTATTTATTCAACCACTGAGAGCCAGCTTAAGGCTTTCGTCTATAATGATGATGATGATGATGATGACATCGTCAAAGAAATTGACATAAGAATTGCTGACGCTAAGGTGTAAGCCTTTCAGTGTCCCTCGGGTACAGAACAACCTCTCTCACGTTCTGATGGTCGGTAAGAACCATCATCAAGCGATCATAGCCAAGCCCCCACCCAGAATGTGGAGGCATGCCCCAGTTGAAAGCTCTGAGGTGCTCCTGAAAAGAGTCAGGATTCAAGCCTTGTTCTGCGAGTCGTTTACGCAGCTTTGTAGGGCTATGCAAACGCCTGCCCCCAGAGGCAAGTTCTAAATAGTTGTACTGTAAGTCAAACGACTTTGAAACTTTAGTATTTTCCTCTTTTTCATGTATGTAAAATGGTTTTAACTTAAGTGGCCAGTCTATAATAAAGTAAAAACCAGGATGCAAGACCCCTAGTCTTCTCAAAGCAGAATCTGACAGATCGTCTCCAAACTCCAGCTTTTCACCCTCTTTAGCAAGTTCGTCTATACATTGCTCATAAGTCAGTCTGTCTATCTTAGTAATGGAAATTTCCTTTGCGCCTGCTTCCTTGAGGTCTGCCTTGTGCTTTTCATTAAACTCCGCCGCGACATTTCTTACTAGCTGCTCTAGGATGTCCATAACCTCGTCGTAGTCAAGGAACCCAGCTTCAATGTCGACACTCGTAAATTCCGATAGGTGCCGTACCGTGTGAGAGTTTTCTGCACGGAAGTATGGTCCAATTTCAAAAACCCTGTCGAGCCCAAGTGTTAGTTGTTCCTTGTACAATTGTGGACTTTGTGCAAGGTACGCCTTTCTGTTAGCGAAGTATTCAAACCCAAAAAGGTTTGCTCCTCCCTCACTTGCGCTGCCGATTATTTTAGGAGTATTCACCTCAATAAAGCCCTGTGAATGAAGTGCATCTCTTATGATCTTAAGTCCTGCCGAGCGCAGGCGGAAAATAGCTGATACTCTGGGGTTCCTTAAATCTAGTGCACGCGCATCGAGGCGTTTATCTATTGCAGATTCAATCCTACCAGTAGGGTCTATCGGTAGAGGATGAACTGCTTCAGTAAGAACGATAAATTCGCTTGCCTTTAATTCGACTGTAAAGTCTCGAGCTTTACTTTCTTGTATAAGACCTCCAACAACAACCGCACTCTGCCTTGGGGCCTGCAGGGCAGATTGGAGATTGTTACCTGTTACAACGACTTGACATATGCCCGTGACGTCCCTTATCGTTGCGAAAGCAAGTTTACCAATATCGCGTATGTCCTCTATCCATCCTCCTATTCGTACCTGTTGTCCAACCAGTGTAGAGTCGATCTGACGCGCAAAATGGGTTCTATTGATATTGTTCAGCGCGACATTTCCTCCTACTTCCTCTTTTGATTGTTATTGGACTCTACTAAGAGTTCAATACCCCTAACAGCTTTTGCGATTTTTTGAACTTTCTCCAAATTGAATTGCACATTTTTGGCATCGTCTGCGACAATTACTTTTGTAAGCTTGTTCGCCTCAGGAAGCCAGAAGAAGTTAACTGATAATACTTTAACGGGGTGGAAGAGACTTTCGATGAAACGCCTGTCAGATGCCTCGGTTTCAACAAACCAAACCTTCTGTCCCATTTCCTTTTCGATCCTATTAGCGAGCTCCTTATTACCCCGAAGCACACTTACATCATGTCCCCGGAGAACGAGCACAAAGTCGCCATTGACCCTTGTACCACGAATAAGGGTGAACTTGTTAATTTCTTGGCTGCGATCTGCTAAACTAATCAGCTTTTTTGCAGCATAAATATCATCTTGCGTAATGCTTCCCGACTTGAGTTTTGCTTCGCATGTTCTGCAAAGCACCCCAGATTTAGCATCAAAGGAGCAGATCGGTGTTTTCAATGGTTATAAACTTACGATGATTTATGTTTTGGGTTATATAACCATATATGCAGCCACATGTTTCCTCCAATAAATTGGGGATTGTGAAAAATGAAACAACTGCAGTAGAAGAGGAGATAAAGGACAGGATAGCTCAAGGCGAAGTACAGGGAAGAGATGTAGAGTACTGGAAGGTTCTTGACAGAATCAAGATAGTGAGGATTAAAGGCTAATGAGAAGCTAAAGTTCATACGTTGGAGCATATAACTGATGCATGG
>DATCWI010000015.1:0-23609 GCA_036566425.1 Nitrososphaera sp.
GGTATTTTCGCATCAGTCTTTGGCCACGCTATTCCTATTGGTCTCAAATAATACGAACCCATACGTAGCAAGCAAAGAGATCTGCGCCCGCCATTGTCAAGAACTATACCTCATGAGCCCTCTGCGCTCTAAAGTTTGCTATAATGATTAGTATAGTCGTCTGCAATCACACCTAAAAGACTGAGCATTCTAGCATTGACCCTTCTCCTCAAGCTTGTAGGCAAGGGTGAAATGATCATGAGTGGTATCTCTCCAATGAGACTTGAAATAGCATATTCGTGCATACAAAACACTAACAAGCAGATTTATCTCGTCGATCAATAGAGCGAGAGTCGCTCTTCCTTTGATATATAACTAATCTGATCGCACCATTCTGCCAAAAGACACACTATCTCCGACATCAATCCTACTCTCCTCGAATTGGGTGACGATACACAACACAATCCCAATTGATACATACATCTATCCTGCTGGCAGTAGCTAAAAGTCGTTCTATAAATCCAAAGAAGCCTGTGAGGGTCTAGAGGGCGAGCATGAAGATGCAGGGGGTGTTGGTAGCAAGCAGGGGTGTAGGCAGTTAGCATAGGTGCAAATTATTTTGTTGGCTAGGCAATATAGATTTACACATAAGTAATTCAAAGCAGGGAATCCAATCTGGCTTGTACTGTATTTATGAGTCTCGCACCACAAGAGTTAGAAAATAGCGCTAGCAAGTATGCAGCAGAGGCAATCAGGCTAGACTCTCAAGGATCTCGCGGAATGGCAATTAATTCATACCAACGTGCTATAGAGGCCCTCGTCAAGCTCGTTCAGATATATCCAGATTACAAGCTAAACAAAGTGTACATGGAGAGAGCCAATGCATACCAGAACAGGATCAAAGCTCTTCAGATGTCACACGGTTTAGAAGAAGAAAAGAGGACATCAACTCAAATTGATAGTATTAGAATGAATCCTCCAAATGGCCATGGAAGCAAGCCCACTGCTAGTAGTGTTTCCTTTTCTAACTCTAATAGCAACTCTGCTTCCGCAAGAGCTAGCGGAAACGTAGAAACCCTCAAGGCAGACTTTGACGACTTGGTGATGAAGGAAAAACCAAAGGTTAGCTGGAAGGAAGTCATAGGGCTTGAAGATGCAAAGAGGGCTATGCGTGAATCCATCGTGTATCCGACAAAAAGAGCTGACCTTTTCCCGCTTGGCTGGCCTCGGGGCATATTACTTTATGGCCCGCCAGGTTGCGGCAAGACATTACTTGCAGCAGCTGCTGCTGCTGAAATTGACGGCTATTTCATTAATGTTGATGCTGCATCGATGATGAGTAAGTGGCTAGGTGAAGCAGAAAAGAACATCTCCAAGTTATTCAAGATGGCTCGTAACCTAACCGAAAGCGAGGCTGTGCCGGTTCTGCTTTTTATAGATGAGATCGATTCGTTGCTTGGGACACGCAACAGCGAAGTTGGAGGCGAGGTCAGAGTCAAGAATCAGTTTTTGACTGAGATGGACGGTATCAATGGTAAAAGTAAAGAATCGCAATTGTATGTTATAGGTGCAACAAACAAGCCTTGGAGTCTGGAGGTAGGCTTTCTGCGTAGGTTCCAAAAGAGGATCTATGTCACATTGCCAGCTAACCCATCCAGGACGAACCTTTTTCTGCAGTATACAAGCCCATTGAACGTTGACGGCACGTTGAAGGTTGACGAACTTGCCAAAATAAGTGAGGGGTATAGTGCAAGTGACATCAAAGACATATGCCAGTCAGTTCAACTACGTGTTGTAAATGAACTGTTTGAAAGTGGTAAAGCGATGGAAGATGGCACCAACCCAAGGGCCATCAATATGAGTGATTTTAGGGAAATTTTCAGGATCCGCAGACCAAGTGTCAGTGTTGACATGGTAAGAGCTTATTTGCGTTGGAGCGAGCAATTCAAAGCGCTTTGATGACATATTTTTTGTTTTCTTCTTACTGCGCACTCTAATTATTATCACCTAAATTTTTGGTATCCTGTAAAGCGAGTTCTCATTAAGACCCAAATGCGTCTTCAATCTAACTACTCCTTAGAAAAACTTCACTGTTTTAGAAAAAATGTTCGTAATTAGGTAACCTTGTTCTTATTGCTGCTTCGTAGCCCGTAACCCTTTATATAACGAGACCAATGGATAAAAAAACCGCAAATGGTTTTTGAAGATATACTGCCCATTGGAGCTTCAATTGCCTCTATGGGCGTTGCAGCAGGGTTTGCCGTCTGGGTTGGAAGGCAGCCAAGCGGAACGGAAGGCATGATGAAAATTTCGTCTGCGGTCAGGACTGGCGCAATGGCCTTCCTTAGAAGAGAATTCAAGATAGTAATACCTGTGGCGATTGTCCTTGCAGTGATTATTGCTTTTGCTTCAAGTTTCTCAAATGGAGTTGCGTTCGCAGTTGGCGCTGCTTTATCCGGGATCGCTGGTTTGGTTTCGCTCAGGATCACGGTCAAGGCAGCTGTGAGAGCCGCTCAGGCAACCGGAAAGGGTCTCGGCCCCGCATTTGCCTCCGCATTTAGGGGCGGCGCAACGGTTGGCCTATCAGTGCCGGCAATGGCGTTAATAGGGATCACCGTGCTCTTCTTTGTGTATCCTGACCCTCTGATGATTGCTGGAGTTGGTATTGGCGCAAGTCTCATCGCATTATTCATTAGAGCCGGCGGAGGCATCTTTACAAAAGCTGCAGACTTGGGAGCCGACCTTGTAGGGAAGGTTGAGGCAGGAATTCCAGAGGACGATCCGAGGAACCCAGCTACAATTGCAGATAATGTTGGCGATAACGTGGGTGATGCGGCTGGCATGGGCTCTGATGTCTATGAATCATATATTGTCACAATACTTGCAGCCATGCTGCTTGGTGCACTTATCGCCCCTGGAAGCCTAGAAGCAATAGGCGGCGAAAGATTCGGGCCGACAGTGCTTCCATTGGTGGGGATCGAAGTAAACCCAATGGTGCTTTACCCAATGCTGATAGGAGCTTCAGGCTTGATAGCGTCAATAATAGGTGCCATGACGATAACTTCAAGAAAGATATCTGACCCAATGAGGCCGCTCAATATTGCGTTTATAGTAACCGCTGCAATAGCCATTGGACTCAACTTCCTGTTCACAACCGCCTTCCTCGGCTATAACCTGCTATCGTATTCACTGTTTGCAACCACGGTGGTGGGAGTGATACTCGTACCAGTTATACAGAGAATTACTGACTATTTCACCAACTCCAAGTACAAACCCGTGCAGGAGATTGCAGACTCGACCAAGTGGGGATACGCCTCTAACACACTCACTGGCATCGTCATGGGCATGCGCTCAACCGGACCCTTTATGGTTGCCATAGTCATTGTACTTGGCGTTTCATATGCCATTACTTATGGAGTGACTCAGGACCCGCTCATGGGAATCTATGGTACAGCGATGGCTGCAATGGCGATGCTCAGTCTTGCGGGGATCGTTCTTTGTATTGACGCATTTGGGCCAATAAGCGACAATGCTGGCGGTATTGTTGAAATGACTAACATGGGTGAAGATAATCGAACAATAACTGACAAGATAGACGCCGCTGGCAATACCACCAAGGCCATAACAAAAGGGTTTGCAATTGCAAGCGCAGGCCTTGCCGCACTTGCGATTATACAGGCGTTTCAGCTTGAGGCCGACAGGATATTCCCAGCAATGATGTTTGAATACTCGCTTTCAGATGTGAGGCTCGTAATAGGGCTTTTGGTAGGTGGCCTCATCCCATTCTTTGTAACAAGCCAGCTTATCGCAGGAGTCAGTAGGTCAGCTTCAAAGATGGTTGACGAAGTGAGGCGTCAGTTTAGGGAAAAGCCAGGCATAATGGACCGCACAGAAACTCCAGACTATGCTAAATGCGTGGACATTGCAACGACGGCAAGCCTAAGAGAGCTTTGGAAGCCGGCACTAGTCACAATTGCTGCGCCAATTGTAATAGGAGTATTGTTGGGTCCAACCGCTGTGGCAGGCTTGCTGATGGGTGCCGTGGTAAGCGGGCTGTTCCTTGCGTACCATCTTGCAAACAGCGGAGGCGCATGGGACAATGCCAAGAAATACATCGAGATGCAAGGTAAGAAGAAGACTGAGGCTCATGCAATCGCAGTAGTGGGGGACCTGATTGGTGATCCATATAAGGACACGGCTGGGCCAGCGCTCAACACTGTAATTAAGCTGCTCAACACTGTAGCTATAGTGTTTGTGCCAGTATTCATCGCAATACTGCCTCTGTAATCAGGCCAAATACTGAGAGCAAGATGGAGCTACGAGCGCTATTAATTTATGCATTAATTGTGTAGATAAATAAGCATAATCATGATTTAATCAAGTGTGCTCTAGCTTGAATAGCCAAAAACATAAACGCAGGCTCCGCTATGGAATTTCTCGCATAGATGCACTTTAATGTCAATTTCAATGCCAAGGCGATCGAAAACAACGTTCGAGGCTATTTGAGTAATCTTGATTTAACGGCTTACTTAGAGACTGAGCTGGCAGGAAAAGAGCTTATCGGCTACATAGAGGGACCTCCTACAATGAATGGCGAGCCCCACGTTGGTCACATTCGAGGCCGTATTATCAAAGATCTCTGGTATAGGTTTAACACTTTACAAAAAAAGAGAGTTGTCTTCCGTGCAGGCTGGGACACACAAGGCTTGCCGGTAGAGCTACAGGCGGAAAAGGAGCTTGGGCTGACAGGCAGCAAGGCAGAAAACGTCAGCAAGGTTGGTGTGGAAAAAATTGTTGAAACCTGCAAGAAGATAGTCCATTTGTACAATGAAAAGTGGGTTGCTGTTGACAAGTTACTTGGCATGTCGTTTGACTACGAAAAGGCATACTGGACCTTCCACAATGAATACATAGAGCGAGAGTGGCAGTATCTGAAGAAGGCATGGGAAAGTGGGGTACTTAGGGAGTGGTTCAGAGTTGTTGCTTACTGTCCTTCATGCCAAACATCCCTTAGCAACGCAGAAGTGAATCAGGGATATCAAACCGTAGAAGACCCTTCATTTTACTATAAAGTCAAGCTGATGGAGGAAGATGCCTACCTGATAGTATGGACGACAATGCCCTTTACAATTGTTACCGATGAAATGGTAGGAGCAAATCCTAAGGCTGAATATAACTACGTGCGCATTAATGATGAGCGGTGGATTGTAGGTGCTGATAGGATGAATGATCTTATGAAGGAATTGCATATAGAACACTTTACAGTTGAAAAAACGATCAAGGGAAGAGAGCTTGATAGTCTACATTACATTCACCCTCTACTGCATATGATACCACATCTAGCGGAGCTGGCAGCTGACGGATCGATCCATTTCGTAATAACAGACGATTTTGTGGACACGGCCACGGGAAGTGGTCTTGTGCACCTCTCACCAGCAAATGGCGAGCAAGATTTCGAGATAGCAGCAAAAAAGAATCTTCCTATTTTTGTGCCGATAGACGATAGAGTGATATTTACAGAAAAAGCTGGAGCCTTTAAGGATCTTTTTGTCAGAGACGCCGATAATAAAGTAGTAGAGGCAATGAAAGAAGCTAAGGCATCAATCAAGATAGGGAAGATAAAGCACCAATACCCTACATGCTGGCGCTCCCACCATAAAGTAGTGTGGCTAGCGCGACGAGAGTACTTCTATATTATTGTAAACTTGGAGGAGAAACCACTCCAGGCTGCACTAAATGTAAACTACTTTTTTGATCCTCCAAAGAACCGGTTTATAGAAATAATCAGAGAACAACATCCTTGGTGTATATCGAGGGAACGGATTTGGGGCACTCCTCTTCCAGTGTGGTCATGCAGCGACTGCTCTCACAAAGATTTCCTCTTCTCACGAAAGGAGATCCTGAACAAAGCAGTCGATCTCCCCGATGGCCCTGACTTTGAACTTCATCGCCCTTGGATCGATAGAATCAAAATAAAATGCGAGAATTGTGGTGCAGAGATGCATCGTGAACCATTTGTCCTCGACACCTGGCATAATAGTGGCGCTGCTCCCTACGCTTCGCTCACAGATCAGGAATACACCCAACTTATCCCTGCCGCCTTTTTGACAGAAGGTATAGATCAGACAAGAGGATGGGCCTACACTCTATTAATGGAAAATGTCATAATGAATCAATCAGCGGTTGCCCCTTTCAGCTCGTTTCTTTTCCAAGGACATGTCCTTGATGAAAAAGGTAACAAGATGAGCAAGAGCCTAGGCAATATCATTGAAGCTAATGCACTTTTGACAGAAAATTCAGTGGACCTCGTTAGGTTATACTTTATGTGGAAATCATCCCCTATTGAATCGCTTAATTTTAGCATAGATGAGATGAAGACGAGGCCCTACCAGATACTAAGCACGCTGCATAATCTTCATGTATATTTCAAGCAGAATAGTGAATTTGATAGGTTCAATGGAGAAGAGCACACGCTCAAATGGGTAATAGATAATGGTCTTCTTGGGTTACCAGAAGTTTGGTTGCTCTCAAAGCTCCAAAAGCTGGTGTTGGAAGTAAGCGAAGCATTGACCCGTTGTCGCTTTCATGAAGCTGCCAAAGCTATCGATGCATTTATCATTAACCAACTTAGCCAAACATATGTTCCTATAACAAGGAACATAATCTGGGATGATACTCTAGAGAATCTCAACAAGCGGCTTGCTATATACTCTGTGATAAGTCATACATTGATGCAAATAGATATAATGCTTCACCCACTGTCTTCGTTCATAACTGAGTATCTATACATCACCTGCTTTAGTAAAGAAAAAAGTATCTTGCTTGAAAGCTGGCCAAAGACTGATGAAAAATTGGTCAGCTTGAGTGCTGAGTCGGTCTTTGACAAGATAAAAGAGATCGTCTCTGTTGCCAACGCAGCAAGAAACCTTGCTAGCCTTAAGAGGCGATGGCCCATAAAGGAAGTTATCATCTGTGGTCAAAATTTGAAATCCCTTGAATTGGAAGGGATGTCTTATGTACTTGAGAACCAGCTTAACACAGATCGCTATAGACTCGTTGAAATGTCCATGAGTTCTCAGCTTGAAAAGGTTGCTAGCCTCCTTGATAATGGGATGCCGATCTCTATCTCAATATCACTCATTAGGAGGAACATTGCTCCAAGAGTGAGGGCAGATATTAATAAGATTTCAGAAGAATTTGAAAGGGTCAATAAGCTTGAACTTATACACACTTTGCAAAACTCGGACGGCTACCAGCTAGGATATGATGGAAAGACAATTGTTCTATCGTCTTCAGATATTGAGATTTCATATAAAGCCTCAGATGGATATTCAAGCTCTGAGAGAGATGGCCTTGTAGTATTCGTTTCCACCACGCGCGATAAGGATTTGGTTATTAAAGGACTATTAAGAGATCTTGCAAGGCAGCTCCAGCAGCTTCGTAAAGAGCGACAATATAATCCAACTGACATAATCGAAGCGGCGTATATTGTTGGATTGACAGAGGAGGAAAGGATAAACCTGTCAATGATGAAGGATATCCTAACCTATCTTGTACGCGTCAAGAATGTCACTTTACTAGAAAATGAAGATACTGCTATGAATGTAAGATACAAAGTTGTCGAGATAGATGAAAGAAAATTTAAAATATCTATTGAATGATCTCAAAGGCATACTACTTCACATCTAATATTAGCTGTCATTATTTCCCTCATCTGGAAATAGGAGCGAAGAAATTAGGTCAGCACATAGTGCTAAAACGTAAAACCTAGGATAATAGGCATTCGCGTTGGGTAGCTAAAGATCAGCAACAAGCACGTCACATCCTATCAGCTCGTTAATACCTCGGAGTCGAGAGCGTAAATGAATATCAACACATGAATTAAATCTAAATAGATCCAGCTACGCACTATAGCTGATATGGTCAAATTTGATGGTATTAAGGGGCAGGAATTGCTCGACGTAGAGGAAAAGAAGGGGGAAATTACTCTCATCTTCAAGGATAACCGCTTTCTTTTTGTTAAGGTTCAGGATGGCAAGCTAGTAGCAGACTCCGTGCCAGAGTGATAAGAGTATATCAATGCTTCTCAAGATTCAAATACTTTTCATACATTGAGAGGGCGGTTTCCTGAGTCAAGGACTGCACGGACCCCGGCCTCATAATCCTTATCTTTTCTATCGCTTGCTCTGCAGTAAAGTTCTCCTTTTTTATCAAGTATGCAGCAAGCACTGCACCTGTTCTTCCCTTGCCTGCAGCACAGTGAACGAGTACTGGCTTCCCGCTGCTGATTTTTTTATCTATGTAATCTATAGCTTCATCCATAACTTCCACGCTGGGGGCTCCATAATCCTCCACCATCAGATGTAAGTAATCGATTTCGCTACCGTCAAACCATTTTGAAGGAAGCGGGACTTCTCTTACGGTCACGATAGACTTAATGCCTTTATCAACGAGCCATTTGAATTCCTCTTCATTGACAGGCAGTCCTGAACCGGCCAGCTTACCTTCCTTGACCCAGCTAAAGTTTGTGGGTCTGTCAGATATCATGCCATGGAATCGCCTGTAGGCATTACCTATCTTTGTCAAACATCTGTCTAAGGAACTTCACACTTTATTAACGATGTCTTGTTTGCTTTGGACCTGTAAGCTTTTGAAAGTGGTCTTATATCTCGGCCAAATCTATTAGTACGTTCATTTAATATTCCGTCAACACAGTGTGTCAGAATACCGATTGTCTGCAGTAGAAAGAATAAAATCCGTTTTAGGAATTTGGTGTCAATAGGCAATGTGTGGGCGCAAACTCATGCCTTGCCCTTGCTTTTTGCTTTCTTTGAACCCTCAGATGAAAACAAGTTCTCATTTTGGCTGTATGGGGCTCCTATCTGTGGATTCTACGTGGCAAAATGGCTAATACCTCTCTTTCATTTTAGAAAAATTCAATACGATATATCAGGAGGCGACGAAATTGAAGATAACAGAGCAGTTTATAAAAGAGTAGTTTTGACAATTGCAGGGCCCCCCTTCCATTTATTTCTATTTGATAAAGAACTGTTTATTAATAATACCCTATAATGCAATGCTACTCTAAGATATGCTTGAAGCAAAATGCCCAAACTGCGGTAAGAAAGCAGAGGTGAATGATAACATGAGTGAAGTAAAATGCGGACATTGTGGCTTCTTTTCATCATATAATGATTACATAGAAATAATGAAAGGCAGAGCAGTTGATCTCTCAGACAACTTTCAAATGAACTGGGACAGAAACCCTTTTTGACTACCAGGTTAAACCTTTCTCACTGCAATCCATGTGTCCACCACAATTCGTGCAGACTATGTGGCAGGCCTGCATATGCTTCATCTGAAACCCGCAGCGGGGGCAATCGATTGTCTCTTGCTCTTCTCCCACTGAAGGTTAATTCTCATGCGTCTCTTTTAACTGTTTTTCGTTGGAGTTAGACGGGTTCGTGGCATCTGCAAATCAATCACAGATGATACGACACTTAGAAGTTATGTCGAATTATGAGATCGAATTATGAGATGATCCAATCCGAAAGAGGTGGACGCCACTAAACTGGGGATTGTAATAAGTCTGATCATGAAAAAACCAGCGCCGATTAGTGTAAATTATAAGATTAAGAAACAAGCATATCTATAGCCAAAGATTAATTAAACCTTAGGTCTGCCTGAATTTTAGTTTGGCTCAGTTCAAGCTGACAATTTCGGATAAAAGTGGAAAGACAATTGCTCAAGAGCTGAAAGATAGGACGGCACAGCCACTTTTGGGCACAAAGGTTGGTAGCATAATCGATTCTTCTATTATTGGTGTCGCTGGTGGTAAGCTAAAGATTACAGGAGGCAGCGACAAGTCAGGTACCCCGATGCGCGCCGATGTCCACGGTGGCGTAAAAAAGTATGTATTGCTTTCAACAGGTGTTGGTAACAGAAGCGAATCTAGAATCAGAAAGCTAGTAAGAGGTAACATGGTCACTGAAGAAATTTATCAACTTAACTCACTGCTTATTGAAGGTGTCTTACCGGATAAGCAAGACGACGTGAAAAGTAGTGGAAGCAAAACAGAGTCAGCAGATAAAAAACAGTAGTTCCGTACCTTAATATCTCCGGGATTTTAGGATACTAATTGTTGCATTGGAAAGAGACGCTGCCCGATTGGTATATCAATGAATATGGATATCAGCCGTCAGTCAACATTGGCACCTCAGGCCATGTCGACCATGGCAAGACGACGCTTGTCGAAGCCATTACAGGAGTCTGGACCAGCGCTCATAGTGAAGAGCTCAGAAGAGGCATCACCATCAAAATTGGCTATGCCGATGCTGCTTTTTACAAGTGTCCTGACTGCCCTCCGCCAATATCTTATAGCACTCAACCCCAATGTGTTAGCTGCGGAGGTAAAAGTGAACTTCTCCGCGTAGTGAGTTTTGTCGACTCGCCAGGTCACGAAAGCTTAATGGCAAATATGCTCTCTGGCGCAGCATTAATGGATGGAGCAATTTTGGTTATGGCAGCAAATGAAAGGGTGCCGCAACCACAGACAAGAGAGCACTTACTTGCTCTATCCGTGCTTGGCATACAACAGATCGTTCTAGTACAAAATAAAGCCGACCTTGCCCAGTATGAAGAAGCACTTGATAACTATAGGCAGATCAAAGACTTCGTCAGCGGAAGTATTGCAGAAAAGGCGCCGATAATCCCTGTGTCAGCCCAACATAAGTTGAATATAGATGCGCTTATTGAAGCCATTGAAAGAACTATCAAGACCCCTACGCGTCTGAAGAATGCAGAACCGATAATGCATGTATTACGTTCATTTGATGTTAATAAGCCTGGAAGTCCAATCAAGCAAGTTAAAGGCGGCATCATAGGCGGCGCGCTAGTGCAGGGCCAGCTAAATATATCAGACGAAATTGAGATCCGTCCGGGAATTTTGGACGAGAAAAAGGGAAAGTATGAGCCGATCTCGTCAGAGGTATCAACATTAGGGACTGGTGCAGGGCTCGTCAAATCAGTAAGGCCTGGAGGCCTTGTTGCTATAGGCACCAAGCTTGACCCCACATTTACCAAGAGCGATTCGCTCATTGGCTCTGTCGTAGGGAAGCCGGGGACACTCCCACAGGATGTAGAAGATATCACCATAGAGGTAGTACTTTTCGATACGGCTGTGGGCACTGCAGAAATGGTCAAAGTGGAACCCCTCAAGCCAAAAGAGCCAATTAGGATCAACATAGGAACTGCAGCGGCAAGCGGATATGTTACAAATGTGAGGGACAGTAAGGTGGAAGTAAAGCTGAAAAAGCCGGTATGCTTGATGCCCAAAAGTAGGGTTGCTGTTAGTAGAAGAATCTCAGAAAGATGGCGTCTGATTGGTTCAGGAATAGCCACGTAGAATTTATGCAAATCCTATGCGATACGAGTTTTTTAATGGTCCTTGTTTCAAAGCCCCTAAAGCGTGTCGCAAAGATCGAATCACAGCTTGGCAGACTTGACTTCCTTGTCCCGGACATAGTAGAAGCAGAGCTAGAAAGGCTCACTCAAAATGCCGGTCCGAAGAGGTCACGCTTGGCAAAAACAGCACTTGAAATTGCAAAAAGCCAATTGCCCAAAGTACATGTTCTACCTGCCAGGCATGCTGACGATTCTATAATCGAGTATGCGATGACTCAAAAGTGTGCCGTAGCAACGATAGACACCAATCTACGTCGTAGACTAATAGCCAATAAAGTCTTAGTAATAAGCTTGAGCAAAGACAATCTCATCATTGCAAATCCAAAAATTACAGCCAAGGATCACGTTTAAATAAAATTCTCGGTGCCAAGGTATACGGGTAATAGTGATAATATGCTGGACTATAATGGAGTCAAATTTCAGTGGCTTGGTCATGATGGCTACAAACTGACAGTCGAGGGAAAGGTCACTGTTTATATCGACCCTTACCAAATATCCAACTCCCATCACAGCAAGAAAGATGCTGACATTATTCTCATTTCTCATAACCATTACGATCACCTAAGTATGGACGACCTCAAACACATTATTGGCAATAACACCACGATCGTAGCGGCAGCTGAGTGCATCGAACAGCTAAAAATTATCAATCCTGGAGAGACCAAAGGCGTTGCTCCAGGCGATAAGCTCACTGTCCGTGGCATCGCAATAGAGACCGTACCTGCATATAATACGAATAAGCATTTTCATCCGAAAGCAGATGGAAAGGTCGGCTTCATTATCATTTTGAATGATGTGCGCATATATCATACTGGCGATACGGATGATATTCCAGAGATGAGCGCCACTCAATCAGACATAGCTCTGGTGCCCGTATCTGGAACTTACGTTATGACTGCAGAGGAGGCAGCTAAAGCAGTAAACGAAAAGATAAAGCCAAAGAAAGTGGCTATCCCAATGCATTATGGATCAATAGTAGGTAGCGAAAAAGATGCAGCTAAATTCAAGGAGCTTGTAACTGTATGCTCTGTTGAAATTTTAGAAAAGGATTAAAACCCAGAGGCAGTGATTATGAATTTCTTGTATACTTGGAAAACATAGTCCTTATAGGAAACCAAAATTGAAGAAACAAATAGCTCTTCTTCAGTAATGCCCTTGAGTATTTATTGTGTGTTATATTTGACAATGATAATAAGAATTTGTTATGCTAGCTGATAAACTTCAGGTTTGAGCATTTAATAATGAGTGTGTCCTTAGTCAACACATATACTTCGCTTTGGCAGCCCCTCGTCTGTATGTGTTAACCAGTCAGTGATTTTTATCGTGTATAAGCGCCACTTTACCATGCAGTCACACGTGAATATCCTTTTTTCATTACTATTGTTATTTATGTAAAGTTACCTTCTGTTCTTGTTGTTCTCTGTTGCCTAACGTCAGACTATCATAAGCCGTAGTAGTAAGCAAACTGTTTGTTTCTTTAAACAATGCCAGGAACTGTTTCCCTCTCTCTGTGATGGCATATTTTCTATCTTCAGTCAAGTACGTCAACAATCCTGCTTCTGTCAGATACGCAGCGTAATCACTTACTTGCTTGAAATTGAGCATTGCCTGATACATAATTTTGGATCGCGTCAGAGGTTCATTTTCTACAGATTGAAGGATCAAGCCAATAATCTCTGTGCTACCTCTAGATTTCACATTCTCTCACCCCAAATTCTGAAATAACATATTGTTTGCTATTAGAATAATGCAGGCATTTTGACGAGCATACTGCTTGTATGTGCTGTGATTGGAGATCACGATTTGCATGGAGGGCATGGTAGAGGGAATTGTTACATGGGTTATTAATTCGCTCAATGTTGACCGTCTTCCTAGGATATCGCATCAAGTTTCTAATGGTGATGGTAGTTTATGTCAAATAAAGCTACACATAAGATCTACTAGAAGGTATTTGGCAGTATTCTTATATAGTAGAATGTCGGTTCCACTAAATAGACTAATTTTTTGCATTTGAAGAATCGAGGATCCATAGAAAAATGGCTTGTATTTTACTACATTAAACTGAATACGAGAATTCAGGTCCATTCTTTGGACTTAGCCAGAATCGATTTTGAAGCTCAGGAGACGAGTTTAGGATTTATCCAGCTATCGATCGCGCCACTGTCTTTGCTATTTGATTTTTATTATCTCTGATTATATCTACGGTTTCTGCATACTTAACATTCTCTACTTCCGCCATGGAGTGAATATCTGTCATCATATCATGTATCTCAGCAGTTGTCTTGAAGTAAACCAAAACTGCTAAAATTATGCTGCCGTCGATCTTTATGGAGACAGAGAGTACGTGGTTAGGATATTTTGAAAAAATCCTACCAACAATTTCTTTCCCAGATCCACTTTTTGGATATACGCTCATCTCGCCAATGCGAAAGCCTTGCTTTTTAAGATCGATCTCATAGCGTCTTGTCAACAGAGTATTTTCCAGATATCTTCTTCTTCTTTGAACTGTAGAAAGAGGAGCCTTATGCTTTTTTGATATAGCCGTTGAAGAGACAAAAGCGTCATTTAACAGGTCTTCAATAATCTTTCCATCAAGGGATCCTAAGACCATTTTATGGCCATGCCTATTCACATTGTGACTATCATTTGTGATTGGCTGTTTTCTCTTCAACTTAATAGGCTTTACCAATATTAATGTGCAAATTCATCATTTAAACTATGTGTTGCACAAATTCGTATATAACACTCATTCATTGCACATCAAAGAAAGGTTTAGGCATCAGACTGTATATGCCTTCTAACATGTTGACCGCATTGAGAGTAGTAGTTCTATTAGGTCATCTCTAAAATACCCAATACTCTTACAATAGTGATCCCAATCTAGTTAAAAAGTGACACAAGCAACGATAATAATATCTACTATTCATTTACAGCAGCGTGTATGTTAAAAGTCTATGAAATAAAATCTTCAAAGAGATCTTCGGGGTTACTAAAATTCCATGAATATCTAAAAAATTAGATAAAAGGAGGCAGCGCAAAAACAGATCGTGATTATTCAGCTAAGTTAAGCCTTCTTTCTTACGACGGATTTCTTGCCCATCGGCCTTATTTTCAGGGGCTGCATTTTCAAACACTTCTGCCTCTTCCTCTTCTGTTTGGACTGGAACATTGAATTTTTCATTATGTTCTACTACTCTTTCCGCAGATTTTTTCGGATCATCGTTTGGGTGATCACTCATGTAACTAAACCATTGACGTTATGCTAAAAATAGGTTGTGGGAGGGTCTGGCCTTTTAGAATGTATAGATACCACTTATGATATTAGATCTAAATTGTAAGCTAGGGTTGCAGGTTTTGCCTGCAGGGTGCTACGACCTCGGATTGAAGCTGAACCAGGCACGAGATGTTTTCCTTCAATCAGCTCTTTGCTCTTTGCCTGTCGGGGTCAACCAGACTTTTACTTATACAGGTTACAGGCAGACGATATCACCCTTTCCTGCTATCAAAAAATCTGTTCACATTCACAGTGGCCCCCAGACCTTGTAGTCCTTCCGCATTTCGAACATATTACTGGAGGTCTAACGCTCTCTTCTTGGTCTTCTACCTCCAATCTAAACAGGCTGATTATCTCTATGAATCTGAGTATATAACACTCGATATAGTATTACTGTCTTGCATCCATTACTTTCAGTTGAGCAAATATTCTGGGGCTAGGAAAAAAGAATCGGGTAATACAATTTATTGAAGACGTGAGATTGATTCAAGTGCAGCATGAACATAATACGATATATGAATTCATTTCTATTGATCATCAAACTCTCAATTAAACCACAATATCAAATCCTCCCCTAAGGAGAGAAGGCAAAGACCGGCGGGATGTACTAACAACTTCCGCGCTGATCAGTGCACAACAAGGATGTCACCAAAAATATACTCGTTTTACCTCTAGTAATTTTAATAATAAAGTAGGAGCAGAGGAAAGAAAGAAAAAGAGGCTCCTCTCGCTCCCCTAATCTGATAGTGTCTTATTAGCCGCCTCCTTCTACTATTCCGCCATCGCCTTCAGCGCCCCTGCCTGTGGTTCTGGCAGTTGTGCCAGTCATATTCATTTCTGCACTGTTGGCACCGACATAAGCATTGACGGCTAGATCCAAGTGCATGAGCGCACGTTGGGTGTCATTGTTCTGTAATGCTGTCTGTGCTTCTTTTAATTGCGTTCTTACTTCTGACATAGAGTCATTTTCTTGAGCTCCTCCGGTGATCGCTGCGTTTCCATCCTGCGTAGCTCCGCCATCCATTCTTGTGGTGTTTATAGCTCCGCCAGGCATGCCACCTCCACCAGTCGCAGCACCTATTCCTGTCAAGTTTTGCTGCTGTTGTTGTTCTTGAGCTAATACTGGCTGCTGATAGCTGCCAACAAGCGATAGTCCTGATAGAAATATTGCCGCAGTAACTATGGCCCCAGCCATAACAATATCTGCAGCAGCTATTGGTTTGGTATTTTTCTTGTGATTATCGTTGACCACACTACTGACTCATTGGCTCGAATCTAAGCGATATAGAACTTAACTATTTCCTTTCACTATTGCAAGGTCATTACTTGATCAGAAAGAAATCATGAGACGAGGGTAATAAGTAGCGGTTTTGGCTTGTCTTCCAAGGTGTGAATTCTTCTACATAAAATATTTTCATTACCCTTATATTTTGTCCTTTATAACAATGTCATGATATATCCAAATGTATAAACTCGAATGTCGTGAAGTAGGATTTGATTGCTCACACACCATGACCGGTAACACGGAGGATGAGGTTCTTCAAAAAGCCAAAGAGCATGGTACGCGTGAACATAATTTAAAAGAAACTGAAATCGAAAACCCAGACATGCAGAGCAAGCTGAAGTCTCTTGTGCGCCGGACCGACTAGTCTATAAAAGAACAGGTTAGAGAAAAACTCAGAGATTTCAACATTCTCTAAATACTCTTTCACAACAATAATAATATTGTCTCAAATTTCCAATTAATTTCTAACTCCATCCCAACGCACAGCTTAACTATCTGTTTTAAAGCTCATAGCGTAGGCGTCAAGGCGTGCCCCAGGGTTCTCTATTATTTTTGGGCTTCACTGCTTTATCTTATTACAGAAAGAGGAAAAAACAGTAAATTAGATGAAAATAGGCAACCATATCTGAAATACCGAAAAAAATGCAACTTCAAAAAGAGCAACGGAACACATCAAGCGCAAGTGACTGCATTAACAGGAAGTCAAAGACAGCTAATATAGAGAGGGCGTTGGGCGACAAACAGGGCGGCTATGGACGAATAACCAGCACAGACAGGACACCTATACTATGTGATGGGAGTCATCAGAAAAGCCAACAGGAAGAAAAGAATCGCCCAAAAAAATTGCGATTTTGAGAACGAGCCATATCTCTGCAAATACCTTAGTTATACTCGGAAGAGATCCGAGAAGGCTCCGAGTTTTAGCAAATGTTCGCTGGCGCGTATGCAATTCAGTTATCTGATTGATTCAGTTCTGCTTTCTGCGAGGATCTAATTCTGGTATAAAATTCTTCGTCTCGGGGAATATGCATCTTCCAGTTGAGATTCGGTTTCCATTGAATGCACATGCGATCAGGGGTGTCGAGCGGCATTCTAGGTTATTGTTAATTCGAGAGAATAGATGTGTCTCAAGGACAAACATGTTTTGGTTAACGCGCCTAAGAGTAAACATTTTCGATCTCCTTGGTTATCCTTTTTATTAAATCCTGAGCAGAGGACGGTTTCTTTATAAAACAGATAGATGAATACGAATCCGGAAAAAGCTCCTTTAAAGCTTCAAAGTATACTTCGAAGGCGGTCATGAAGCATATCCTAGTTCTTTTTTCCTTTCTGCCTTGATCCTCACTGCCCATGCTGCCGCTATCAGCAGAATTTGTCCTTTTTTGGAGCTCTTGATATAATTCAAATCCGTCCATTTTGGGCATTTTTATATCAAGCAATATCAAGTCATACGCGGAAGGTTTGTTCTGCTTATCTTCGTTATTGAAGCTAGAAAGTGCTAGTAAAGGATCATTGAATGTGACAACCTCAAAGCCACCATAATCCTCCAACGCTTCCTTGAGAAAGAAGGTGACATCTTCCTCATCATCGACAATGAGGATTCGACCACCCCTTCTGCGAATTGGTTCTTCAGTTATCTCCGATCCACGTTCTTGGGGCTTCTCTTCAGACAATATCAGAGACCTATTTGTACAAACAAATCTATAAAAGAATATTGGTCTTTCTGCTCCTCACTCTCAAGCGAAAAGCGGTAGAGCAACAAATTTTAACATCGCTAATTAGAACTAAAAACATTCTGCGCCATATGGCCGCAAAGCCTGTGTTCTAGATAGAGAGCAAGGAAAATAAATAAGACTAAGTCGTATGCTCGTCACGATACTCGGAGCTCCAATCCTCGAAATGGCTTATCAACTAATAATATGATAGAATATGGAAAAGAAAAAAAATTGAAACGGGAACAGTGAAGCCAATCACCAAAGTCATTTTTCAATTAGATAAAGGATTGCTCATAAGGGGACTTGAATCAACAGAAAGCGTAGCAGATCTAAATGAATGAGAGTTTCGTAGTAAATACTATAAAGATATTATCATTCTGTCCCGTAAGGTTCACCATATATGCTTTCAAAGAGCAGTTAGGCCTTCAAAGGTAGTCTAAAGGTGAATGTTGCACCCTTACCGTCCTTATTGTTTTCAGCCCAAATTTTGCCGTAATGTGCCTCTATAATGCTTTTAGATATGAATAATCCAAGACCTGTACCTGTGTGGGATTTAGTTGTGAACTTTGTGAAAAGCCGTGACAGGATTTGAAGGTCAATGCCCGTGCCCGAATCTTTAACTGATACTACCAGTTGTCCGTCAATATTTTTAGCTGAAATATAAATTGTCCCATTTTTCGTGAATTTGGCAGCATTGGTTAGTAGGTTTGAAACAACTTGACTAATCCGCGTTCGATCAGCTTCAATCATTATTTTTCTTCTATCATATGAAAATTTGATACTGTCGTGATCCAACCTTCTCTTTGCATCTTCAACTGCAGAATCAATTACTTCAGATATATCGAATGTTTCCTTATTAAGATCAAGTCTGTTTCCTTCTATTCTTGTGACATCAAGGATATCATGTGTTAGTCGTTCTAGACGCTCGGCATTTCTAGCTATCGCCTTAATCGCTTCCTCCCTGCTTTCCGGTTTTAGATATAAGAGGTCAGAATATCCTATGATAGCCTGGGTGGGGGTCCTTAATTCGTGAGCTGCTACATTGATGAATTCGCTTTGCATCTTGTCATGAACTTTAAGTTGTTCAACAGCTTCCTGTAGTGACTTATTTGTCTGCTCGAGCTCTGCAGTCTTTGATTTGACCATTGCGGACAACCTTCTGTTCCAGATCAAAACAAGATACGCAATACCTATTCCAATGGCTCCTATTAATGCAATCACAATTAAATTGAAATTTCTCTGCTGTTCGATTAATGATCCAACAATTCCTTGGATGTTATGAGGAGTTACGATGTAAACAACCGCAAAATTGTCTCCGCTCAAAGAAACTGGCTGGTATGCTATGGTGCTTGTATTGCCTGCTGCAGTTATATCCCCGGATCCAGCACTCCCTTCAAGCGAGTCCCGCAAGAAAGAATTGAAGGTGTCCCTTATTTCCAGTGGAACGATAGATTGAAAGTCCTCTCCAAAAACATCATTGCCTATGTATGAAGCGTTTGTCGAGTATAAAATCATACCATTTCTATCCACCATTCCAAGTGTGCTCCCATACTTGGTCGAAAGCTGGCTTTGTAAAACTCGGCCCAATTGATCAAGTTCAATTGCGGAAACGACAACACCGTTAAAGAAAGAACGACTATTGTTACTGTTGTCATATTGGTTTGTATCAACTATAATAGGATGGGCAATATACAGCCTCGGCACCCCATCAATCGATTCTATCAAGCTGCTAAAGTACGGTGCTAACGTATCTCGGGGTTCGGAGAAGTAGGGTCTAAAGCTTCTGTCATCACCTGCGTACTGGTTATAAATTGTGGAATTTTCAAATGCGTTAGCCCATAATAGCTTTCCATTTTTGTCAAGCCAGAAGTAGCTTGAAGTGATATTGCTTGTAGTTTCTTGTGCGTCAGAAAAGAGCTCTTTTGAGCCTTCCAAATCTTGATTTTGTATAACAGGAATACCAGACAAGAGTGCTAGGTTGCTTCGCACAGCCTCAATACTGTTCTTAAAATTATTCGCTGTGTCATGTGCTTGTATTTCAGTGTTAGATCTTATATCCTGTGTCCCAATCTTGCGTATTTCCTCGGAAGTAAAGGCAGAATATTGATACGATGCGATTGAAAGGCCGATTGCTATTGCACCAATCAATACAAGAACCGAAATATTAATGCCGATGGGAACCCTCGTAGACACGATCATAAAAAAGGGAACGACAGGTCTAGATAAACAAATTCTTCAAAATGTTCTATAAGACCTCTAACTAAATAATTATTTATTAATGTTCGACAAGATATCTTTTACTAGCAGCCATGTTTATCAGAAGATAGGAATGCCCACTAGTAAGACCGTGATGGTATGTGATGATGAAGCAGATCTACTTTATCTTTTCAAATCTGCTCTAGAGTCGACGTATAATGTTCTGGCTGTAGAATCAGGAAAAGGTTGTATAGAGAAATTTATTGAGGAGCAGCAAAACGGAAAGAAGGTGGATGCTCTTCTCCTAGATTACAAACTTGGCGACATGCAAGGAGATGTTGTAGCATGTAAGATACATCAGCTAAATGGGGTAAAGACCTTACTTATCAGTGCTTACGAATTAGAACAAGCCGTAGTTAATAATCTTATAGACAACAGGTGCATCATTGGTGTCATGAGAAAACCTATACGCCTCTCTGCGATGATAAAGGAACTAGAAAAGGTGCTTGCAGTCAGCTAATGCTGAACAGAAACATTGTTATATTTTTTTCAATCTACGAAGAGTTTGATTACTTTTGCAAGCCTCAGGTGTGCAACGTTTAGGAAAGAACATCCGACTGCTTTAACCGAGGACCCAACACATTTGAAGTTCAACTCCTTCACGCTACCCATGTTATTCTCCGTTGTCTCAGTCCTAAATTCTTTAGCATGTATGCTCTAAGGCTAGCTAATCTTGTAACGCCTGAGATCGTTCCTCTAGTTGTTGAGTTAGAACGTCTGGAACATTGCTGTCATCATTGGTTCCTGGCAACGGCAAGGCACCTGTGACAGCGTTATCATCTATTGTTATACTTCTATCTATTTGAAAGCTCTGTCCTGTTACATGGTCATGCACTACGTATGATATTATATAATCACCAACGGGAAACGGTTCCTCCTGAGAAAGTGTTAAAGTCAAGGAGAATTCTGTGTTTTGTCTGTGGGAAATTAAGCTGGCTGCTGGCAAATCTTCAATGGTCGCCAAAACAGTTCCATCCGAGTCAGAGATGATATAATCTGCTGTCATATTTATTAGAAATAGCGTCCTCGAACCATCGGCGTCACTATTGCTTCCATCCAAGGCAATAATTGGCTCATGACCAAATCCTACTGGCTCTACATATAGCACAATTGTTTCTCCAGGTCTGAATACGTTTGCAGGTACATGTTCTCTGTAGAGGCCGTAACCAAGATGAGATCCTTCTGCTACAAACACATCAAATTGCGAATTGAAAGCTGTGTTATTCCACACCGACAGATATTGTTGTTGGGCAGCTTCAAATTCTGCAAGCTGGCTATTGACTCCGTCTTCAGTTAAGGTTGACTCCGGAGTGGGAGAAGACAACTGAGCAAATGTCAAATGCAATGGTAAAGAAATAAGTAAACTTATCGACAGGCTAAGTAAAGTCAAACTGTATGGGGTCATTATCAGGGATCTTCGGCCAATCATTATTTTATCCCTTTTCCCATGGCTTGACCCATTAATATTATAACCATCTGTGAAAATAAAATGTCGCTCAGGGATAAAAGGAAGACTTTACATACTTCAGAAGATTTCTCTTTTTCATACTATAGATAATTGCTTCATAAATTTTGAGCAGAAGCGATACGAGAAGTAAGTTAAATGATCAAAAATGATGGGTGAATTCCGCTATAGTTCATTTTAGTAGTGAAGGACTACTCGTACGAGAGTATTACTTAATTGAAAATTTCCAATATCCTAGCGATATTACAAGATGAGTTTTTATATCAAACTGATTGCGATACGAATTGAAATGAGCTCAATAGCCATTGAATACTATGATAGGAAATTTGGAGATGATAAGTCTGCTGCATTTATTCACCTAGTGAGAGAAATCGGCGAAATAGCTTTTGCTATGGAAAAGAATAATCGTGAACATGCCAAGCTTGAGCTGACAGAATCAACAGCATTGCTTTATTATCTTGCCTCTAAATATGAATTTGACCTAGATGTGAATATTGAATCACTGTATACTAAGAAACTAGAGATGTTGAAAACATCTAAAGAAGCCAATAAGTAGCTTTTCGTTATAGGAGTCCGAAAATGCTAAGCACTTCATTACTATCTCTGTAGAGATCAAATATACCAAACATAACGTCGAATGGCCTCAGTGAACAACCATTGCATATTGAATCTTGGATACTGTAATAAGCAATGTTTAGAGGAAGGTAAAAATCCGCAACACCAACTTCGCCCTTCGACGGTATTGCCATAGCTAATAATCATGATAGCTAACTTCTTCTTGTTACATCACCGCATTGTAAAACTAAAGCTATATGCAGGACCGGGCGACCGGTCGCCTGATCGGCATTTTGCATAAGTTAGTTAAAGGTTATGAGAATGTTTCATTAGTGTCAGCTCTGTTTTAGCTGGAAAAGATACTGCAAATTCTTGTCAGTTCTCTTAGAGGCTACTTGATCCGTATACATGCTAGACTTTGCCAACCTGGCGATGATTCAACTCATGGCTACTCCATACTATTCATTGATGTGCCTTCTGTCGCTATTATTGTTAATAGCCCAATGGATAAATTGATAGCATTCTATGCATAATTTTCTTTCATTTGTATGCTCACATGCATATACACAATCGGTGTTAGCTCCACATCTATAGCACACTTCCAATGACATCACAGTGTAGGTTGTAGCAGATAAATCATGTGACCTCGCTGGAAAAAGTCTATACGGATCTTTGGTCACTATTATCCAATAGGAGTGTCCGAAAGGACTCTGGCGTCGCAGTTTAGTACTGTTTTCAACTTACCTCCAATAGCCGTGTTGGCATTAGCTTTTGACTTGCTCACCATCAGATCATGAATCTTGGTGAGGCAGTAATGTTCTTGGCAATCGGCTTCATCCCAACACTGATTGCTTTAGAAATGGTATACCGAATGCGCAGGGCGATTGGCAAACGGGGAGAAGATTCATCGCTAGCACAGCAAAACAGGCGGAGAATGCTCTTCGCATAAGAGTTAGAGACAAGTCCTCTCTCTCACCGCCAGAACCTCCGATTGCTCTGTCTATCTCCTTCTTGTAAGTAGACCAATTTGCAAGACGGTGTGCAGGGTACTATTGCTTTGAAAATGTGCTAAAGGCAGGAAGGAGTTTTTTGACCGTGATCTGCCGCAACAGCTTTTGAATCGACTTCAGGCTCCTATCAGGGTCATTTAATGATGGCCTCCTTTGTATCCAGAAACCCAAGTGACCTATTCTAAAGCCTGACATCATTCTACAGAAATAGTTAAGTTTCACAATCTCTCACTGACGTTAATGAATTCAAGTAATGGAATGTATCAGAACAACAATAGAACGAAAATGAGAGATGCTATTCCAGTGGCTTGGGCCATAGTTACTGCAGCAATATTTCTATCCGACTATCGCTTGTTGGCAGTTATCAGCAGCCAGTATTACCTCAAGAACAAGATCAAAACATGACAGGAATAGGTGCTGCGACTGGTGGAGGTGGCATGCCTGGCGGAGCTATAAACACCACAAGAATGGATGGCGGAGCTACGCAGGATGGAAACGCAGCGATCACCGGAGGAGCTCAAGGAAATGACTCTATGTCAGAAGTAAAAACGCAATTAAAAGAAGCACAGACAGCATTACAGAACAATGACACCCAACGTGCGCTCAT
>DATCWI010000037.1:0-16654 GCA_036566425.1 Nitrososphaera sp.
CATCCCCATTTCCCCCCATACCTCTGCCAGAGCAGCCGCCGGCCACATTTTCCATCCCTAACGTCATCCAGACGAGCGCGCCAATTAACCCCGGCAACTCTGGCGGCCCGCTTTTGAACATGCAGGGCCAGGTGATCGGGATAAACACCGCCATATTCTCTGTGACTGGGACATTTGCAGGCGTGGGATTTGCAATCCCCTCAAACACTATTGCAAAAGTTGTCCCGGTTTTGATTGAAGAGGGCTTTTACCCACATCCTTGGATTGGCGTATCTGGCACGGACATGACGCCGGAAATTGCGGAAGCCATTGGCCTTGAAGAGCCCCGAGGGTTCTTAGTCATAAGCATACAAGATGGAAGCCCTGCGAGCAGAGCTGGAATACAGGAAGGCAGCAGCGAAACCGTACTGCCAAGAAGAGAGATTCCATTGGGTGGCGACGTCATTCTTTCAATAGACGGCATTACAGTAAGAAAGCTTGACGACCTGCTTGGCTATTTGGAACAGTCAACACAAGTCGGCCAGATAGTAAGTCTAGGCATCTGGAGAGACGGCGAAACAACGGAAGTTGATCTGACACTTACAGCAAGACCCGGCGAATAAGAATGACTTTTCTTTACGCATGGTCTGACTTTTGGTACTGGTGGTGGAACGCGTTCTTTGCTCTGAATATCTTATCGCAGCGGTTCCACAGGTATTTGGCGCTCAATGATTTCAGCAATCTTTCGTCGATTGTAGATATTTAAGATTCATAGACGTCTTCTTGTGTGGGATTGTACAGGCCAGTATTTCTCTCGCTGTATGTAACAATGAGATTTTTGCACTATGTGATCGACATCTAGCGAGTTCTCATGGCTGGCTGATTAGAATTAACTTGTTGTTAAACTCGAAGGCCAGGCTGTTTTGCTTCAGCCTGATGCGAATCTGGTTAGCTGCTTCCATCATTTGCTTTTCATTAACATTATTGGTATGGATCTCGAGCCGCGTATATTTTACAGGCTCGAACCGACCTTCAAAGTATCCGTCAAATTCGATCAAAGACATGGCGCCAAATTGCGACGCCATTTCCCTCACGATTTCTAGATAGCCTTCAACTCTGGGCAGGTAAAACTTGACAGAATCATTAAGAACATTGGTCTTGAAATTGTCAGACCTCATAAAACCGTATACGCAAGCGAAACATATAAAATCAGATAGTTCGTGTTCTCGCCTGCTGTCAACTAATTTTGCGCTGCGATCTTTTTAAAGAAATAGCACAAGACTGCCTGAGAAAAATTGTCAGTAAAGAGATTTACATTCAATGCAAGCTCATTCGCACTAGACCCGGCAGTTGAGAACCTTTTAAAGTCAAAAGGCGCAATAGCGATTGATTTTGGCATGATGCAATACGTCAGTTCCGAGGCGATGCCTGCCATCCTCTCAGAATTGGTAGAGAGGCCAAAGCTGGACGCGCCGTCAGACGCTGACTTCGTGGCGCAGCTGAAAGCAGAGATAGGCCGCATTGGCGCCGAGAAGCAGAAAATGATGGAGGACAACGTGAGGCTGGCGTCCGAGCTGCGCTCGCACTCGACCGAGGTGGCGGCGTTGAAGGAAAAGGCTGAGGGCACGGCGAAAGTAATTGAGTCGCTAAAGGCCGAGAACATGCGCCTGCAGCTGGCGCTCAAAACTGTGCAGCAGGCAACGCCAGCGGCCAACCAGGCAGTAGGGCAGAGCGACAAAAAGCTCAGGCAGTCGTACGAAAAGCTTCAAAAAGATTTTCAGCAGCTCCGGAGCCAGAGCGCAGAGGAGATAACTTTGCTCAAGGTGCTGGAAGACGAAAACGAGGAACTGAGGTATGAGCTTGAGGAGCTGAAGAACCAGCAAGCCGCCAAGAGCGCATCTGTGCCCAAGGCCGCCTAGCCATTTGAAGACTTATATAACGTATTCCAAGTGAATTGAAATGATGGTTGAAAAGATGACAGCCGTCTGGCTGATTATTCTCACTATCCTCGTTTGTGCTGCGGTGCCAGGAGTCCTGATCTGGCTGACTACAAGTCCGCCACCTGCAAAGATGCTTGTTGGATTTCCCTTGGCAGGCGAGCTGCCCGCTTATCTGGAGATTCACTAGCAGCAAAAGCATTTAACGCTTGTCGAGCGAGCTAGTGATGATGGCGTTCGAAAGTCCTGAGAAAAAGAGAAAGCTGCTGTTTTCGATGCTTGTTCTTGCCGTGCTGATTGGCGGCGCCGTTCTAGCTACTGCAGCCATTTCAACATACTTTCGTTCGCAGGACCCAGTCAACCAGTGCATAAGCGATCCGGCCATACAGCCTTTCCAGCTGTCTGTTCCAGTCACCGTAACAGAGAACGGCTCGCCGGCCGTCGTCCCGGAAGGAGTGGCCATCACCCACAATTGCACAAGGCCGGTCCACACCCTTGAAGAAAATGTCATCCACGTCGCGTACAGCGAGCCGCATGATTTTACGCTTGGCCACTTCTTGTACTACTGGCTTGGGGACGACATCCTGCAGTACGACACTAGGGTGCACGTCAACGGCGTCCAGCATACAGAGGGCGACTTTCGAGACATATTACTGAGACAGGGAGACTCGATAAGGATCGAGTTTACAACACACCAGTAAAAGAGTTTAGAAGTTACATATGCGGTTCCATTAGGATCTCGTGACCAAGCTTATCAACAACCAGAAATTTGGTAGGGGCGGGGGCTGCTAGCAATGATTAATTCCACCCATCAAATAGCCAACGTTAAGTGACGGTTTGAAGCGGGTTCGCTCGGCTTCACAGCTGAATTTTCAGCTGAATCCCCAAACAAGCTACAGCGTATGACACAGATACCTGAGTTTCTTAATTCCCTTTCCCGTATTTGATAGAAGGAATACAGGCATAAGGTTTCCCTTTAATATAACGAGCGTAATAATATCTGAGATATCAGTATGGAAGAATGGGATCCAGCATCAAATGACTTTGTCTTACACCGTAATATAGTTGCTGGAGAGCGAGCGCACAGACCAACATTATCCGCACATCGTGTGAAAAGTATTATTGTTTGGATTGCTTGGCAACGTTTGACTTGTGCCAAGGATAGTTGAATTGTTGTCAAGCCATGTGAACGGCAAAGATTGTGTATAAAAATAATTATAAACTAACGCTGACCGGTGTATAGTGTCGTAGCCGGCTTGAAAGAGCTCACCACCGAGATAGAGATAAACGCAAGTCCCCAGCGGGTCTGGAAAATACTGACCGACTTTGACAAGTACGAGCAATGGAACCCCTTTATCCACAGAATAGTCGGGCAGCCAAAGGAAGGCTCCAAGATACAGATACACATCGAGACCCCCGGGGGCAAGAACCGCAAATATGGGCCGATCGTGACGAGGGTAGAGGAGGGCCACGAGCTCCGGTGGCTTGGCAAGAGCTTCCTTTTGAACGGCGAACACATTTTCCTGATAGAGCGGCTGCAGCCCGAGCGTGTCCGGCTTGTCAATCGCGAGATATTTGATGGGCTCCTAACGTCATTTTTTGGCCGGAGGACCGACGAGGACATTCGGGCAGGATTTGAGGAGATGAACAAAGCGCTCAAGGAAAGAGCCGAGCGCACTAGTCTCTGACTAGAATAGGAGAAAGAAGGAGCTGACTGACGTTGCGACTATGACCATGTTTGTCACAAAGTGGAGCGCGTATGCGTGGTTAATGCCTCGTTTGACATACAGGTGACGGTACAGAAACCCTATAGGCAGGAGAGCAAGCGCGACATGCACGGCCACACCCATTGCGATATGCAGAAAGGCCCAAAGCACCACTAACCTCGCGCTCTTACGGAAATACAGCTCTTCAAAATAGTTGACATGGATTAACATGTATACCAGCGTTGGGACAAACGGCAGTACCCCGTATACGCCGGTGTCGGCGTACGGGCCCAGAGCAATGTTGTAGCCAAGCCACGACCAGTTGAGCACTGGGATCTGAGAGAAAAAGTCCGTCGCAAACAGGATGTATGCAACCAGCCCGCCAATGGTCAGGGGTAGGAACACGAGCGACTTGAGGCCAGCCCTTAGATCCATAAGCCTCTTTCTTGTCTCCTTGACCATGAGAAGCGACGGCCCGACCGTTGCTGCGTAGAATAGTATCAAGAATAGATCGCTGCTATCCAAGCCTGCAACACAACTATGTTATATCATATCCTGAATATATTCCCAATGAAAATAATTATTTAGCTGTCCGCGCAACATTACAGAGTGCCAAATTACTACGAGATACTGGGTGTGAGCCCAAGCGCCACTTCGGAGGAGATCAAAAAGTCCTTTCGCAATTTGGCACTGAAATACCACCCTGACAAGAATCGCAATTCTGAGGAGTCAAAGCAAAAGTTCATGAAGATAGTCGAAGCCTACGAAGTGCTTTCTGATAAACAGGCACGTAAGAGCTATGACGATGTCAACAATGATGGTGGCCTCCGCAGAAGCACTACTGCTACTACTTTCCGCAAGCCCGGGCCGTCTCGTAGGTGGACGCCGCCTGCCGACTTTAGCCGCGTCTACAGCTACGAGGAAATCAAGAGAAGGTACCGCTCGAGCAGCAGCGTCGGAGGTGGCATGTGGGACATTAGCGACAAGGCCAGCTTTGGCATGTGGAAGGCGACCATGCTCCTGTTTGGGTGCCTCGGAGCTGTCGTGCTTTATATTCTGCTATCAGGCTAGCGCTTGTGATGCCTGTTGCGCCGGTGTTGCTCTTCGCGTTCTTTCTTCTTGCCAAACGTGAAATACTTGTACGCAAAGAACGCCCCGATGGTAAAGCCTGAAAGAGAGGACAGCACGAACATCACTGAGCCCAAGACCAACCCCATCGCAATCGCTAGCGCGCCAGAAGCGATGCACGCTATCATAAACAAAAGAGCCTGCATTTTTGTTGCTGCCAAATCACCTAATGTAACAGGTGACGGTATAAGTCGTTTTCTATCCTAACAAACAATTCTGCTGTTTGCTATAGGAGTAAACATTAGCGATGACCAGCTTGCAAAAATGTCCTAGGATAATCCTTCAAAGCCTTTTATATGATCGTGTAGGGGCATTCATTTGTTTGCACGATGCAACGGATACTGGCGCAGGCATCGATCCTGAAATCATGGACAGACTTTTTACAAAATCTGCCACAAAAGCGCACAACGGTACCGGGCTAGGGCTTTACATATCAAAGACAATAATCGGGGCGCACGGCGGCAAGATATGGGCAGAAAACAACAAAGACGGAAGCGGCGCCACCTTTTCATTGACGCTGCCCCTTCTATCTCGCAAGGAATAAAAAGGGACTGGAATTAAAGGCGAACTGATGCGTATAGTCGCAATAGGCCGCCGCGTCTTTGTCACAAGTTTCCAGCTTGCCGGCGTCAAGGGCGTCAAGGTCGAGTCGCCGGCCGAGGCGCTCGCGGAGATAAACAAGATGGGCGAGGGGACCGACGTGGGTCTAGTGCTTTTGAGCGACGACATCGGCAAGGAGATCCGCTACCAGCTGACAAGCATCAGGGCAAAGAGACCTATTCCACTCATATACGAACTGCCGTCGCCGGGGAGCAAGAAGGAAAAGGTCGATTACAGGGCGCTCCTCAAGCAAATCCTTGGCGTCTAGTCTAAGTAGTCCCTAACGCCGCCAAAAATTCTTGCTACGGTCAGTATCTTGGCCCATTCTTCAAGCGATTCAACGATTGCGCGAGCGTGGTGTATGTCCATGCCGCCGGCAATAACCCCGTGGTTCTTGACCACCACTGCATGAGCGCCTTTCTTAAATTCTACTGAAACGGCTTCAGCCAGCTCTATCGATCCAGACGGCCTGTTTGCGATGACTGCCAGCTCACCGACCACTATCTTGCCTTCTTCAATCACGTGGCGGAATTCTGACGAAATTGATATTCCAATAGTAAAGGGGCTATGGGCATGAACTATGGCGTTGATGTCTGGCCGGCTGCTGTAGATGTTGATATGCATGTTGAGCTCCATGCTTGGCTTTCTGCCAGCCACCACCTTCCCTGTCTTTAGGTCTATTCTGACCAGATCGTCCGTGCGCATCCTGTAGCGGGGAACGCCAGACGGCGTGATCCACATCCACCTGTCTCCAACCCTGACGCTGAGGTTACCAGAGACTGAAGTGGTGAGCCCTATCGTGTACAGGCTCTTCACGCACTCGACAAGATCTCTCTTGCTGCTATCCAATCATGCTAGGATTGGGCGCGCTGTGCTATAAGGGATGATGATGCCCGTTAGTTACGCTGGACTCTTGCATCTGTCATTTTCTTGGTTATCATGCTCCTGCTCCTGTGCGTTAGAGGTAGTAGTAGCCTCGTGCGTGTTGTACCTCCTCCAGCAGCAGCACCTTCCTCCTTTCTGCACTGATCAGGAGAAGAATCGCCTTCAGGTTTCTGGATGCGTTCAGGCAAAGCTGGGACTGCCGCTACTGATGGGCTTTTGCTGCCGTCATCCTCACCCTAGAGTTTAGCGACCTCGTCATGTTCTTTATCCTGCTGCTGTCTCGGCAGCTGCTGCTCATCTTTTCTTCTCCTTTGTCTTACCTCTTCCAAGTCCGACACGAGGGCTTGAGGGTTGCACCTCTAATACTATGATACTAATTCTTTCCGCATTGCGTCTACCACCTCCTTGGTCTTGGTAAACTCATTCTCTATGAACAGGGCAAAGATCACGTCTGCGAAATACCTGTAAGGAATAAGAGAATCTTTCAATTTGTTGTGTTCGTCGTTGAGTACTGATACCCGTTCGTTTAGACAGTCTACTTGTCTTATTAAGCCATCGAGGGTTGCCTATGAAACAAAAGCCATGAGGAGTTTGTGCTTTGCCTGTTCTGGAGTGATTCTCTCTCGCCCAGCAATTTCGTTGATGATATGCTGTAGAAGATCAAGATCTCTGGGCAGATATCCATCGAGTGCGAACCACCTTGCCACCAGATAAGTTTTCCTGTAGGATTTTGCTTCATTTATCCAGTATTTGCACTCCTGTAGATGCTTCTTCTCCACAGACTGAAGCGACTCGATTCTTGAAAACCGGGCAAAGATCTTTTTCGAGTCTCCCCCTAGAGCTGTTATGTTGATCGCCGTTTTTACAATTGCAACAGAAGCCTTGGTCGTTAGTCCTACCGCCATGGCAGTGATACAATTGGTTTCGCCGAATGGGATCAAGATCTTCAGCAAATATATCCACAGAGAGACTGGGCTACCGCACGTCTAGAGACACCCTTCCTTCATGCTTCTGACCTGATGCCGGCGAGTCCTAACGCGTGGTTGGATTGCTTTCCAGGATGGCGCAAAGTCGGCATTTGTTTCATGAGACAATAATTCATTGCCAGAAACTGGATCATAGCTGCTACCTTACCAGACATCTTGGTTAAGCTGGTCCATACGCGAAAAATCTCCGTTTGGGTCGAAGATCAAACACCTGTATAGCGTACGCATGAGTAATTCCTGTATGAGTCGGCCCGGGGAGAAAGATTTTCCAGATCCAGATTGTGCGACGATTATTGTATGATTGTCCATACGATCTGCAGAAACCCTTAATAGATCACTGTCTTGATGGTGTCCGATCTCTGCATCCTTTTTCAGCCAATATATTGGATGGCCATCAGGAGTAACCTGCCAACCAAGGACTAGGAAGCTGTGTTCATCTTCATTTTGAGATTGAAGCATTCTTTCAAGGTATTGAACTGTTTCGAAACTACTTAACTTTTTACAGTATTCATTTGCAAAATAATAACCTCTATATATTAAATCAGTGAAGTGTTTCTAGTGACTACCACTGATCAAGGTTGTATGCGATGTTGGCGCTATTGAATAAGTACTACGTAAAATTAAAGTAGAAAAGTACAATTTACATTACACTCTAGGCGACTACTACCTTTTATGAGGTCCATAAGTTTATTCAGACAAATTGGACAATACGCTTAAATTCTAGAGATTGTTTCCGCTAGGTGTAAAAATCACTTGAGGGACATGCAAACCGATTTTGATAGCTTAGAGTTGCCAAAAAAATTTCTCACGAAACCAAATATTGTGGAGTTCGCAAATTCTTTTCCTCAAACATTTGCGGAAGCTGCAAAGTTGCTTTATTCAAACCATACTTATCTGAAAGATGATGTGCTGCAGAATAGAATCAGGCTTGCGTCATTAGGCCGTAAATTTCATTCTGAAGCGGATACCCTCACTAATACTATAGAAAATCAGTGCGCCCTACTAAATGACCCTGCAACCAAACTGTTTGTCTCTGCTCATCAACCAAATTTGTTCGCATATAGCGGCGTCTTTAAGAAAGTGGTATTGCTTGAAACGCTGAAAACAACAATTGAAAAATACAAAGAATCGGGAATTGTTAATTTATTCGTTATAGTTGATCACGACTTTATTAATGAAATCTGGATGAGGCGAGCTCAGCTGCCAAGTTTTCATCATTCCTCTGGCTTGTTGCAACTGAGGTTTTCTCTAGATCATTTGAAGAAGTGGGCCATAATGAGCAAGGTCCCTCGACCTCCAGAGAAAATCCTGTATAATTGGAGAAGGGAGATTATCTCATGGATAAAAAAATCTTCTTCATCACCATCTCATCGTGCGAAAATGGTCGACAATTTGAATAGTTTTTGGGAAATAGTGGAGAGCGCTTATTCGAAGGCAGGATCTTATTCAGACTTCAATGCATTCCTGATGTCGAAGATCATAAACAGCGTATGGGGCTACAATACCTTATTTGTGAGGCTATCCGAAATGTCAAAGGTCTTCCAGAACGGCTTCCAATTCCTAATATCTAACCTGACAACCTATACAGATGCATTGCGCGGAACTGAACAGATGCTTTTGTCACAAGGCCAAAGTACTGGTGTAAGTTCCACTTCATATGATAAGGCGCCCATGTGGCTTCATTGTAACTGCGGAAGCAAAGCTCGTTTATCTGTCGCAACACAAGAAAAATTTGCGTTCAAGGGTTCATGTATCTCGTGCAAGAAGGAACTAACTTTAGATCTTGCGCCGGATGGCTACAATCGGCCGGATCTTTCGAAAGTTATTAACTTTATTTCTCCAAGGGCAATTTCGCTTCCCTTGTTGCTTTCCCTGGATTTGCAGATTTCGTGTTATTGTACTGGAAAAGGAGCGCTAGGATACCTTACCGATGCGAATGCAATTAGCAAGCATCTTGGTATTGATTGGCCCTTGATCTTAGTCTGGGATTCAAAGGATGATTACATCGGGATAGCTCAAAATCAGGCATTGAATGCTATTCACATGAAGATTCCAGAGGCTAAAAGCCGCTTGCAAGAGCTGCATTCAAGAATCGATGAATGCAAAACAAAAATACACAAACTTGTGAATAAAAGAACAGAGTTGGCGAAGGCTAATGCTTCTCTGAATGGTATTCTAGAAGACCTATTTCAACTTAAGGAAGAGCAAAGAAGAATTCGCAGTGAAGTAATAATGTTTGAGAAGGCGGTCAAAATGCTGAATCTCCGTCCATGTATATTAGACTATGCTGTAAACTTTGGGATGGTTCATACTGAGAAGCAGTGGCACAGGCATCTTTTGGAAGATGGCAATTTGACTGCCCCTGTTTCTTTCGATGGAGAGTACTAGTGCGATGCTTAATACGATAGAAGGACCGCCGCCTCGCCGCGATTGGTTTTATTACCTATCTGCATTTGGCTTGTAGCGATGTCCCTTAGATCTGTTTTCAACTTTTACTATATCGCTCCTTTAGAGTGACATTTTTCATACACTTATAGATCGCATAGTTCCATACCACGCATGATCTCTAATGGATCGCCCTAGGTAAGTCTTAAAGCACAGAAGCAGGCTATTCCCTCTATGACCGAAGAAAAAAGGATAAATCCGATAATCGAGGAGAACAAAAGTGGACTCCAACAAGAGGAGGCTAACGCTAATCAATCAATAATGATGTTATCAGATATTATCAGATATTCAAAAAGTAATAATTCCGAAGTCGAAAATGATTATGATCTTGATGTGGATGCAAAGGGGACAATAGTTTTACTTGCAGAATTATGGAGAATACAAGATATCATACACAATTGCAGCAGATCTTTGAGAAGAAGAGAAGATCGCTGTTTAGTTAACAAAGATGTGGATCTAGTTCAAAGCGAATAAATATCAAGTCTTCTTGGTAACATGCTTGACCATTTCTCGCATCTCTGCTAAAGATGTATTCTTGAGAAGAAAAATGACAATAGTGCTCGATGCAATCGAAAACAAAATCGCAATTATGGAGGAATAGTAATTAATACTGCTACCGCTAGTAATTGGAAATGTCCCAAATGCATAATGAATTGCATAGCCAGCTACAACCCCGGCGGCGACAGCAACACATGAACTAGCAAAGTGTCTTGCCAATTGCCGCCCTGACCAGATTATGGACGGAATCGCAGATGATGCAAATGCGACAAAAACTGACAGCGAAGCTCCCATCGTTCCGTATGTGGGAACTAAAATGGCGAAACATACAATAAATGCCAGAATTTGAACCGATCCTATTAGAATGAGCTTTCTTGGTCTACCCAAGTTATTGAACTTGGAAATCGCGTTCATTGTCATAACATATGGCAAGACCCCTAAGGACATTATCGACAACATCAATGCTGCTGAGACATATTCTGGTCCAATTATTGAAAGAATAGATTCAGGTGCAACTATCAATACAGCAATAACTGGCGCACTTAGTGCCAAACTTATTCTCGTACTGGTAGATGTTAAATCAAGATTAGATTGAGATGAGGCAGGGATCACCATAAATGCCATGCTCGCACCAAAACTCCCCGCGACAGTACTTATCATGAGCGCAATGTAAAATACTCCTATTTCAGAATTGTTAATTCCATAGGATGCGAGCAGAACAATGCTGAGGGTGAAGATGACCATATATGATAATTTGGATGGAGAGTTGATCAGGCCTTCTTTCAGAATGCTTTTTATGTATGCAAAGTCTCCGATCTTTAGCCCGAATTTCTTCTTTGCAACAGCAAGAGTCGCTACTGCCCCAATTAGAAATTGCAGTAGGAATGACAGAATTATGCCAAGTGTTCCGAATCCAATAATCACCAAAGCAAAACCTACTACAAACCTTAATCCAATACTTATGGCGTGTATTATTAGGACACTTCTTACGTCAGAGATCCCAAGCAGTGCAAAGCGCGGCACAAGACCCACTGCAGAGAAAACAAACATAGCAGCTGTCAACCAGATAAATGCTATTAATTCCTCTTGGTAGAAATTGTTAATTACATAAATAACAATGGGTAGCGAAGCAATGGAAATTAGCAGCTCTATTACAAGCGTCGTACCAAGAATTTGAGACCTCTCTAAAGAGGATCTCCTAAGGAGCGGGTACTCTAGGCCCAGCATTGTTAATGTAGAGCCTAGCAGAACAAGATTATACAGAGAAGTTGCTCCGCCAATCTCAGATGGTGAAGCAATCTTTGAAATTATCAGCCAATAAGTCCACCCTCCTGCCGCAAGTAAGATTTCATCTATAAAGAGTAGCATGCTGGAGCTTGCAAATCTACTTAATGACATATTTCCTTCCTCACTTGGATTTTACCTCCTCCTCTACTATTCCTGTTCTCCGTACATCGACCCTCTGCTAATGAAATTGAATTTGGTTATGTAGGTCTTCTCCCACATAAAGTCGCGGTTGTTCTAATTGCTTCTGATACCAATGGTTTATTCTATAACGGTATGAGATCTTTACAATATCGATGAACATTCTTGCTATGTCTACAATTCTAATTCCTTCCTTACTGCTCTTGAATGTTATAGGTAATTCTCGAATATTGGCATTAAGCATCAGAGCAATTATCAAAAATTCAATATCAAATGCATAGCGCCTAACAATGGTAATTTCAGATATTCTTCTTAATAATTCGGCCTTTCCTACCTTAAGGCCTACTTGGGTATCCGATATGTCCTTGATGCCGACTAACTCTTTTGAAAGAAATCTAAAGGCAGTGCTAAGGAATCCTCTATGTGCACTCAAATTTACTTTGGATAGTGGGTGTTTCTTAGATCCTATTACCAGATCGCAAGAATCGTCCAGTTCATAATAATAATTTGCTATCAACTGGGGTGAAAGTTCCATATTTAGGTCTGCGTCTATGAATATCACTATCTCGCCTTGTGAAGCCATTATACCCATCTTGATAGCATAACCCTTCCCTCTATTTGGTTTGTAAGATATTGCCCTCAAATGGGGATCTTCCTTCTGCATCGCTTCCAATATTGCAAATGTATTGTCACAGCTTCCATCGTCCACTACAACAATCTCATAGAGCAATGGGGGTTGGATTGCAGCAGATTCGACAGTCTGCTTGATTTCTCGAATGACGGAGGCAATAGCTTTCGCTTCATTATATACAGGAATTACAATAGACAACTTCGGTTTCCTCCCATCGCTCGACTGATGTGGAAAATAAGCATATGATGACATTAAAGATGAAGAGCAGATCATGCATATAAGAGATGTTAGACATGTTTCAATAACTTCTGATAGAAGAGCATACATGGCAATTAACACCAGATCTGTCTAAAAGAGCACACATGGGAATTAATGTCAGATTTCTCTTCCAGAGAGGAATCTGAGTGATATAGATATTGCATCAATATTATCAACTGGATGTTACAGTTGTTGCCCTTAGGAATCTCTTATTAGCATAGATCGTTATTATTGTTCTACATGCGGGTGCTTTGGTTCAACTGGCGTGATATAAAAAATCCTGAGGCCGGTGGGGCTGAAGTATTGACTCAAGAGGTAATGTCTAGATTGGTGAGGAAAGGCCATGATATGACTTTATTTACGGCCCAATTCCCAGGCTGCTTAGATTATGAAGAAATAGAGGGTGTTAAAATTGTAAGAAGTGGCGGCAAGTATAGTATTTACCGTAGAGTAAAAGATTACTATAAAACGAAGAAGAACGATTATGACATTGTTGTTGATGAGATAAATACAAGACCGTTTCTAACACCTCAATTTGTTAGAGAAAAACCTATTCTGGCTTTAATTCATCAGCTCGCCCGCGAAGACATATTTTATGACTTATCATTTCCCTTAAGCTTTATAATATATCATTATCTTGAGAAAAAATGGCTATCGTATTACAAAACCATTCCAATTGTCACTGTTTCTAATTCGACAAAGGAAGAGCTGAAAACCTTTCTTCGTCTCAAAGATAGCAATAGCAATATCATTGTTGCACCACAAGGGTTAAGCGCTAGGCCGCGATTTGAAATGCCCAAGAAAGAAGATGTCCCCACAGTTGCTTTTGTAGGTAGGCTAAAGAGGTATAAACTACCTGATCATGCCATTGAGGCCTTTTACGAAATAAGGAAAAAGGTGCCTGATGCAAAGATGTGGGTGATTGGTGACGGGTATATGCGCGAAGAGCTTGAGAAGAAGTATAGTGATAATAATAAAAATATAATCTTCTTTGGCAAAACTGGGAATGAATTAAAGTATGACCTGATGGGCAGGGCACATCTACTCTTAGTGCCATCGGTAAAAGAAGGGTGGGGCCTCGTTGTAACCGAGGCCAATGCCATGGGCACACCTGCCATTGCATATAATGTCTCAGGATTAAGAGATTCCGTCACGAATGGGGAAACGGGATTACTGACAGCCGAAAATAGTCCACAAAGTCTTGCAAACTCGGCCATTTCGCTACTGAAAGACAAAGAGCTCCTTTCCAAGTTCAGCATAAATGCCCTGAATTTCTCAAGAACGTTTAGCTGGGAAAACACTGCAGATATGTTTGAGAAAGTAATTCTAAATATTGTACAGCGCAAAAGCATGACGATCACTGATGGAGCAACAGAAGCCTAGTTTTTCGGTAATTGCTACAGTGCGTAGAGTTTTGCGCGTATGTATATATGCATATGGCAAAATTCTAGCTAGTGCCGATGGTAGTATTCTTTTCCTGATATGCAAGCTGAGCGTCCAGATCACGCCCGCGGTAAGGAAATAGTAAGCAAGAATTGCAGTATTCTCTTTGATAATTGTATTAGATCCTATACGAGTTAGGATAACTGCTGTAACTGCCAACAGCAGTATAGAAATTTGTGTGTTTTCACCTAAAGACAAACCTGCAATCTTTATACAATAGCCGTCTGATACTGACCTTCGAGGATCGTCTGGCTTTGCGTCCTTTGGAAATCGGAAAGCTTCTTCTGCTATATATGCAAGCTCAAATAAAGGCGACTGCACTCTAAGGTCCTAGAGATTCGATATTTCTTCTTCGCCGGCTTCGGATTATTGGGAGATCGGGGATAAGCATCAACTACGGTCATTTATGACATGGCAAAGATCTTCAAAGAGGATAATGCATAATGTGACTATTCTAGAGCATATTTGGCAAAATTCATTTCGGAAAATGACCGGCGGGGTGACCCTCTAGAATAGTCATCCGTTAGAAATTTATTTGATGATGACATGCATATAACCAAGTTGAAGTCTATGGTAAACTCCCACTGTCAAGCTCTTGATAGGCAACTTCCTGATATTTTGGAATTGCGGAGAAAGGTAAAAGATTTCAGTAATTGTACTAGGAATTGTCTGGTAGCCCCTATCCGCCTAGAACGTGGTACTTTAAGAACTATAGCTAAGGCTTTAAAGGATTCAGAATGTAGCGCACACGAAATGGGACGATGCATGTGTTTCCGTGAATTGAGATGCTAAGGTTGCTTCGGTATTTATTTACAGTCCCTGTCGTATTGGTCTTGTTGGAGCCGGCAGTCTTCATATCGACCTTATCACAACCGCCTAAATCCCTAGTTATAACAGTGTCAATCAATGGATCAACAATTAAAGCTGTAGATAATAGTGGCAATGTCATAGCGACAGGAAATGATGCGGCAACTGTAATCCAGGAGTCAGTGAACAAAATAAAAGCAAGCCCGGAAGGAGGAACAATCCATGTCGATCAGGGGACATACCTCATCAGTAAACCTCTGGATCTTAGCGGTGCTAACAACATCATACTCGAGGGCGTAAGTAGGGATGGCACAATTTTGCGCGCTAGTACTCCGGGCATTCACATGTTGGATCAGCGAGGGAACACGAGCAACTTTGACAGGAACATTACAATACAGAAACTGACTCTTGACGGAGCTGGAATATCAGACAAACTCCTAGACATGGGATATGTTGAAAACCTTGACCTACTTGACTGTGTGCTTGAGGGACATCATGAAGTTGGCGGGGGACCTGGTGTAATCATGAGAAGCATTAGAGATGGTCTGATACAACACTGCATCTCTAGAAACCATAGCGGTACTGGCGGCGACTTGTCCATTAACGGTTGGAACATCAGGGTATTGAACAATGAAGTCTATAGAGCCAATGATATACATGGGTCTGGGGGAGCTATAGCATCGGCCGGAATAGTATCTGGCCAAATAGCTTACAACTATATCCACGATGGCGATTGGAACGGAGCAATTACGCTCGAGAACCAAGCGAGAGGGTCAAAGAACCTACGAGTCCACGACAATAGGATTGAGAATCTTGCTGGATCAGCGATAAACATGAACAACTATGCGCTGGACGGCAGCCACCAGCCTCACCATAATATCGAAATCGACAACAATATAATCACAAATGTTAGCGGCTATGCAATCAGGTTAGGAGCATACACACTCGACGATGGCTGCAACTATCCACAGGGGATTACACCACCCGATTGTCGCAAAAATGAGCTATACACAAATTTCAAAATTCACAATAATACCATAAGAAATACAGACCTTGCAATATTCGCTGGACCGCTACAAAACTCTGACATATACAATAACGATATAGGACAAGCATCTGAACCCCTCATCAGACTCTTTTCCAACAGCACACAGGACAATGAAATTACGGACAATGTGAGAGTGTACAACAACACGCACGTTGAAACTCAAGAGGTCGAATACAAAGGAAGCGGGAAAATATACATTGGAGAAGGCTAATCACCATGAATTTCCTCCGCGTATCTTTCATGAGTTCTATTCGTGCCGATAGCACTCCTTATTATCTCATACATGCAATTGCGGTGATTTTTAATTAGTTGTTGTACGACTTCAGTTTAGCCGCGTGGTTTGACAACTCAGATACCCTCAAGTCTTGCGTTCATAGCAAAGGCGGCCCAGGTTCTGAAAGTGTCGGGCTGAATCTTCTAGCAGATCCTTGTTTCGCAACCGATATAGAGTTAGGCTAGCCTAATTGGGTAACACTAACTATGAAGGCAGACAAAACTCACAAAAACCACCCGCATCTTTCTTTAACAAGAACTGCGGCGGCGGTACTTTCGTTCGCCGCTGTCGCATTGTTGTTAACAGCGCCATCACCGCAACTACTACTACTACTATTTCCATCGGCATTTGGAATAGAAGACAACAACAACAATATTCCAACAACAACAGCAGTCTCTCTTACTGATGGCAACAACAACAATAGCAGCGCGACCTCTGCAGCTGCAAATGGCAGCGCCGCGCCAGCAGATTTTAACATCGCCGCTGTGGGGGATTGGGGCTGCACGTCTAACACGACGAATACCGTGAATAATATAGTTAGCAGGGACCCGGAGCTAGTCCTTGGTCTTGGCGATTATTCCTACCAAAATTCTGCCGACTGCTG
>DATCWI010000089.1:0-19452 GCA_036566425.1 Nitrososphaera sp.
TTTATGCATTGCATACAAACTAACACCTTATGCCTAAAAATGATTACTATCTTTTCTAAATGCTGCAATTGCTGTTGTAAATATGGTCCCTTTGATAAAGAAAGCAAGATAAGGACTGCCTGAGCCAAGAGCACCTGAGGCAAATCCGGCCATTATTGGCCCAGTCATCCACCCTATGCCGAATAGGGTGTTATATGCACCCAGTTTTGAACCGACAAGTTCAGAGGGTGTATTTCTGTCACAATGCCGAAGGAGATCAGGTAAAATATGCTAGTCGAAAGCCGAATAATGCAATCTATACTGCAAAGGATAGAATTGAGTAGGACAGAAAAGAGATAATCATACCCGCTGCTGTAGCATACCCGCTGCTGTAGCTTACACACAGCCAGTGCTAGTGCAAGCTCATTGTATCTAGATACCCTTGCCACGAGCAATAGAAGAGTAGCAAATCGCGATGCACAAAAAAGAAGAATATCATCTCAATGTCTTCAGTTGTAAGTGATGCTTTGCGCATATACGCTGGGTAGACTGCAAGCATTACCTCAAACGTGATTGCATATAGTATATAGTATAACTCCGCCAAGTCTTGGATGATTAGTGATTTCTCTGAATACTTGGACTGACTTTGCTCGAACCTCTTGAGCTTTTCGAACACCAGACCAGCCGTGGTATCGCAAAAGTACAGAGGGCACAATTGCTACAGTATAGATGCTGCAGCAAGCTCGAAGAGGGCATAATAGTCAATACCTCGGAAGATTGCCAGAAGAGAGCATGGGCTACCTTTGCAAGAGTCCTGTATAGCGCAACTTCCAGTGTCGATTGTACACTAAAAAGCATGAGAATTGAAAAAACACTAAGTGTGATGCCAGCGTGGAGAACCTAAGACTTGTTGAGCCTATCGAGCTACATGCCGATGAAGAAAGGAGCAAACATGTACGGAAGATAGTTTGCAGTGCCAATTAGGCTAACTTATGAATAGTTCGCTGCAAGCAGTTCTCTAGCAAATATTGGCACTTTGGGAGAATGCATTCCGCATGAGGTGCCTACAATGGCCGAGCAGATTGCAAATGAGTACGATAGCGTGATTCATTATATCCCTACTATCACTTATATGCGGCAATTATGACTGCGCCACCCATCATGCCTGTCTCAAACTGCACATGGGAAAATTTTACCTTTAGCATAGACTCAAGGTCTGAATTCTTGGGCCAGCGTACGTAGGTACCATAAAGCGTTTTAAATTTCAGTCCAGCTCTGCCAGCTGCCAAATAGGCAAATATTCCAAGAAAATATTTAAGATATAGCGAAATCATTGCTCTAAATATGCGGTTATCTGGCTTGCCAAGGTCGATTATTATAAGCCGGCCACCAGTCTTTAGTACTCTATGTATCTCTCCTATGGCCCGTTGGAGGTGTATTGAATCGCGAAGGGAATAGCCACAGAGTACAGCATCAAATGTGCCCTCGCGAAAAGGCATATACTCAAAGACACCAGAATATAGTGCTGTTGTCTGCTGCGGTCCCCGCAAGTAGTTCTTGACATTGGCAAGCATCTCCAACAGAGGGTCATACATTACAACCTTCGCATCGCCATCCGCCTCGGAAAGTGCTAAACGTGACATGTTTCCATAGCCAGAACCGGCGTCAAGTATGATATTACCGGGCATCACGCGGCCTCTAATGCCTCGTAGTCGGTATTCATCATCCTTCCCAAGCGAGATGACCCTGTTGACCCTATCATAAACTGGGATAATTGCCTTTAATACCTCTATCACCTCAGTCCAGTAGCCGCTTCCAAGACCGGACAACTAGCCAGCATCTTCTATCTTGCCATTATTATAGATAGTTTTACAACCAGTCACTGATCCTCGTTTTATCAGATAATTTTATGATCGAAGATGATATTGCATCTTTCATACTGCCCATGCGTAATTCAAACCCTCAGGTTTCAAAGGTGCTCAGATAATTTTGAGTCTTCTCTATCTCGAAATTCTCAATGTACTTATACTTCAGTGCCTGTAGGGTAGTAATAAATTTTGAATGCTCTGCTCATGACTGCCATTGAATAATGGCATTTGCATATTCTCCATGACACAATCTTCCTTTATTATGGCAACATTTAGGGCGTCCCAATAACGCTAATTGACTCTACCACAGCTTCAAGCTTTACTTTGCAGTCTTTGCCAGCTTATGATGATACAGAAAGGCAATTATCTTACTTTTACTTATGCGCCTGCAGTTTGGTAAACTATCGCTGCTCAATGTGCAATTCCTTACACTCAGTACAAGTAGACAAAATATTTGATGGGCGGCTGATATTTCGTTGTTCCAAATGCAATATTTGCGCAATAGTACCCACAGCAGACAGCACAGACGAAGCTTACTTAGACTTTCTGGACCGCTGTGAAAGCGGCACAGGTATCGCTTATGCAGATGATCTAAAACTATTGATGCAAGAAGAAAAGATAATTCGGTCTTCTCAAGAAATAGATGCTCTCCTCTCTGCTGCCAATGCTATAGGTGATTCGCTTCTTGAGCAAACGCTGCGCTCCCAAGAGGACTACATCGTTGACTTTCAGGCAATAGACGAGCATCCACCTGAGTTTGGGTGTATGATTAACCATGCTCCAGTAGACGAAGCCATAATCAATGTCTTGAAAGCAAAAAAGATCAGCTATCTTTACAAGTTTCAAGAGGACGCTATTAGAAAAATCCTTGAAGGTAATGATGTAGTAATCACCGCACCTACTGCATCAGGTAAAACCGAGGCTTTCTGCATCCCGCTACTACAACATGTGGCAGCAGAACAACCGTCACGCTTTGGCTCACTTCGGAGTGGGAAAGGTAAAGTATCTGCAATTTTTATTTATCCAACTAAGGCACTATCACGCGATCAATTGCCCAAAATACAAGAGCTAGCAACTCCACTTGGTGTGAGGGTGGCAGTCCTTGACGGCGACACGTCGGAAAAGGATCGCAGAGTCATAATAGAATCTCCGCCTGATGTTGTTATAACTAATTTTGACGTGTTACACTATCACATGATGCATAGGACGAAATTCTCACGTATACTCAGAACTGCCAAATTTCTGGTAGTCGATGAGGCACATGTATACAAAGGCATCTTTGGAGCAAATGTACATCATATTATTGCAAGATTGGAGAGGCTTGCTGGAAGTAAATTCCAAATTGTTGCTGCATCAGCTACACTGCCAAATGCCGCTGAATTTTGTCAGATGCTTTTTGGCAGGAATATGCAGATAATTAGCGGCAGCGGGAGAAGAGGCAGGATAGATCTCGCTATAATATTTCCTTCGCTTAGATCTTTTAGGTCATTGATGCTTGACCTGCTCAGGCAGACCACAAAAGGAAAGCATAAGACCATAGTGTTTTCCAGCTCGCACCTTGGCGCCGAGTTGATGGCCTTCTATGGAGCGAGGCAGGGAATTAACATCAGAGTCCATCGTGCAGGATTATCATCTACTCTCAGAAAGGAAATAGAACAACAGTTCAAAGGAGACCAGCTAGCGGCAATATCTGCCACACCTACCCTGGAACTAGGTATTGATATTGGAAGTGTCGATGCTATAATTTCCAATATAGTACCTATTAACAGGCTTTTTCAGCGAGTCGGGCGGGCGGCAAGGAGGGGTCAGCAAGGATACGCATTTCTAGCGCTGGGCAATGATCCAATAAGTCAGTATTACAAGACGCACCCGGCAGATTATATGGACGATCATGAATTGGCATATACAGACCCAACGAACCCGTTTGTAATGGAGTACCAAGTACTAGCAATGGTCTGCGACAAGCCATTGCTGATAGCAGAATCTAAGCAGATATGGGATGTACTTCAAAAGCTTGTCTCAAAGGGCATTGTCAAAGTAGCTAGAGATAGATTCGTGCCTGACATGAAGGTGGCTTTGAAGTTGCTAAATGAGTTTAGCATTCGAGGCATAGGGACTAGGGTCGACATCAAGTTCAATAATAAGATCATAGGCGATCGCGCCTTGCCACAGGCACTTGAAGAGCTCCACCAATCCGCAGTTTACTTTCTAGGAGGTCGACGCTACAAAGTATATGAGCTCCATTTTGAGCCAAACAGTCAGCCCTACGCTGAGCTCGTGTCTATTCCGACCGACTACCCTTATTACACTAAGGCTTTGAACGACGAGTGGCCCTCTATTTTAGAAATATATGAGAAAAAAGTAGTTTTTGGAGTCGAAGTTGCATACTGTGCGCTCAACATCCAAAAGAAAGTACTAGGATACGTCAATATTGAAATTGGTCAAGAGGTAGCACAAGGAAAAAAAATAATGCTCGATAAACCGCTAGAATATGAGTTCGTTACGAAAGGGTTTGTGTTCAGAGCACCCAGGCCGTCAAATCTCTTACAAGCGACAGAAGACGAACAGTACGTAGAAATGAGCGGTTTTCATGCTTCAGAACATGTCATAATAGAAGGGAGCGCGATGATAACAGGTGGTGCATCACAAGACCTAGGTGGCATTTCCCTTGGCTCCTCGGGATTAATTGTTGTCTATGACGGTAGCGTTGGCGGTAATGGAGCCAGTAGGATTTTGTATGACAGGCTAGATCTCGCTTTTGGACGCTCGCTTCGCATATTATCTGAATGTGCATGTAAAAGCGAAAGTGGCTGTCCTCGTTGCACCTATTCCTATCGGTGCGGTAACAACAATGAGTTTTTGCATAAGCGCGCCGCAATTGAAGTAATGAATAAGATAGTTGAGGGCGAAAAAACCAAAATAGGGGAAAAGGTCTGGGGTGACAGAGCCCTTGTCTGACGGGATAAAGTTTAAGAGTAGTTGTAGATGGCTTTTTAAATAAAATTGGAAGAGGCCGTCATTACTACCGCACGTGCAAAGTGGCAGACACTTGAGCATAAGGGTGTAGCCTTCCCTCCCGAATATCAGCCAAGAGGCATAACAATTATCATCAGGGGAGACGAGTTAGTGCTAAACCGGGATCTGGAAGAGATCGTCTATGCGTGGGCGAAGAAAAAAGATACTCATTACGTTCAGGATCCTATATTTCAACAAAATTTCCTAAGCGATCTCCAAAAGATCCTTCCCGAAAGGCATCGCAATATCACGATAAATGACATAGACTTTTCCATGGCTTATCAGCTTGCAGACGAAGAAAGATCGATGAAAGAGCGTGAGAAGGAAACATACAAGGCCCTTCCAAAAGAGCAAAAGAAAAGCATCGCCCAAGCAAGAAAGCTGGAGCGTGAAAGGCTCAAGGCCATTTATGGCAAGGCAGTAGTCGACGGTATTGAGGTTGATGTGGCAAACTGGCTAGTCGAGCCACCGGCATTGTTTATGGGCCGTGGACAGCATCCAATGAGAGGGCGCTGGAAGCCACGTGTAAGGCCTCAGGACGTTACACTAAACTTGGGCGAAAATGCGCCAGTGCCTGAGGGCAACTGGAAGGCGATCGTACACGATCATTCATCCACATGGCTTGCCACGTGGATGGAAAGCCTGACTGGTAAGCGCAAGTATGTGTGGCTGCATGACTCTGCAGCTCTCCGCCAAGAAAACGATAAAGCCAAGTATGATAAAGCAAAAAAACTGGCCGAGCGCGAGGCTAAAGTGCATAGAGAAGTAATGCGGCGAATGATTAAGGGAGACGGTAAGGTAGCTACTGTTGCATACCTGATACTAAAGCTTGCTATGAGAGTGGGCGACGAAAAGGATCCGGAGGAAGCTGACACCGTCGGTGCAAGTACGCTTAGAGTCGAGCATATTGCATTTCCACAGATAAATAGTTCTCAAGTTATAGAATTCAATTTTTTGGGTAAGGACAGTGTTCCGTGGCAAAAGAGACTCGAAGTAAATACTGAAGACACACAAGCACTTTACGACAATCTTAAAAACTTCTTGCAAGGTAAAAAGCCAAGCGATCAGATATTTGATAGTATTAACTCGCGTAAAGTAAACGCATTCTTACAGCAAATAATGCCGGGGCTTACCGCCAAGGTGTTCAGAACCTGTATTGCAACAAGGATAGTGCAGATGCAGTTATCAAAGTCGAACGTAGACAAGAACTCTCCTGAAGCACAGAAGATTTATGCCGCCAAGAAGGCAAATCTCGAAGCTGCGATCACATGCAATCATAAAAAAGGGATCGACCCAAAGAACCCGACAGCGAGAAGAGCACTGGAAAAGTTCGAAGAATCGATTAACAAAAAGAATGAGGCAATAGCCAGACTTAAGGCAGATATTGCAGCAAAGAATTGGAAGACGGGACTGCAAAAAAAGCGACTAGAAGAAAAGATAGTGAGGTTACAAATGCAGGTAACGCTTCAGCAGGAGACCCGTGACTACAATCTTGGTACATCTTTACGCAATTACATCGACCCGCGGATTATGAAGGCGTGGCTCAATTATGTCCAGCTTGATTGGACTAAAATATATACTTCCACTCTTCAGCGTAAGTTTAAGTGGGTAGAGGATTATAGAGACAAAAACTTTAGAACATTTTACCCCGAGATAAAGAAGTAGGAAAGTCAGAAGACTTATATCGTTTCCAGTCCTCCTTTAAAGATCGGTAAACTCGTTTTAATGGTATCGGCATATCATTGGTGGCATGGGGCCGGTTTTTTAATGCCGGTGATGCTCATTGTTATTGTCGTTGTTGCCGTACTACCAGTCTCTGCCCAGCAAGGACCTAGCTCAGCCTCATCACTCTTTATAGCTCTCTTTGCAAACGGCGATGCGCTGGTTGAACAAAACGTTGGCATTGAGGATCCTCTTGCTGAAGAAGTAAGGATCAACCTCTTTGGAGACGACATAAGTGACCTTGTAGTCGTCGACTACGAGGACAATGCAGTTGAATTTAAGAGAGGAGGTACACCAAATGAAATTGTCCTCAACAGACCTAATGCTACAAACCTTAAGATAAGTTATACTACCTCGGATTTTTTATCCAAGGATCGGCGTGAATGGATATTTAGCCTCAATTCCACAGTTGGCCTCTCAGTCAAACTACCGCCGGATAGTATATTGACAGATCCAGGAGAAAACCCCTCTATAGTGCTGGTAGGCGATCAACAACTCCTGACATACAAACCTGGCAATATACGGTTCGTTTATGTAATAGGAACTTTGGGTACTCAAGAACAGGCAAATATTGTCATAAAAGCAGCCGAAACCACAATCTTTGGGATAAATAACAATTATCCCGGCATTGTGCTGACGAGCGCAAACGATCTAGTTCAGCGAGCAATAAATGCACGTGATGATAGTAGGTTCACTGAAGCTGAAAGACTAGCAGATCAGGCTAATGATGCAGCTATTGCAACAAGCAGAGAGTATGCTGCAGCTCAAGAAGCAGTTGCGAACGCGGAGTCGCACTTAAACAGTGCCGCGGGGAGCAGAACCGCAGATGATAGTGCCATCAGAGAGATCCTTGTGCAGGCAAACAACCAATTTACAATCGGCAATTATACTCAAGCCATAAGCACTGCCCAGGAGGCTGTTCTAGCACTCAGTGACAATGAGTCTTCCCAGCCTGAAATGCCACTAACTGTAGTCATAACAGCATTATCAGTTACAGGAGTTGCAGCAGGAGTGATCGGGGCCATGTTATTCCTAAAGAAAAAGAAGCGTAATACTAGCGATACTACTAGCCAATTAAAGCCAGTGCAACAAATACACAAGTCAAATGATCTATCAAACCCCAACACTAACAATAGCAGTATTAGGAGCAGTGCAGGAGCTGTATTCCGACCCGCTCACTCGGTAGCACCAATCGATCTCAGGCGGGATGTTGTAGAAGAAGCAGTAGAAGAGCAACAGGATACACTAGGCTCACTAGAAGAGACAAGCATTTCTCCAATCTCGGGTAGTGCCTCCAATTCACAGATAGATAGATCTATTCTTTCACGCATAGTTGGCAATATACTTACAGAGAAACCCCACTTGCGCATGGAAGATCAACAGGTGCTAAAGTTTCTGGCTGAAAAAGAAGGAGCAGTTTTTGAAAGTGAGATCAGAACCAAGTTTCAGATACCCAAGACTACAATTTGGAGGTTAGTCAAGAGGCTTGAGCGCGAAGAGCTTGTAGAAATTCGTAAAGCAGGTGGCCAGAACCTTATAAAGCTGAGGTTTGAAGACAAAAAAGCTTAGAGACGCTTAAATAAAGTAGAATAGAAAAGTTATATGTATGAGCGGATCCACGATCCCTGATGACATTTCTGCACTGCTATCTTCACCTATTGAGCATTTCATAAACACTAATGTGGCTATTCTAGAAGGCGACAAATTCGCAGACCAGGCGTTAAACCTGATGAAAGAGAGAGACGTAAGAAGCGTCCTTGTATCACACGTAGGAGAAGTAGTGGGTATCGTGAGCAAGACAGACATTCTCTTCAAGGTAATGTCGCAGGGAAGAAATCCGGGCAAAGTTAGGCTCAGAGAAATAATGACAAGCCCAGTACTTGCTGTGGGTCCCCACAACACGGTTCAAGAAACTCTGTCAATCATGGATAAGCATGTGGTAAGGCAGGTAATCATCAGCTCCCATTCGGCTGTCCTTGGAATGGTTTCTCGAGACGACATCTTTGAGAAGATCCATATGGCAACGGTATCTACAGCGCATACTGCTATCAGGGGCACTCCCGTCTGTATTATAAACCCCAAGGCGATAGTCTATATGAAAGACGTCAGCTCTGCCAAGCTTGTGTGCCCATATTGTGAATCTCCATTTGACACAAAAGAAGGACTATCGAATCACATCGATAGGCTGCACTCAGGTTCGGGCGTGCTTGAAGGCGACATACGCCGAATGTTTGAATGAGTGTATACCCCATTATTTGACCCAATTCACGCTTGTCACAATGCCTGCAATATAATAATATCGACAACACAGCGTTGCAATACGCCAAAGAGAAGCTTAATTTTGCTTCATATCCACCACGCTATTCTTTTCTTGCATAACTTATATTATGTACTGTTAAAATCCGGTGGCGTTACACTTCGTGCCGGGGTAGCTCAGCTTGGTTAGAGCGTACGACTCATAATCTCATCTGGTAAGAAATCGTAAGGTCGCGGGCTCAAATCCCGCCTCCGGCACCTTTTTTAAAATCAGTATGAATGGACTTCTGATTTGTGCTCTCGAAGATACTTTTTCTTCTTGAACCGCTCATTACACTTTTCACACTTGAAAGGCTTTTCGAATTCTTCTAGAAACCGTCGTCTTCGTTCTTCTGCTGAATCCATGACAGGATTTTGATTATCAGCATTGATCATAATATAATCAACCTATACCTTTTTTGCTTATTTACTTTAAGTAAGATAATTCCCTAATCTGAGCATCTGAAATTCAAATTTCAGCTATTTGACCGATGGTTTACTCTTAGTCCTATTACCTACCATAAAGTAGGAATAAAAAACGGAAAAATACACATACGCAACTCATACGCCATACACACAAAAAGTAATGAATACCTAGCTCAAATCAAGCCTCTTTTTTCTTATGGCTTTAATTGTAGGACACCGGAGCCTAATATAAATTTCGTGTAACAGGACTGCGGCAAATTTGGAATAATAATACATGCTTGGGTTTTTTGTGTTTTAAGACACGATTATATATGATCCGTAAAACTAATCTTATAAGTGCCGTCGTAGCTCAGCCTGGGAGAGCACTCGACCTTTTAAGGGGTGAAGCTGAAGACCGAGCTGTCGTGAGCTCAAATCTCACCGACGGCATTTTACATCTTTTTTGTAATATTGGAGACCATTGTTGATGTATTTTCAATTATTCTTTCAGATGCAGCCAGGTGGTTTTTGGCATTAAAAATAGTCGCCAATTCCTGCTTTGATAACTTGCTTGAAATAGTCTCATCACTAGATACGGCATCAAAAAAATGCTCACCACTTTCAACTGCTGAAAATGCTACTCTTTGTATATCTCGATAGGCATCGAAGCGTGCAACTCCTTTTCTTATTAGCGCGTCGAGTATGAACTCGGCATAGATCTGACCCTTTGTCATTTCAATATTATGTGTAATTCTTTGTTTGCTTACTTTTAGCTCTCGAATAACTACTGTCATTGCATTTAGCATTTCATCAAGCAGGATAGGTGCCATTGGGACTATGAAGCGTTCATTTGCAGAGTTTGAGAGATCGCGCTCGTGCCATGATGCAATATTTTCCATCGAGACACCGACAAACGATCGCAGCATTCTCGCAAGCGAAGATACTCGCTCGCTTTTTATAGGGTTGCGCTTGACTGGCACAGCGCTACTTCCCATTTGGCCTTTGCGAAAGGGCTCGGCAACTTCACTTATCTCGGTGCGTTGCAGGTTCCTTATCTCGATGGCTATTTTTTCAAGAGTCGAGCCAATAAGCGCTATATAAAATTGCACCTCAGCAAACCTTTCTCGGGGCACGATCTGTGTTGCAGCATCTACAGAGTAAAGACCTAGGTTGTGCGCAACAATCCTTTGTACATCTAGTGCTTTGTCCCCCATTAATGAGCCGGTGCCAACTACTCCAAGCGTTTTGCAGACTAGAAAGCGTTTTTCACCTTCCTTGATGCGTTCTATGTGCCTAGCCATTTCTGCTGCCCATACGGCGAACTTTAATCCAAATGAAATGATGCTTGCATGCTGTCCATGCGTCCTGCCTACCGCTGGCACGTCTCTGAACTCAAGCGCTCTATCTACTAAAAGCTGCGCAAGGTTGGCTAGCTTCGATTGAATTATTGAAAAGGCGTCGCGCATCTGCATAGACGTTGCTGTGTCTATGACATCATTGCTTGTCAGTCCATAGTGTATCCATAATTTGGATCTCGCCGAGACTTGCTCACTTAACGCCTCTACCGTTGCAGCGGTGTCATGCTCGCTCACGGACTCAAGTTTGCTGACTCTAGCAGGAGTGACTTTGCCAGAGAGAGATCCTTTAGTAATCTCATCCGCTGCAGCTTGAGGAATCATGCCTAGCTCGGCCTGTGCCTGCGCAACTGTTGACTCAAAATCAAGCTGATACTGCAGTCTCCTTTCATCAGCAAAGATATCACGCATCTCTTTGCTACCATAACGTCCAGAGTCTATCGGCAGTATTGGCATCAGTATTAAAGATAGAGCGGCAAAGCGGCGAAAATAAATCTTCTTGCTAGATGCACAATACATGATTACAGTCACCCACTGGCTTGTTACTGTAGTGTATGTAGTCATAATTTAGCATGATCTACGTTTGTTTGTGTGCTCTAAGGAATTGTGATTATTATTTAGATGTTCGAACTCGATTTAGAGCTGACATTTCGCTTTAGCCTTCGGCGGGCAAGGCTTATAATTACTTTACAAGAAATAGCAGCAACAGAATTGGATGAACTTATTACCAGGAGCGGCAGCCATCGAGTCAGAAAGGTAAATGACCTTGTGTATAGGATAGATCCAGACCTGGCTAAAGGTATGAGAGTACCAGTTACAATCTACGCCAACGAATCATTGATTTCAAAAATGGTGACCGATAGGACGGTTGACCAGGCTGCAAATGTCGCCACGTTGCCAGGCATCAAAAAACATGTGATCGTGCTTCCCGATGGCCATGAGGGTTACGGGTTTCCTGTAGGAGGTGTTGCAGCAACTGATCTCGAAAAAGGAGTGATCAGCCCAGGCGGGGTGGGTTACGACATCAATTGTGGCGTACGCTTAATAAAGACGGACCTGACGGAACGTGATGTCAGGCCAAGGATAAAAGAGTTGGTCAATGAACTTTTTAAATCAGTTCCATCAGGCGTTGGGAGCGAGGGAGCAGTCAAGCTGTCAAAGACAGAACTTGACGATATGCTAATAGAAGGTGTCGGGTGGGCGGTCAACCATGGATATGGTACTGAAGATGATGTGGAAGCATGCGAAGAAAGAGGCAGAATGGAAGGGGCTGACCCTGCAAGCGTCTCAGACACTGCAAGAAAGAGAGGCGCCGCACAGCTTGGCAGCCTGGGTTCTGGCAACCATTTCCTCGAAGTACAAAAAATAGATGAAGTCTTTGACGAGCGTGCTGCCAAGGCAATGGGCGTTAACCAAGTCGGTCAGCTTACAGTGCTTATTCACTGCGGCTCTAGGGGCTTTGGGCATCAGATATGCACTGATTACTTACGGGTTTCTGAATCAGTACTGCGAAAATATGGTTTGTCACTTGCAGACAGAGAGCTTGCTTGTGTTCCAAATAATTCCAAAGAGGGAGAAGAATACCGCAAAGCAATGTATTCTGCACTCAATTTTGCATGGGCCAACCGCCAGATGATTACGCACTGGACTCGGAGAACATTTGAGCAAATGTTCAAGTCAAAAGGAGATGATCTTGGCATGGATCTCATTTATGATGTTGCGCACAACATTGCCAAGGTGGAGCGCCACACGATTGATGGCGACGGTACCTCGGATCTTGTAGTCCACAGGAAGGGTGCTACAAGGGCATTCCCCGCAGGAATGGAACAGGTACCAAGTAGATATAGGAGTATTGGCCAGCCAGTAATAATACCAGGTTCGATGGGCACTGCCAGCTGGATTCTGCTTGGTGGCAAAAACTCACTTGACCTCAGCTTTGGATCTACAGCACATGGAGCAGGACGAATGATGTCTAGGTCTGCTGCAAAGCGAAGCTACACAGCAGACGGTGTGAAAAATAACCTTGAGTCTAAAGGGATCTATGTCAGAGCGCTCACAAAAGAAGGCGTAGTTGAAGAGACACCAGAAGCATACAAAGATGTCGATGTTGTAGCCAATGTATCGCACTCCCTTGGTATTGCTACCAAGGTGGCGCGACTTGTGCCAATAGGAGTGATAAAAGGATAACGTCATCATCATCTGACGACCCTGAGATCGACATAATCAACGCACGCAAGCTAAGGGAGCTTCGCGAAAAGGCGGCCGCAATAGAAAGGGCCAAGGCTAACAAGCAGCAGTCGTCATCATCAACTTCACGGCCGAAGTCTTCGAGAGAGATCTTATCTCCATACCTCTACGACAGGGCAGACGAAGTACTAGATCTCGCCTACGGCCAGTATCCTGTCCAGACTGAGGCAATTGTCACTAGAATTGCTAGTCTTATTTTAGCTGGTGAAATAACAAGCAGAATATCGGGAGGTGAACTCTTGATGCTTTTCAGGTCGATAGGTCTCAAGATAAGGGTTAACACTACAATTAAGGTAGAAGACAATGGCAAGTTCGTCTCCTTCTCCGATAAACTCAAGAACCAGCTAAAGAAGGATTCGCCTTGATAATGGGAACATTTATCTTGGATTTTCAGACGATCGATTTTGAACCCGATGCCAAGATTGCACTAAACATGCTCTCGGAATATCAGAGGCTTTATTACTTGGAAAACTCCTTCGCTATTGATCCGCCAGTGCATAGCCTTGGATGGTCCTTCTCGAAGATGTTTTTGGCAGGCCAATTTGTGGAGAAAATGTATTCACAAGAGGCTAACAAAATAGATTCATCAAAAGGTAAAAAGATTGAGGACAAGTTCATTGCCTGGCTTCAAAATGAATTAAAAAATAGAGGATGCAATGCCCAGATAAAAATGGCGCCTGAAATGAAATCTATCTAGACTCTACGTCCTCTTCTGCCACCAGGCTTTCTTGTGGTGTCGTGAGGGACAGGAGTCACATCGTCTATCCTGCCAATACGAAAACCTGATCTTGCAAGTGCCCTGATGGCAGCCTGCGCTCCGGGGCCAGGAATTCTTGGACCTACTCCTCCAACGGCACGTACTCGAATATGCAAGGCACTGATGCCCTTTGCCTTGGCCGTTTCAGCTGCTGCTACAGCAGACTTCATAGCAGCATAGGGCGATGATTCATAACGATCAGCAGTAACATGGCGTCCGCCAGAACTAAATGAGATTGTCTCACTACCACTCAAATCAGTAATATGAACAAGCGTGTTATTGTAACTGCTAAAAATATGAGCCACTCCCCACTTTGTTTGGGTAATATCGCCTGATGTTTCAGACATATGCAATTGAACTTGCTTCTGAGGAGAGTTAAAAATGTTATCGCTTATGGAAATGGATATAGCCCCTGTTCTCAAGCATCCGATCTTGGACAAATACGTTGCCAGAGCCCTTTTGCACTCTACCTATTACGTACAGATCTACCCCTGCCCTCTTCGCCGCAGTCTCGGCTTGCCTTATTTTTGTATCCGAAATAGTTGCCACGATTTCATATTCTTCCCCGCCATGGAATAGCAACTCATGTGTGTTAAGGCTGTTATCCTGTGCGAACTTATCCAAGCCAGATACAACGGGCATACTATAAATTATGATGTCGATATTCCCACCTTGGCTTGCCAATTCATATAGAGATATTGCAAGTCCATCACTTGAATCAATTGATGATGAAAAATATCTTGCAAGGGCTAACCCGAAACGCTGCCTTGGACAAGGCTCAAGCACTGATTTCACAGCTTGCTTTCTAAATTTGCTGTTGATGTCGTCGTTGTCGTCTTTGTGGTTATCTTCGTTGATTGTAACGGCATTCTTTTGAAGCAGTATAGATAGTCCAGCAGGAGCAAAACCAAATAGCCCAGACACGACAACATAATCTCCAGGCTTAGCTCCACTCCTTGTTGGAACTTTGAATCTAGGGAAGCCAATTATGGTGCAATCAATAACAAGCTCGCAAGCTTCATTTGTGTCACCGCCCACTATTTTGACTCCAAATTCCTTTGATGCAATAGCAAACCCTTTGGCAAGTCCTTCAATAACTGGTCGTTGCATCGAGCAGCTGTTTGGTATACCAAGTGAAATTACCCCTGCATATGGCTTCACACCCTTGGCCGAGAGATCGCTTACACATGAGACGATGCTTTTTCGTGCAGTCTGCCAAGCTTCCATGCCAGGGGGAATGTCGGTACTTGCAACCAGCATATCACTTTTAATAACAATTCCCTTCCTTAGAACCGCAATGTCGTCAAGATTGCTAATTCCCAGTTTGTCTGCAAAGATGCGGATAATTTGTTTTTCATCTAACTTGATCATATATTGTCTGGACCTTTTCGATCGCCTTCTTGTATATGGCCTGCGCCTTGTCGGCTTTGGATTCGACAGATATTCTGATTGCATGTTCGGTGTTTGATGGCCTGACTAGTACCCAAGAGTCTTCGTTTATTATTGCCTTGACGCCATCTTCTGTTAATATTGAATACGATTCAGTTTTGAAGATTTCTGGTAGCCTGTCGAATACTGCTCTATGTAGCGAAGAATTAGCAGCTATCTTTGTTCGTATTTGTACAAATTCTGATGCAAAATTTAGGCATTCATCCACAATCTTCTTGTCAAGGGTGGAGATAGTAGCCGCAGCCAAGAGACCATCACGGCACATGTTAACCTTAGGCATAATAAACCCAGCACTACTGCCCTCTCCACCTGCCTCTGCATTTACATCAAGCATCTTGCTGACGACATTTGCTTCGCCTACCTTGGAGTATGCAACAACTTTGCCATTGTTCTTATAGATGTATTTCTCTACTGCAACACTCGTATCGATGCTTGTAACAAATTTTTTCAGACCCATCTCGAGTCCTCTTGCGATACATAGCAACAGAGTTGCATCCGGATTGAGTTTTTCACCTTTGCCGTTGACAACTACAAGTCGGTCAGCATCCAAGTCAAGCCCAAAACCATAATCTAGTTTGTTTGCAGTTACAAGTCCGCGCAAGTCGGCCAAGTCATCTGCAGTCGGATCCGGACCCCTTGATGATATCCCTGCAATGCCATTGATACTGTAGTACTTGTGTCCTAGCTTTTTGAACAGTTGCTCTGCATAACCGCATGCTGCTCCTCCAGCTGTATCAATTCCTACCTTGACAGGGGGATTATCACCTTTAGCCACCTCCGCAACAACATCAGTATAGTTTGTGAAAATCTGAAATTCATTTCCGAATTTTCCCATATGACTGCTTGTCATTTTGAGCATTTCATGTAATTCGTGCTCAAACAAACCTCTCCCATCTATTATGAATTTGAGCCCGTTCCACTCTAACGGATTGTGTGACGCCGTCACAATGATACTAGCTTCATACTTTCGGGCTTCTCGAAATGCCGCAGGAGTCGGCGCAATGCCGAGGTTATAAACGTCTATACCTGCAGCCATCAGGCTAGCACTTACAATTTGAGCAATTATCGCACTTGATGGTCGAGTGTCTCGTGCAACCACGCACTTGCCAGACTTGATGAAACCCGCAAACAAGCCTGCAAACCTGTTCACCTCGTGAAGGTTGAGGTCTTGTCCGTAGATGCCTCGAACTCCTGAGATCGATACTTTCACACAAGAAATCTGTTTTCAGTGTTATTTATTTTAGCGTGAACCATTAAATATCGAGGAGCTGAACTTGCATTTGTTTTGCCCTAGTAGCTCAGCTGGCAGAGCGAAGGTTTCGTAAACCTTAGGTCGCGCGTTCAAATCGCGTCTAGGGCTTTCAGTTCTTTCAGTGTTTTCAGTACTTGAGACAGCGAAACCTTCGCTCTGCCAGCTGAGCTACTAGGTCAACTCGCTCAAACCTATCTACCATGTAATTTGTTGGTTTCAACCATTTAGATGGTATATCCTTTTTGGCATAACAAAATTGGAGTTAGCGACTTCTATTAGCTAGCATCGGTCTAGCTAAGTTGACCGATGTTAAAACGATGATTGACTGTTTTGTTCATAACGAGGATGATCTAATAATATACCACCCTGATCTTATCTAGGAGTACGAAGGACAAGTTTGACCTTTATTATAATTCATAATTATGATCAAAATCAATCAGCATTCAATCATACAGTCAGCCAAAAGACTGTAAGTCTAAGAAAGGAAGGCTATGAGCAGTTCTTCTCCTCTATAGACGCTACCAGGTGGTGTATAGACTACCTATTGTGTTTTATATTATAGCAGGGGAACAAGCAATACATGGCTGCTGCAACCAATACCAATACTAACACTAATACTAACACTAACCCTTACGAGTGGGAATTTAATTTCACCTTAAATGATGAATGCAGATTTATTGACATAAGAGCACCTCCGGGGATAAAATTAGACATATATCCTAATGACACAGGAACCAAAAGCCTTCGTCGTGAATTTACAGTCAAAGTCAAGGCATTTACTGAAGAAGAAGGTTTAAGGAAAGCAAGGACTCAAGCAAAAAGACTTACAGATATTTTGGCTGTAAAGTCTGCAAAACACCTTAGTCAGAACCTTACAGGCTTTAGTAGGCTTCCTGATCCTAGTAGGAGTGGTCAGGAAGGACTGGGAAAGTGCAAAATGAACTCGTCTGTAAATATAATATTGATCCTCCAGAAGCAGCGGATTTGAGCCAAGGCAGAGTAGTTCAGCTCATAAAGACACTTGAACCTCAAGGTAAAGACGAGCGTTTGGTAGAAAGATTAAACCATGCCAATAATGCTCTAGAAGCTGAAAAAGCTGGATTACATGAAGTCATGATAAAGGAGTATTATCTTGCGAAAGCAGAAAATCAGCAGGCTGGAAAATACGAACCATTAAGACATGTCTTAAGTCATCATGAAGAGCTATTTGACGATACGATAAACGCCCTTGAGAACAATTTTGGAAAAGGACACTTTGTTCTGACCAATAAAAATTTGATCATTACCATCCTACGAATATAGAGCATCTAAAAACAGAAGCATATGCGCTTAGAAATATTGCTCTACCATACATAGATCAAGAACTTAAGTAAAAATTATTCCCGTCTTTGGCATAATCATGTTGTTGATGTCGCCTGCTGTTGATCCCCTTGATTTTCTTCTAGCTTCTTTAATTCTCTGTCTATCTCTGCTATCCTTTTGGCAGAATTCTGTAAAATCTTTTCGAATTGCTGGTTGAATGGTGGACTTGCAGCTATTTCGCTTTGGGCAATCTTTGCAATACGACTATAGAATTGCTCTTGATCTGCTTTCAGATCTTGAAGTGTTTTCTTAGTATTAGTGCCAGTACTATTGCTATTATTTCTACCTCCTTGATCCTGATCAGGGGGTAACAGGGGTGGGGTTTTATCATCGTTATTATTACTCATGTGCGTTTACGGTGCTCCTTATAGTCCTTAAGCAATATCGTTATGACGTCGTCAAAATCCATTCCCATTTTGCCTATTTCACGTAATTGGTCATAAGTCCACTTCCTAACCCTGATCGTCTTCTCCCTAGTCTCGTCTTTATTCTCAATTCCACCACGCGCCAATATTTCTTGCATTTGTTTGGGCTTATTCATAAAGATAATCTTCAGTGACGTATGTCACTGAGTGATATATAGCATTAACTCATAAACAAAAAAACTAAGGTTTATAACATACGTTGCACAGTGACTTATGTCATGAATTCAAGGTTAATGTCATATATCATAAAGGAGTTGAATCTCCTAGAGCGAAAAGTGCGCGATGAAAAATACGGGCAGCAAATTACGCGCGGCAAAGTGATACCAATCTAGCTATTTTTTCCTTCTGCTGCTTATTTCCCTAATGATGAGGAACGAGTGTTAATCAGGAGGAAGTATTATAGCTCAGCAATCATGGTTTTACTTGAGAAGGAACGAATCCTCATCCAACTAACAAGGGTTTGATGTTTTCTCTCCCATTGCAAGAGGAATTTTTGACACTATGTTAGATTTTTACCTAGACCTTTTCTTTTTCCTACTCTTCTCTGCCTTTTATATTTCTGCAAACCAAAAATAGCACCACTTTCAACATTTCGATCTCTGTTACCAATCTCTCGGTGTCTTTCCTCTCCATTGTTTTCTCCTTCTGCCTTCTCTTTAATTTTAAAAGGTTCTCTAACTTGTCTGGATCTCTTGGCGCATTTCGAAGAGTCTTAATTTGTAACTCTAAATGTCTCTTAGTGGCAGGAGTCATCCCTATCGACGGTGCTCCCTCTATTGCTTCAGTACTGCTGCCTACTGTTATCATTCTCTGACTTGCCTCAATCATCTTTTGTATGGCTACTTCTGTAGAGTCATAGATTGAAAAGACCAAGGCTATTAGGACGTAACAAAGTAATACTGCGATGGTTATAAACAGCAGAGCACAGCGGGGAGAGAGGGGTAGGCGAAGGAAAGGCCGAAGCGGGCACACAAAGGTAAATATCTGGAAATCTTCGTCCGTTTCAAACAGATGCTGCTAGGGTTCCTTGAGGACTGGAGCATGAGCACAGTCACATAAACGTACCTTATTCACATGCAACATTAGGAGTTACAACTGAAGGTCTTCACATGTAAGGGACTGTTGTTGCTATTGTAATGCGGTAGTCATTATGATATAATATATATGGACCAGTTCTAGTACTATAGGATAACATCCAATCTAAATAACAATTCTCTAAAAACTTAACATACCAAAAATGCGGTTGGAAGAATGTGTGGGTCTCTATGCTTATGGAGACTCACACAGATCGCATCCTCGCCAGCTGGTCTCTTGGAGACCA
>DATCWI010000091.1:0-47996 GCA_036566425.1 Nitrososphaera sp.
GTAGGCAGATTTGACCTCTTCATTTTCTGCCGCCTCTGCAGTCCTTCCAGGCCCCCATACAAAATGAAAATGCTCCCCGTCTGAATGTTGATGCTTGCCAGTTGGCTGATGATTTTTTGGAAAGTCGGGATCTATTGGCATGTTGATATAGCTACGTAAGATACATTACTAATATGGGTTACACACATAACTACTGCTATTTACACCGCCTTGCTCTTGATTCAGGTATATATTGATGATGAACTTATCAACTATAGCCGAATGTCTGAAGGCGGGATCTTTAAGAACAAATCAAAACTGTCACCTCGCTACTTGCCAGATGAGCTACCGCATCGCGAAGGCGAGATTCAACAAATAGTACGTGTGTTTTCTGAGGCACCTAAGGATCCTGAAAGGTTTCCCCTCACCATTTTGCAAGTAATAGGTGCTGCGGGCATCGGCAAGACTTCGACGGTTCTAAGATCGTCTAAGCTCCTCGAAGAGCTCTTTGCAAAGAATAGGATGAAACTAAAGAATGTATACATTAACATGAAGCTGCAAGGAGGCAACAAGTTTGCAATTTATAGATTCTTGCTTGAGCGTATCGCTCCAGAACTGCCTGCTCAAGGGCTTAGTGCCGAAGAGATGCTGCGCTACCTCTTGCAATATTTAAGAGAAAATAATCAGTATGCATTGATTGTCATAGATGAAATCGATTATCTAGTGAAAAGTAGCAAAGACATAGGCATCATTTACGATCTAACACGCTTAAATGAATACGAGATGGACAAGCCTTGTAATGTTAAAGGAGTAGTATTCATTGCGCGGAGCATGGAATTTTATGCTAAGCTTGATGCAGCAGAGCTGAGCACACTTGGAAGAGTTCCAATGGAATTTCATCCTTATACGATGCACCAAGTCAGCGACATACTAGAGAGTAGGGTTGCTGAAGCATTCAATCCAAAGGCGTTAGGCTCAGACGTTATTGATAAAGTTGCCAGCATTACAACTTCTGCTGAGGTAAATGGAGATGTGAGATATGCTCTCGACCTGCTATTATACGCAGGCAACCTTGCAGAATCCAGCGGGTCAGGAAGGGTGACACTTGATCATCTCCGAAAAGTGCATGGCCAAATTCACCCGTCAATCACGACAGAAGAGATTGATCAACTCTCAAAGAACCATGTACTGAGCCTGATGGCTTTAGTTCGTGCACTAAGAAGCAAGAAAAAGCCATACGTTGGTCTCAAAGACGTACGCCTATACGCTTCTGAACTTGCTGACCAGCTAGGCATGAAAAAGATCGATATCGAAGATTATCTTGACGATCTAAATGCAAGGAAGTTAGTGGACATCAAGTCACTCAAAGCGATAGGATTACATGGCGCCTCACTTGCTGAACTAGAACCTGTATTGATGAGAAAAGTCAAGGAAGCGTGAATGGTACCCTAGTGTCGCAGGCGATGAATAGCAAGGAAATTATAGAGATAGGACTTGGCAGCATCGGCAAGATAAAGATAATGAAGGCTCTTGCAGAAGAGAACAAGCTGGCAACAATCTATGTGCTTCATAAAAAAACTCATCTGAAGCGGGAAGACATCAAGAATAACATTTTTGATCTCGTAAAGATCGGATGGGTAACTCAGATCAAGTATGCGAATGTGATGTATGGTATAAACAGAGACAATAAGTATGTAAGCGAATTAATAAACTTCTTTAGTGATGTTGGTTACATCGGTCAGCAATAGAGATTGGTGTCTGCAAAGCTTTTATTTTATAATAGATCTCTGATGTTGTCGGTGGTGAAATCGAAGGGTTGGATTGTGGCGTTCATTGTAACAAGGAAGGATGAAAATCTTAGGTGTAGAAGTTGATGTATCTATCATCCTTACCCTGGTTCTCGATTGCTCTTAAGGAGCGAAATAAAGCATCGATTGCTGCAGCTTCGCTAAGTTTACCCTTTGCCACTTGACCAGCAGATCCTAAGACGTTAAGGTAGCGGATTTGGTCTGCTATCGCATCAGTCGCTATTCCTTTTTCGGCACAACGCCTGACTAGGGCAGCAATCAGTCGGTCAAGATGATAGTTTACATGTATTTCAGTAGCTTCGTCACCATCAACCCCATAAAGATGAGATATCATGAGATCTAGCCTTGCTTCATCCTCACTGGTAACACCGCCGTGGGCCGCCTGTATAGCAGTACGGCCTCGTGGCTTTTTAGCTTCAGTTTCATCCATTTTTTAAGAACAAGCTAAGTACGGCATTTTGTTCTTATTAATATAGCGCTGAAGAATCCAAAAAGGAATAAAAAGGCGATTCTCTAAACCCAGATGTGCAGTCTTCGCCACAGATTCATTCTAAATTCATTTTCATTACAGGCGGAGTCATGTCTGGCCTAGGTAAGGGGGTGACTACATCTTCTACCGCAAAACTTCTCCAGCTTGCTGGCTACAATGTCTCATGTGTAAAAATAGACCCATATGTAAATTACGATGCTGGCACTATGAATCCAGTCGCTCATGGAGAGGTGTTTGTTACAGACGACGGTGGGGAGTGCGACATGGACATAGGCAATTACGAAAGATTTATCGACATTGCGATGACAAAAGAGCATAATATAACTACGGGACGGGTTTACATGGATGTTATTAGAGCTGAGAGAGAAGGCAAATACTTAGGCCAGTGCGTTCAAATAATTCCGCATGTCACTGATGCGATAAAGAATGCCGTGAGCAAGATAGCAAATGACGAAAAATTAGATATCTTGGTTGTCGAGTGTGGAGGAACGGTCGGAGACATTGAAAGCTTGCCATTCCTTGAAGCCTTCAGACAGATGGAGCTGGAGCTAGGTCGCTCAAGTACTCTTTTTATTCATGTAACACTGGCTCCTGTGCTTGATGTAGTAGGCGAGCAAAAGACCAAGCCGACACAACACAGCGTCCAGGAACTCAGAAGAATTGGCATCCAACCAGATATCCTTGCTGTCAGATGCAAGACGCCATTAAGAGATGATGCTAGGCGAAAAATTTCACTTTTTGCAAGCGTAGAAGAAAACTGTGTGATCTCATGTCATGACGCACCCTCAATATACAAGGTGCCAGAGGTACTCGAAACCCAAGGTATGCTCAAATCAATAGCGGATCGACTTGGACTTAAAAACGCTACTCCCAACTGGGATAATTGGAAGAATATCGCAGGGTCTTTTTCAAAACACGAGGGTTCGATCAAAATTGCAGTTGTAGGAAAGTACGTGAAGTTGCCTGATAGTTACGTCAGCATATACCATGCCCTGCTTCATGCTGGTGCGAGCATTGGCAAAAAAGTAGAGGTATACTGGATTGACTCTGAAGAATTTGAAAATGGCAGTCAGCACAATCTGTCAATGTTGAAAAACTTTGAAGGCATTCTCGCACCAGGGGGCTTTGGGATAAGAGGAAGCGAGGGAATTATAAGTGCAGCAAACTTTGCAAGGGCAAACAACATCCCGTATCTTGGAATCTGCTTTGGATTCCAACTGGCAATTGTTGCCTTTGCAAGATATGTATGTAAATTAGCCGACGCGAATTCTACTGAGCTTGATCCAGATACAAAGAATCCTGTAGTCGATTTCATGCCTGAGCAGCTTGATGTTCACAATATGGGGGGTACTATGCGTCTTGGAAGCCACAAAATAAGCCTAACTCCACAAACAAATGCAGCAAAAATATATCGGTCGACCACGATAAAGAGGCGACACAGGCACCGCTTTGAATTTAACCAAAAGTATCTCGACCTTGTAACAAAAAATGGCCTTGTATTGTCGGCTCATTCCGATGGGGGTAGACGAATGGAGATAGTGGAAATACCCAATAACAGATTTTTCTTTGCGGTACAGTACCATGCAGAATTTAGTAGCAGGCCAGGAAAGCCTGAGCCGGCATTTGAGGCTTTCATCAGGGCCGCTGCAAGGTACTAGAATTTCAATTCATATATTCTCTGACGGGCATCTCGAAGTGAGGTCTTCTTTTTCACATACCCTTGGTTGATAAGGTGGCTGAGCGAAAGTCGAATCGTTCGCTCTGGAAGCATAGTGCGCGCCGCAAGGTCTTTTTGGCTTAAGGAACCCTCATACTCCAGAGTCTTAAGTATCAGTTTGGCACTTGGAGGCATCTTCAGCATATCTTCAGCGAGCTTAACTTTCTTTGCCATAAGTGATGCCGCAGAAGAATCGCCGCCAAGTCTTACGAGTCGCGCTGGAAACGCGTGCTTGCTGCATTCAAGTGTATTCTTTATCTGTATCCTTAGGCCGCCATCAAGCACTACTTCGCAGTGGTAACGACTAATGATGTCAGTGATCTCAAGCTTGCTTTGGTTTGGAACGATAAGTGGGCGGCGGGTGTTGTCAAGAGAGTTTACGGAAACGACCAAAAATACTAGCGATTTTTGTAGGACCATGGGGCCGCCTGCCGACATAGAATATGCAGTGGAGCCTGTAGGAGTCGCAATTATTACACCGTCGCTCTTGTCATGCCAAATGTCGTTGGCATCTATGCGCAAGACATGCTCCATTAGGGTTGCACTCTTACTTGGAAAGACTGCTACGTCATTTAAGACGGGATACGCTTGCTTGCCGTCTACTTTAACTGCGAGTCGGAAAACCTGTTCGACGAAATAGCTGCCTCGCTTCAGCTGAGTAATTGCAGACTCCATATCTCTTACATCAAGCTGTGCAAGAAAACCCGTCGAGTCGGTCTCGTAAATTCCAAGAACAGGAGCAGAGTCATATTCGATTTTGTGGAAGTAGTCAAGTATGCCTCTGTCACCTCCAGCGACCATCACAAGATCTGCTTCATTTGCGGTATGATAGTCGTCATCCTTCATTATCTGAGTCCTGATGGTCAATGATTCGAGTGTCCTTTTGACTTTGGAAAGGAGCGCCCCGTCCCGAGTGTCAATGCCTGAAAGCGCAACTTTCATTGCTTCTATACTAATTGTAGTATTCTGGGGCCGAATTTAAAGTTAAGATAAACGTTGAAATCCGATAGCATTGTAAAGGTAGGTGGCTGTCTCTTCTATATCTCGCATGGAGGGAATTTTGGCAATGCCAACTTGTCTTGTTTCAAGAGCAGTCTTAACGGCCCCAACTCCAAAGCAGATCGCCCATATAGGATCGTTTTCTTTTATGTAGGCGCATGAAAATGAGGCAGACAATATGTCACCTACCCCTGTAGAATCGACTGTGTCAATCTCTTGCAACGTCAACCAATAATGCGTTTGATCATGAAGCAAATGTATAATCCGATTCTCCGTATAAATCACAAAATCTATCCCACGGGAATGCAATGCCTGCATACCAGCTAGTCCTTGTAACCCCCCTGTAAGCGCTGTCATCTCCTGAATGTCTACTTTTATTGCGTTTATGCCTGAAAGTTCTAAATCTAGCTTGTCTCGCATGGTGACAGAGCCCATATCGTCCACGAGACGTAGATAACCTTGTGGATCTAGCATGACAAAATTTTTTTTACCTCTATCGTGCTTTATTTCGGCGAGCACATCTTGAGGTAATTCGTCGATTACAGGACTCGCCAACCAACAATCTGCTTTCGTTTTTTGAATATCCTCTACAGTTAGTGGTTCGCACTTCTCACTTAGTCTTAGAAGCCTTGAATCCCCGTGAGAGATGATGATAAACTTGGTAGTCGGTGAGTCTACGATGACCCTATCGCTCAAGACGATGTTATTTTTTTGCAGCGAATTGTACAATTCTTTTGGAAGATCTCTGCCTGCTTTTGTAACAAGAGAGACATCAATCCCAAACCTTCTACTTGTAATGCCTCCGTAGCATGGTGGTCCTCCGATGCTTTCAAGCACACCATCATCATTCCTCTTTATCTTATCAAGTACAATATGTGATGCAATAGCTATTCTCAAGTAGATAAGCGGCAGATAAGTTAACTACATTGATAATAAAAGGGCTTGTCTGCGCAGCCCTAACCGAGGATTGGGATGGCGGCGTGGGCTTGCGCTTACGCCCTTTGCAGTGTTTGTGGTCTACCAGAGCTATAAGGATTTTGGTTGATTGTGTCGAGATACTTTAGGGTAGTATTTTTCTGTAGAGCGAAAAGACATCTTAAAAGTCAATTTTTCGTTATATCTTAAAGATTATAAATTGTGTAACGTAAACTAGTATTTCAAAATACAATCGTATTTTTGTTAACCATAAAAGACCTCATGACGTTCTCCTCCAAATGGAGAAAGAAATTGTAGTCCTCCGCGTTACGTTTTACATAATACACTCAATATAACTTCAATACGCCCATCGTTTGAATACAAAATTCCTATTGTTAGCAACTACAAATGCCTTTTGCAATTCTATCGATGCTCAGGCTCTAAAACATTCCTATAGCCACTTTCAAACACAAGATTTAAAGGATAGCAGAATGGTCTTACCCAATATATGCCAAAGAAGAGAGCAAGCAGAGGAAGGTCTAAAGGAGGCAAGGGTAGCTCAGGCACTGTAAGTTGCAGCCAATGCGGAGCCTTGGTCCCTAGGGACAAGGCAAAGAAAGTTACCGGGAGGATCACCCTTGTAGAACCTACGCTTGCAAAAGAACTGAGAGCATCAGGGGCATACATACCGATGTCTACGGACGTTAAATTTTATTGCGTATCATGCGCGGTTCATAGAGGTGTTGTTAAGGTAAGGTCAGAATCAGATAGACGCACAGCGTCTAAGCTTCGCTAGAAGATAGTTTATTTATAGTTACTTTTACCCTCTGGGCTAGGGTAATCCCGGCGACAATCGAAACAATTATCATTGCCCATTGCATCGCTTCTTTGGAGGGTATCATACCTATTATTGCAATGATCAGTAATCGTTCTGCGCGCTCGCCTATTCCTACGCCTTTAAGTTTTCCTCCAAGAGATTCGGCCCTCGCTCTAGTATAGCTAACGAGAAGCGACATCCCCAGTGCAATTAGGCACCAAAACGAGTCCGCAAGTTGCCCAAAGGCAATACCACCGAATATCGCTACTTCAGCTACCTTGTCAAAGACTGAGTCAAGAAATGCCCCTTTTTTTGAAATTTGTCTTGTAACTCGCGCAACGCTACCATCGACGATATCAAAAAAGCCTGAAAGCAGAAGTAGGATTCCGCCTACGACCGCAGCCAGATTCCACGGCGTCGGGCTAAAATTAAGAAACCCATTCGAGCTATAAACAAGGGCTGCTAAAACTGACAGAGCTAGACCAACTCCTGTCCAACTATTCGCTGAGAGACCTGTTGATGCAAATGTTTGGCCAATCCTTGTCAAAGTAGGCTCAAGCAACCCTCTGAGTTTATTCAGCAATAATTCTTCAACTTGATTCTTACATAATAATTTATATGTCTTATAACAAAGTTAGTGGAGCTTTTGTTTTTCTTTCTGGAAACTATGTTGCGTTTGAATCTGTCTGTCTGAAGCTGCTATCTTTTGCCATGCTTTTTCTGGCTTTCATCTTATCCGCTACATTTTCCAAATCGTGCAATAGATCAGTTTTTCTTTCGACCTTAGTGGATTTTCTGCTCTACAACAACCATAGCTATTGTAGTCTTCCTATTAGATATATAGACGTGCACTAACTACTAGGGTGTTAGATTTTTCGACGTACACACATTTTTCACGCTCACCAATCATAATTCTTTAATAGGATTTTTATTAAGTATACCCGGTTATCTCGTGCATGACAGATTGGGAATTAGTTTCGGTCCTGTCAAAAATGGGATTCGATTTTGAGTCGGAAGGCGGCAACATCAGAGTACACGGCGTAGCTTCTATTGATCGTGCAACTGAAAATGATCTTGCCTTTTGCAGGCATGTCGGGGAAAAGGGAGTATCATACATTTCTCGCTCAAAGGCAGGTGTAATACTATGCAAAAAGGAAATGCATGGTCTAGTGCACCCAAATAGCAGTCAAATGCTAGTTTTTACGGATAATCCCAGGCTTGCGTTTGTGCGAGCGGCTAGAGAAATGAAGCGTCAAGAGCAGCCGGTTGGCATCTCTCCAAGGGCAGTTATTTCAGAGAAATCGAAGATTGGATCGGGTTGCTATATTGGCGATTATACAGTAATAGGGGACAATTGTTCTGTGGGAGATAACACGGTGATCTACGACAAGGTTTCACTTGTACAAAACTGCATAATCGGTAACAACTGCGTGATCCAATCGGGAGCCTCTTTGGGGTCGGACGGATTTGCCTTTGAGAGAGACGAAGGTGGTGAGTTGGAAAAATTTCCTCATACTGGATATGTCAGGTTGGGAAATAACGTAGAGATTTGTACTAATTGCTCTGTTGCGCGTGGATCACTGTCTGATACATCAATTGGTAACGGAACAAAACTTGATGCGCTAGTTCACATTGCTCACAATGTCACAGTTGGCAACAATTGTGAACTCACTGCTGGAACAATTATTGGTGGTAGTACAAGCGTAGGGGATACCAGCTGGACAGGCCTAAATTCAACACTAAAAAATGGAATCAAAGTGGGTAGAAACGTCATCGTCGCCTCAGGTGCTTCGGTGATAAATGATGTTTCTGATGGCGACATCGTCGCCGGAGTTCCGGCTAGGTCAATTAAACACAAGGTAAATACCGACGAGGTATTTCTTATGGCAGGCCAGAAAAAGGCGAGTTCAACGCAGAGTTAGGTACTTATTGATTCGATAACCTCATTTGGCATTTGCTGAGGCATTTGCTGAGAAACGGTTCTAGTTACCTTGTCCTGTGGAATGTTCAACAACTTGAAGTCCTTGCCAAAAAACAATTTTTGAACTTCAAAAGCTTCCACGCACGATACACCATTTTCGAACCTACTCTGCAAAGCACGATATTGAGCAAGGCCGCGAATGGCATTTGATTGAAGGAAAGACTTACTTCTCTGAGACAGGAAAATGTTGATAAGTTCTATTTTACCATCGATTACATCCGATATATCATAGTAGACCTGAGGTTTAAAGTCTCGGGTTACGGGTATTTCATATGCTAGTATGTTTGGGACAAATCTTCCAGCCTCCATTGTAGAAGCAGCTATCGCGCGATGATCGTGGTGTGTATCTCCTAAAGAGTGAGTTAGCACGATATCGGGGTCGGCTCTCTTAATGAAGAACTCAATGTGATTTATAAGGTCGCTTGAAAGTGATAGCTTTGTATCCTCGAAATTGTCTATCCAAAGTCTTTTTGCTCCTATGAATCTTGCTGATTCTATTAACTCGTTTGTTCGTTCCTCAGGATTGCCGGAAGCTCCTCCACGCGTTAACGTATACATGAAGATATTATGGCGATCCTGCCGTGAGGCTTTAAGCAATAGGCCACCACATCCAAGTTCAATGTCATCAGGGTGCGCCCCGATGGCAAGAATATTCATCATAGAGATTCAGTATCACACTTATTTATAAGATGCCAAATCCCACTCTGCTATAATATAATAGATGATTTATCTCCCATGATTCTTTGACCTTTTAGATCTCAGATTTATTGGATCAAATTAAATAGCCTAGAGGAATACAAAGCAATGACTTTTAAATTGTTTGATATTATTCTTTTTCATTGAACGACGTACTTTTCGCTTTTTTACTTTTGTTGATCGCAGTATCACCTGCAAGATATGCAAGTGCACAAGCGATCCCCACGGTACCTCCTCCGTTGCCCGAAAGCAGTCACGAACAAGAAAGAGTAACTCCAAACGACCGGGCACCACCTGTGATAGAAATACTGACTACTGAGTTACACGAGGGAAAGAATGTCTTTAGGGTTCGGATAACAGATGACTCAAGCTTGAGGACAAGAGAGATCAAATACGTACATGATGGCCAGCTTAGGGTGGACGGCCTCTTCAGAGACCAGAATGACGTATATAAAGCGTTAATTGATATATACCCGCCTTCTCGGATTGTCCAGGTCACTGCAGGCGATGCCAATGGAAATATTGTATCTGACTTTGAGGAGTATGAAATTACTAAACCTCAAGATATATTCTCTCAGATAATGGATAGATTATCACAGACTTTGAATTACTTTCAGAACCTACTAGGTTTGTAGTATCCTATATCGACTATAGTAATAAATAAATGCGAATATAACATCATGAAGTTCGTTAAAGCTGTGGCTTTAGTTCAAGGTGGATGGTGCAACTGATTGGCTGAAAAATTATGGATTGTATTCTTTTTTGTTGTGATTGCACTGTGGGCACTTGTGCTTACAATGTCGATATATCCACGAATTTACGGGATTGAGATTTTAGTAGACACCGAATTTGACCTAACCTACTTTACCTTGCCTATACTAGGCTTCAATTTGATCTATGTGTTTATGCTAATCCTGATATTCGGAGTGTATCTGGGTGCATATGGCAGGGTCACGAAACAGCAACTAAAAATGAAGGATCTGGTATCTGAAAGGTTCCGTACCCAAACAGAGCTATGCAGTATAATAATCCCAGCAAGAAATGAGGAAAGTGTTATAAAAAGAACTGTACTTGAATGCCTTAAACAGACCTACCAAAAAATCGAAGTCATCGTAGTATGTCATAATTGCTCGGACAGGACGTATCAAGAAGCAAATGTTAACGATCCAAGAGTGAAGGCATTTGATCTTCGTACAAAAGAGGCAGGAAAAGGAATTGCGTTAAATTTTGGGGTTGAGAATTCAAGCGGCAATTATATAATGGTGCTCGACAGTGACGGGCTGCTAAGCCGAGATTTCCTTGAAAAAGCACTGCCTCTCTTTGACGAAAATTACTGTGCCGTGCAAGGAAGGTATATTCCAAGCAATAGAAGTTTTAACTTTCTGACCAGGATGCTTGCGCTGGAGGGAGATCTTTGGTCTACTCCGTTTATGACAATAAGGACCTGTATTGGCCGTCGATGTCCTCTCGGAGGAACCGGCTATATCGTCAGAAAAGACATCCTTGCCAAGGTTGGGATGTTTGCCAATCACCTCGTTGATGACTATGAGCTAACTTCCCGACTACTGAAGAAAGGCTACAAGATAGCTTTTGCACCCTTATCGATAAACTATGACGAAAAACCACCTACGCTTGATTTCATGTTGAGGCAAAGAGCAAGGTGGGCCAAAGGATTTATCGATTTGCTTGGAACAAGGATTGGGGACCGATCAGACATTATTGGCCACATTTTCTGGCTAAATCCAATTGCTGCTGTAACAGGCTTTATCATGCTTATGATTCCTGCTTTTGCAGCTATTCATTATCTGATATATGACTACTATCCTTTTACCTATGCGTATATGCCTCTGAGTATATGGTTCATGCTGACAGGTTTACTCTTTGTATTGCAAGCTGCAATTTTGATAAAAGAGTATGGGTGGCGGGGTTTTGGATATGCAGCTCATATACCCCTATTTCTGCCATTCTCACAATACTGGTTCGTAAGTTTCATTAGAGCATTTACAATCAAATCTTGGGCTAGCACCAAGACTGCGCATGGATTTATGAAAGAGAAAGGGACGGAAAATGCTTGGCAAGTGCAGCATGATTCTATACCCTAGAAATATAATAAAGACATCTAATATTCATTAAAATGCAAGTGGAAAAAAATGTTGTAGATACCGTTACAATAGCTGGAACAAGGCCAGAAATCATCAAACTTGCCGATTTGGTACAATTGCTAAATGGCCAGGGCAACCATGCTCTGATCTACACAGGACAGCATTATTCTGATAATATGAAGAGCATTTTTTTTGATGAATTAAATATTAAGCCGGATTATGACCTGCGGTGCGATACATCGGACGTTGCTACATTGAAGGAGAATATGTTGAAGTTCTTGCGTGAAATTAGACCTCCACACGTTCTGGTATATGGTGATACAAATTCTAGCCTAGCAGGTGCGATGGCAGCAAAGGAAGTCGGGTCGACGCTTGTTCACATAGAAGCAGGACTTCGATGCTTTGATCTCAGCGTGCCTGAAGAAAGGGTCAGGATGCAGATTGATTCTACATCAGACTACTTATTCCCTCCAACGGAACTTGCTAGGACCTTTCTTTCATATGAAGAAATAGAGAAGAATGTCACAGTAACAGGTAATCTAGTGGTTGATGTGTGTAGGCGCCTTGCAAAGGTTGCAGACGAATATGGTAAGAATTATGATCTACCTGACAAGTATTTGTTACTGACTATGCACAGGCAAGAAAATGTTGATGAACCTGATAGGCTCGAGATGCTGAGGAAGCACCTATCAGGGATAAATCATAAAATAGTGTTTCCAATTCATCCTAGGACAAAGACCAACCTTGCTCGCTATGGTATCACGTTGCCTTCAAATGTCATGCCTATTGAGCCTGCTGGTTATTTGGAATTTCTTTATCTCTTGAAGAATTGCCAACTCGTCATGACGGATTCTGGTGGAGTCCAAGAAGAGGCTATAGTACTCAAACGCCCATGCGTTACTCTTAGGCATGTCTCAGAACGCTGGGAGACGCTGCTTTTGAAGGCAAACATACTCTTTCCCTTACACCGCCGCGATCCATTAAGTAATGTTGTTGAGACGATGCTTGGTATTAAGATTGATCGCAATCCCTATGGTGAAAATGTCGCAAGAACCATGCTCCAGTTGATAAAACAAATCACACAATAGGTTTTTTCCTCAACTATTTTGTCAAATTGAGTGGCGTACTGATAGATAGTCACTATGTTCAATGCTGATGATATCTTTATCAACGATTAAATTATTTTTCGCAATTCTATTGTCTATGAGTCGCTTTTACAGCGCATTGTCTACTTCAGCCGCACTATTACTTGTGGTACAGGCGACTCTATTAGCGTATGGACAGGCATCTTCTTCTGAGCTTTTTGGATGCCAGCATTACGGTGATGTGATGCACTGTGACTTGCTCTTACATGAGATGGAAGGAATAGAGGTCGGAGGCAATTCATCTCTCATCAACCCCCTAAGTACCACAGAGATGCTATTTGTTACTGGCAAGTCCGGTCAAGCCTACGAAATGCGAGGCGAATTCAGAGAGTCGATAGAGATAATGAATTCGCCGGAGCTAAACCCGAACCATTTCTCCATTTCTTTTTGGATGATGCCTACTGCGATAGAACCTTATGGACATATTGTTTCACATAGCAACAGGCCGCAAACATCTGGCTGGCAATTTGACGTCTTTAGAACTACTGGCACCGGCCCGTCCGGCTCAGAAGTTGGAACACTTCGTTTTGGAGTTTTCAATACTAATGGCACGTTCTTTTCGCCCGCAGGCGTTCAAATTCCGGCGGATAAGTTTACACTGGTAACTGGTACATTTGACGGTTCAAACGTGAGATTATACATGGACGGAGTACCTGTTGGCCAAACTGAATTTGAGGGGGAATACAATCCGGATCCGGGGTTGCCACTGAGGATTGGCTCAGCAGCTTACTGCTCGTCATGCAACAGATGGTCAGGTGTTATCGACGAATTGCGCATGTATGACCAGGCACTTGCTGATGATCAAATCAAACAGCTATACGATCTATCAGATTCTTCTGTTGGCTTGATAGGTTCTTGGAAATTTGAAGGCGATACAAAAGATTTCTTGCAAAAACATAACGGGACGACCGTTACAATGCTCACAAGCATGGTATTTGCTCCGGATGGTCGTCTTTTTTTCACTGAAAAAAATACGGGGGAAATAAGAATAATGACCCCTGAAAATGTGATCCTACATAATCCGTTTGCAAGTGTAGATGATCTATATGCGAGTTGGGAGCAAGGAATGTTGGGGCTTGCGATTGACCCAGAGTTTCATGTCAATCGCTACATATACGTATACTACACTGCTGTCGGAGATGTCCAAAATGGTGATGAAGACAAGGTGGTCAACCGCGTTCTACGGTTCACAGACAGTAACAACACTGGTGTTGATCCAACAGTGATAATGGATAATATTCCTGCTTCGCGAGGATATCACTCGGGTGGCGCTATGGCCTTTGGGCCTGACGGCAAGCTATACATTACAGTAGGCGACGCCACCGAGCATATTTTCGCTCAAGACCCATCGATAGTAATAGGCAAGATACTGCGAGTAAATAAGGACGGTACTATACCAGAAGACAATCCGTATCCAAACTCTCCGGTTTACACAGTGGGCCACAGGAACATGTATGGTATTGCATTTGATCAAAATGGCACTGGTCTGGTAACTGAAAACGGCGATGTCCGGTATGATGAAATAAATATCATAAAAAATGGTGGAAATTATGGTTTTCCTACTTCACAGCCTGCCAACCTGCCTCCTGAGCAAGCAAACGATAGCTCAATCAAGCCGTTGAGAAGCTACTGGGAAACTATAGCACCAACACAGATGATCTACTATGATGGCGATGCACTTCCGGAGCTCAAAGGAATGTTCCTCTTTGGAAGCTTCACAGGTGATATCTATGCTCTCAAGTTAAGTGAAGACGGAAACAGGATAGTTCAAGAGATAAAGATAGAACTTGAGCATTATCCCTTTGTGCCAACAGTTGGGATCGCACAGTCACCTGATGGAAAAATATACTATGGCGGGTACCAAATATACACTCTTGATTCGATAAGCGAAGCAGAGCAAATGCTCTTTACTATAAACATTGAATCGCCTTCAGCGCTTGAGATCTCAGAAATCAGAGTTGAGGAAGAGCAAGAACGGATTATAATAGATGCAAGTATTAATGGCACACTTACTCCCGACTCAACCCTTATTGCAAGGGTCCCGCGAACTCTGCTAGACAGCATAACTGCTGTATCGGTCGAAAGTGAGCAAGGTTCAAGTCCTATTCAATTTTTCATCAATGAAGTCGGGCCCATTTATACTACGATCAGAGTGAATTTAGGAACCGACCCATTAAGCACAGAGGACATGCAGCTAGTGATACACTAGTTCAAACTGTATTATCTTGGTTTACACAATTACTCGGCTAGTTGGGGCGCTATTGTTTGTTCAGAGCTAGACCAGGGTCCATAAGGCCTATACAAGCGAAAGTATAAGGCAAAAAATCTGCCTTATAATATACATGATAGTTGTTATGCTGCTGGCGTTCATTGTATCAGGCGGTAGAGATCTCCAGATAGTGTCAGAATATACAAGTTGCCATCAGGGCCCGTTTCGATATCCGTAATTCCGCCAGCGAATCCTCTGCCTAATATCACTGGATTTAGCTCTTCATTGTTGTCAGCCACCAAGTCTTCCAAACCAGGAATAGCGGCTAGCTCAAGCCCCGTTCTGTTGCCATTGATCGTAAAGAAGTACAAATGGCCGTTGTTAATGTCTCCTACAAACATGTTGTAGGCATATCTTTCTCCAAGGCTTGAAGAGTTAAAGATTTCAACATCAGTGACACCCTGGGATGGAAGCCAACTGAAAACAGGGTCCGCATAATGTGAGCCTTCAAAGTGGACAAGGTCCTCAACCGTCATCGTATCTCTTGCGATAGGTCCCATGACCCTGCCCCACCCGCTATTAAAGCCAGGTAGAACAATATTTATTTCGTCAAACTCAATAGGGCCATTTTCTGTATCCCAGAGAATCCCCGTTAGCGGGTCAAAATCAAACCCAAAGCTGTTTCGTATGCCATAGGCATGAACCCTACTGAGGTCGGCGCCTACTGCTGATAAGGGATTCCCGTTTCCGTTGCCGTTGAAATCAATTCTGAATATGGAAGAGGTATCATCGGGCGGGGGCCCATCACGCACATTTTGGAGTTGCCCGTCTCTATTTAGATCTCCAATTACTGCATAGAGCATGCGATCAGGCCCGATTGCTATTTTACCACCATCGTGATTGGGGCCAGGTTCTCCAGGCAAATCAAGAATCAGCTGTCCTCCAGTCAAGTTGCCCGTACCTGTCCATTCGTATTTGTAGATCCTATTTCTCGCTTGCTCTCCGACTGGCTCAGTATAATAAAGAAATACAGTCTTTGAGTTGCTACCAATAGTGGACGCATTTGCAATAGCTACTCCGAGCAACCCTCGCTCGCTGTTGCTTACCACAGGGACTTGGAGTATCGGTTGCGGTTGCAGTGTACCGTTTGATACAAGTCGTACTCTGCCATTTTCCTTCTCCGTTATAATGATATCATCATTATCCAAAAATGCCATGCTCGTAGGCAATTCGAGACCTGTGATGACCTTTTCAACTCGTATACTAGGATCAGAGATACTTGGAGGAGTTGTGTCGGGCAAGACCTGAAATGTACTGTTGTTAGAACTGCTACTAGTGTTAGTAGTATTAATACTGAGTTGGATAGGAACAATATTATTATTGTCGTAGCCCGCTGACAAAGAGGCTTTCTCGATGTGGTTATTGTTTTCATCTAATCCCCAAGAGGGGAGTGCTATTGATTGGCCAGTTATGAGTGCTGATGCCAGCCAAAAAAAAATTATTGCCTGCATACTTTCCATTCCGAGAAGATTATCGGTTTAGGGTTATTATATATTGTAGGGAAACCTTAAGGCATTCACAAATTTGAATCGTTGACCCTGATTTTATCTAGAACAATTTTTACATTGCGAACCTACTTTATCCCATCGTGTGAATATCACACAAAAAGCTTTTGTTCTGTATAAAGAGAGGCTAGTCTCCAAGTTATTATTCTCACTAACCAAAACAAAATCTTGTTGACAAAAAACCTAATAACCTGACCGTCTATACTCGTTGTACTTGCTCGCTCTCATATCGACGATTAACTAAGAACGATTGCAATTGTTTAGTCATATACACCGAAACATTAAAAAGTATTTCACAGTGAAAAATCACGCATATTCTGACCTAACACTAAAAAACATCCTGATTTAGATTCGAAATTCTAAGAATGTGAGATTGACAGCTAGTTTTAGCGGCGTCATCACAGGGTCATAACAACCTGCAAAGCTCTCATGCATCTTAGGTCTGAGATGTTTTACCATCTTTTTATCGGCCCTGACCTATCAGTACTACAGCTTGTTTCGAGAGCAATTGCAATAATGGAATGTATGAAGGACTAAGTCTCTTGTGCAATATCGAATCAAGGAAGAATTAGGATTATCCCTGAAGGATAAGGAATATTGGAGCTGCTTAGAATATGAGCATAGTATACCTGTATGGTGCGAGGTTAAAGCTCGATCGAACGTGGCCAATAACGATATTTGAAGTGCAATTAGCAACTTCAATCCAGAGCAATTTATGTTGGAGTCATAGCGATGTGTGTCATCCGGGCACTTGTTAAGTCAAACTTTCACTATGCGTGATGTGTGTGTTGCAGAAATTGTATTCGATCCGTCGTCACCACCCTCTGTCAGTGTACTTAGTGACAATAATTCACAAAACGTAGGTGACAGCTTAGCAGATTCAATCGAGAAGCAGGTTTAAAGGATGTCAGTCAGATTGATCGTTTATGGCTCACTTGATTTAATCCCGTAAGTCAGCATTAAGATGCGAGTTAATAAACCAGAAGAGAAAGAAAGAGCTGAAGAATGGGAGTGATACGAATAGATAGAGAGTTGCAGGAGACGGTAGTGCAGCAAGAATAGTACGAGGGGAGATGAAGGGGAAGGAGAATCAAATCAAACAAGCTATGCGGAGATGAAAAGCAACGTGGGGACAGCAGTGCATGATGCAAAAAATAAACATGTCATAACTGACAATATACGTGCCCCTTTAAACGCAGAATAATAGAGGACATATATTATCTCTAAATTAGAGATTGACCTGTGAGAGGTCATAGTTGAAATACCTCTGTTACCTCGAAGAAGGAACGAAATATCGCCAAAGAAGGGAGGATATGTATTATCTTTCCCTAGAGGATCACCGATTTAAACCTCCGCTATACTCCGAGAATTTGCTTTAGAAGAGCACGGTAGTCTACTTTTTCTTTTTTGCTTCCGGGTGAAGGGAGCTCGAAAATAAGAGGTATAGGTCTCTTTGCCCGTAGACTTGTAAGCTGGTAGCGAATATCTTTACCAATGTCATCACTTAAAAGAACGAGTCCAATTCCGCTATTCTCATCCATCTTATTGATTTCAGTGAGCGCTTGCGCGGATGATTCTACTTTGACTCCTTTGACTCCTGCTAACTGGAAACTAGTGACAAAAACACGGCTACCTACGGCGACTATCTGCACTATAATCCTCCTAAATTTGCCTTTGATGTTGGTCCCTTTTTATTCCTTTTGAGCAAGGTTATGAAAAACGACTTTTATAGTTACATACCTATAATATCAGATTAGACTTGGCTGCAACAAAACCTGCAATCCTAATGCTGATGGTTGGCTCACTTAGCTGCGGTATTCTAGCTGTTTTCTTATCCTTCCTAATGGGAATATCGCTAATCATTGCCATGCCCGGCTTAATTATAGGTGCATTTTTTGGCTTTAGATATGCGATGTACGATAAAACCAAAGCTACCAAAGAGCAACAAGAGGAAGATCGGAAGAGCAAAAGAAGAAGGCTCAATCGCTAGGCCGGAAGTATAAGGTATATCACCAATGCGGCCAAACACGCAAACAATAGTATTGTTGCCTTCCATATTCCAAAATTGGCCTTTTCACTGATATCCCACATTCCCCCTCTAACGCTACTGTTTGGCCTATATCGACGCTTGAGTTCATCATAGCTGTATACCGTACCAATGTCCGCAGATGGTGTCCATCTTGTTCTGGTACCACGCTTTTGTAAGGTATTGTTGTCGTAATTCTTCCTTGTCTGCTCATCTGAAAGCACTTCATACGCCTCGATTATTTTCATAAACTTTTGTTTTGATTCTTCAGAGTTCTTGTTCTTATCGGGATGATGTTGTAATGCCAAATTGCGAAAAGATTTCTTTATTTCGGCCTGACTAGCATCAGGAGAGACTCCTAATATCTCGTAGTAATTTGGCACCAGGTATTAATCTGTGCAGAAATATAAATAAATATTCTTGCTAAGAAGAAATCCGCTCTGCTCTTTTTTTTAGAGCATCATTCATTTCTGTAAAGCCTTGTCTTATCTCTGTGTCAAAGCCTTTACCAAAGAACCGAGTCAGCAAACCATGAAAGACCTCGCGCTGGATAAATCGTATTTGACCAGGTTCCAACTCCTCAATCATGAAAACATGTTCCGCATTAAGAAATGCGGGGAGAGAACTTTTGCCAAACCACCGAAGCTCCCGCTCTTCCTCTACCTTGGTAATCCTCGGTGAATATCTCCTTTTCTTTCCACTAGGAGTTTCTATATAAATATCAATTTTCTCGCCTTGTTTTGGAAGTCCGACAATCTTGTTTATGAACGGATTCCATTGATCATAAGTGGCGAAATCAGTGAGGATTCCCCATACACTTTCAGGGTAGCTGTTGATCTCTATCTCACTGCGAACCTCTTGCACCTTATTATCACTTCTGAACTCATTTTATAATTATGTTCTGCTTAAAAACTCAATTTTGATTTGGTCTCCCTCCTCTAATACAATGTCTCGCAGATCGCCCTCATTCTGAGGGTTGTCATTAACATAAACCTTCGTGTCATACCGTAACAAATCATTTCCTAACCAGTAATATAAGAAATGTCCTAGCGTAAAGTTATGCGGTCTGCCATAAGTTACCTGGATAATATTTTCTTCAACAGTATGGACCGGCCGTATACAGTCGTCTGCAATACCTATGCCTTCTGGAACACGAGCAGGGAAGCCATCCTCCGTTACATTAATTGAAACTGAGAGTTGAAAAGGCTGAGATTCCGGATCCTCTATGCACTGGTTTACTGGATCTTGGGATCGAAAATATGCTGTAGATGCTGAGGTCACAAGAACAGCGCCACCAGTCAGCCCAGCGAGCACCAACATCGAAATAAACAACCTTGTTCTTTTTGACCCATCCAAAGTCATCGGCATATTTTGTAAAGAATGAGCCTTAAGTTATATCCTGCGCCTTATTGCAGCACCTGATGCGCAGGTATATTCCCCATCGCCTCAAACCACATTAACATCTCTGCTGGTGCTGAAGATGAAGTCAACCAGATTAAGAGGCCCGGTACTGCTGCGCAAACTAGGATAGTTAAGATAATCAGCCAAACCGCAGTCATCTTTTCAACCATAGCTTCAATTCACTTTTATCTGGCTATATAAGTTTTCGAATCATTTAGGACCATGCATGACTGCCCTTATTCATCTAATCATAAGTCACCGCTAAATTGTCCCTCTCCCCCCTCCTCCCAGTCTCTCAGTCGTCCTCGCATGGTTCAATCCTAGTGATTTCATCAGCCGATGATTTCCGCCTTTGTAAGTCTAACTAGAATGTTTTGGAGAATGAATCCTGTACCTCGAGTAGTGATCTAGACCACAATACCATCCTTTTATCTTTGATGTTATAAAATACTTCAGGAAGTATGAAAAAATGTTTCCTTAGGGTATTTCATTAGATACATAATAAACCAATATTTTTATCTAATATTAGATAAGGTGATTAAAAATACATAGTCCGTACTCCATATAATGATTCATCATTGAAGATCTCTAGGCTCTCGATTATCAAATCTGTGAGAAGCTCCTAAACTAGCATCTCTTCGTATTGACACAAATAATACCGCTTGTTATCAAAATCCACTAAAATCTGTATGAAGTAAACAAAATGCGGTATCGGTTCTGTAATAGTTATTTCAACCTTATTAGCTTGTTTCGATCAGGAGAATCGATTTTCTTTTTTTCTCATCTCACTTACAACATATCTATCTTTGCTTATGCAGTACATTCTTACGTCAATAGCTGCTAGCAGGTTCTAGAAACATGACGGCAACCACAGATAGATTCAACGTGAAGACATTTAACGACTCAATCAAATTCTATTTGCCAAGGGTTGAAGGTTATTTAGAAATAGTTCGAAATATGGCATCTAGATATGGTGGTATGTCATTAATAGAATTTGATGGTTACTTTGAGGGCAAATTCGAGCCGGTCAAATATACTAAGGTAGAAATCCATACCAATGATATAGACGAGCAATGTATGATGAGAACAGCTAACGATATCCGCGTAACCCTCAAACAGAAAAGCCTTGCCTTTGAATACAATAACAAGTTAATCCTCGTCAGCGAGCCCGGACTTTAGAGAATTAGGCCCTAGAGAGATTGGTTTAGATATCTGAAATAGATTAATTATTCATTAGTCAATTGAACCAGTGCAGCCGGCCATAATCATATAGTCCACAAGGAATGTGCAATGATTAGTTAAGGAAATAGGCACCTTTGAAAAATAACGGCTTTCAAAAATTATCTTTACTTTCTTTTCCATACTATTCGAATTGTCTTTGTAAATATGCTATCTCCCTTTCCTTTGGCTATGGTAGGAGCTAATACTGCAAACAATATTCCAAGACCAGTAGCAGTAGACGTCAACCACGTAACATAATTGTTCACGCTCCATAATTGCCCTGACCAAAGTTCTACTAGGATACGAATTGCTATTGTGAATAGGCCCTGTCCTGTGCCGACCATAACCAATAATTTGCCTAAATTGACTCTATTAGCAGCAAAAAATCCTGCTCCCATCATTACGGTTATCCCTCCGAGCTGGCTTAAAATCGCCAACAAACCGATCGGGACGATAACTAAATTCCAAAATTGCCGGAGGCTTTGTATAGACAAAAATTCAGAGGCTACTAGGTTATAGATCTCAATATTTGCTTTGTAACCAGAAGCTAAGAATAAGATGCCAGAAACAAATGCGATGCAAGCCGCTAGTCTATTTCTTGTAGCACTATACCTTAACGTTTGTAGTCGATCATATGAGGAGCTCGGTATCACTTTCCGTTCGGGAAGGTACCCGATTGCGGTCAATACATCTTTCATCTTGGAATAGGTGTAGTTTGCTCGAACTTCCAATGTGGTTATCCTAAGGCGAATCCTTCCTTTCCTGTCTACAGATTCAGCAAGTGTTTTTGGAATATAATATTTGTTTAGAACCACGAAACCTTTCTTTACCAGTAAATAATCCGCCAATATTGACCTCAAAAAGCCGACTTTCTTGCCATCTGCGGCATAGACAGGTCTATTCATAAGTCGAGACCAATCAGAAAAAGGGTCGTGGTCTGACATTTCAGTAACATTAAAAGCACATCCGCTCTATTAACATTAAACTTCGAGATTATTTTATCTAAAATACTCTACAGTGATCGTTTGAGGTATATCCTGCTGAATAATAGGGTAGAAAATTATAATTCTATCCACTTGTCCATAACGCCTAAACAATTACCATGGTTATTTATAACGACCAATTGGACTACTTCTGATGATACCAGTTTTCCTTTTTGATTAAAGAAAGAAAGGGCTTTGCATAGCTCTGTTTTTCTGCTAACCCGATTTGAGTATACAACTAGGTTCCTTCCTCAAATCTTCTCAACCTTGAATTAAAGAATAAAATGATGGAGGTCAAAAAAGAGCTTGTTTGTGACGTTACTCGTGACCTCTATGATCTGGAAGATAGCGTTAATTCGTCACGTATGCAAGGAGAGATATATCCTTCAGTGATTGACTAATCTAATGTGAGTCCAAAATGCATATGCATGCACTTCGCTTGCAAATCTCGGATGCGTGGCTGAACAGATGGTATGAGAACATGAAGGCAAAGTCGCTAATTGAAATAGGAAGTATCCGTTGTCGTAATGAATTTCTTTAGGCTCATTCTACCGAAAGCCTCTTTCAGGTCCTTTACATATATAACCGTTCAATTTTAACTCAAAATAGGTTAGGCCTAAACTTCTAAAAATAATAAAAATGGCAAAAAATACTCCTATTAAAAATAAATCATAGCTTTTATCCTCTTTGACAATTTACGCACCCCATAACGACTTCCAGATTCGAAACATACTTTTAAAGACATTACTGAGATGGAATTTGTATAAATATGGTATTGACAGTATAAGAATACAAAAGATATACAGAGGATCTTCTATCTTTTCTATATAACCCGACAAAGACAAACGATATTCTAAATCTAACTGCCCTGAAGGCGGGTTCAAAAGCTAACAGACTAAATAAAGAACTAGGGTGGGATAGTTAAATATATAGAGAACAAGATGTTGAAGCTCGCATGGAAGCCGATTTCATAAATGTCAGACACTCTCCATGCCAATGTGCACAACTGCAATGGTTATCGAAACGAACAGATAGATTTAGAAGCCCTGAGGTCGCCATCTGACGCTCATAATATAATAAAGAAAAGAGTCGAAGTTGCTGCAGTGAAGGACTGGTCCTTGCGTCGAGCCTATCAAACATTGATGTGGTTCGTATTCAGTATATCGTACAAGGATAATTTCTTTGAGATTTTTGCTCGCAATACAGAATCCCATACGCCAAAATCGGATAGGAGAGGAAGCCACTTATCATACGGAACGCTGTTTCTGTTAATCATTCTCTTGGTCAATTTACCACTAGCTGCTGATGGCCAGGAGGAACCTGAAGTTGACCCCTTTAGTATACCAGCAGACGAGGAACCAGCAGCAGTACACGATCCAAATCTTGAAGAGGAAGAGATTGTTGCCGGTTTGTATCACCCAACGGCAATGGCATTTGTCGGTAATTCTAGCGATGACATCATAGTGATTGAAAAAGACAATGGTACAGTACGGAGAGTAATCGGAGGTGTAGTTCAACCAGAGCCTCTGCTCGATCTGGCTGTGGCGAACAATAATGGAACTAATGAAAGAGGCTTGCTTGGGTTGGGCATAGCCAAGCAAAACGAAACTACCACCTATGTCTTTCTCTACTATACTGAGTCGGGAGGCGGGCAGGATGGCGATGACTCGGATGGAATAGTGCCAGCAGGCAACCGCCTCTACAGATATGAGTTGGTACAAAATGTGGATGGTAGCTCTGAATTAATAAACCCAAAGCTCTTGTTGGATCTTCCGGCTCGTCCAGGCCCTCGGTACAATGGTGGCCCGCTCTTAGTTAGTCAGAACCAGAACAATACAGTCATCTATCTTTTGATAGGAGATCTGGATCATCATGAATCTCAGACTGAAAATTTTGAAGATGGCCCGCCAGCCGATGGAACAGGTGGGATACTTGCGATTGACGTTGAGGGCAATCCCCTGCCAAGTCCAGTAATAATGTCACAAGTCAGTGCTGAAGAGGAGAATGGCGAAGAGGAGAATGGCGAAGAGGACACCGGAATGTTGCCCTATTATTTTGCTTATGGTATACGAAACGGTTTTGGCATGGCATTAGATCCCGTCTCAGGATACCTTTGGGATACAGAAAATGGCCCTAGTTACTTCGATGAGATTAACCTAGTCCTACCCGGGTTTAATAGCGGTTGGGCAGACGTACAAGGTCCTGCATCAGCTCCAGAGAACGAGGAAGCTGATGTAGAAGAAGACTTGGTAGACTTTGGTGGAGCGGGGGCGTATAGAGACCCCGAATTTTCATGGCAAATCCCGGTGGGTGTGACAGCAATGAACTTCCTAAACTCCGCAGCATTAGGACCACAATATGAAAATGACCTGTTCGTAGGTGACATAAACCATGGTAGGCTGTACCATTTTGATCTAAATCAGGATAGAACAGGTCTTGTACTTGAAGGAGTATTGGAGGACAAGGTAGCCGCTAACGTAGGTGAGCTGAGTAGCGTAATATTGGGCACAGGATTTAGAAGCGTTACAGATATTGAAGTCGGACCTGATGGTTACCTGTACATATTGCTGTTTGGGCCAGGAAAGATATTCAGAATCGCACCCGCCGATTTAGAAGGCTAAAACGGGCTAAAGATAGATGACAAAGCTCTGTTGGCAAAAATCTCCCCGTTTGCCAAACCTTCTTTTTCTTTCTAATCCTCATCTTGAGTTGTAATAGGAGCATTGGTAATTTAAAATAGTCTCAACCCTCTATAAGAAGGCACATAGACTACTACGGAACTTCAAACAAAATCAAATTACCTTAAAGACAAGAGTGATGCATTTTGACTTGCCTTGAGAAGAAAACAATTAAGCAGATCATGGAATAATCGTTTAATATGAGTCACGTTTTACCAACATATGTATGCCAGGAGCCTATGTTATGATAAATACGCTTCCGGGGATGGAAAAGTCAGTCCTTAATCAGATAGCTGAGGTACCCGGCGTCGTATCAGTCGAAGGTGTCTTTGCAGAATTTGATCTGATAGTAAGAGTGAATGTTCCATCAGGAAATACCGTTGATATTGTAATCAATGAGATTAGAAAAATTCAGGGCATAAAGTCAACAAGAACCATATCATCCATTGAAGGTGAAAGGAGTAGTGGAATTGGGATGGATCATCTTGGACCACCGTCAGACTAATGACTAGTTAGATATTATTGGTATTCATGCATTGGTTTATCCCTGTGAGTATTAATTTTGGATTCAAGTTCTTTATTGTGTTCAGAAAGTATATGCTTGTTGGCACACTGATCATGCATAATCCCTATTTCGCAAAAGTCACAAGACGTGACAAATTGTATTTTTAAAAAACGCTTTTCGCAGTAGCTGCACTTTTCTACTCCAAGATCATAATCGGACAATGGTTTGAGCCAGGGGTCGCGCCAGAGAAGCGACATGTATACACCACTACAAGGTATCTAGGCGCTATTTTTGTCTTTAGTTTGCTTGTGGATAATCTCGTACATTCGCTGATAAGATTGCTGCAGGTCCTGCCTCTTTTGAATACTTAGTTTTACTTTTTGCAACTCAGCTTTGAGATGACTGCTCTTCTTTGTACTTGCTAGCCTTGCTAGCGCTTCTGCTTCCTTAAGATATTGATCAATGTATCTCTTCGTATATACATTCTCACCAATCAGTGCAACTATGAGGTCAGGTTCCTCAGTGAGTATACTTTCCGCAATAAGGGATTGGAGTCCAAATGTCGTTCCCGACACCTGCTTTAACATTGAAATGTTGCTCGAAGATATGAGCTTTGCAAAAATTAAGTTTGCAAAGTATGTCAATCCAAGAACTATCGCTATTGCCTTGTCGTGTTCTTTTGCATCTAACAATACGGTCAAATTGGAATTTTTAAACATTTCAGTTGCTATCTCCAGCTCTAATTTCTCATCCCTTACAGGGATTAGAAGCATTTTAGTCTCTACCGTTTTACTTGTTCCAGGACCAAACATAGGATGAAGACACAGAGGTCGAAGTTTGAGAGGGGTGTTTTTTAAAGCTGCAAATGTCTTTTTTTTAATAGAAGATATTTCTCCAATGACAGCTCCATCCTTCATGCTTTTTGTGCATTCTTTGATAGCTTGTGGTGTTTTTTGGACTGGCACGCACACAAGAACAAAGTCTGCATCCTCTACACAGGAGGCAAGGCTGTTTTGAATTTTTACTCTGTCGGAAGGTTTCAATATTTCTTGATTAATATCAAATGCAGAAACGTCTAGACCGCGATGGGCAAAATAATTCATGAACCAAGAGCCCATTTTACCTCCGGCCCCTACTATGGCCACACGCTGCAATTTTACAACTGCTCCCTCATGGCGGATGCCATTACCTCGAGCCCTTTTTCTAATATCCTGTCCGGCTGACAAGCAGATATTCTGACAAACCTTCTGTATGAATCTCCGAATCCACTGCCTGGTGCTATGGCCACACCTTTTTCTAGCAACTTTTCAATCAAGGGTATATCCTCCTCACCCTTTGGCAGCTCAGGGTAAGCATACATAGCACCGTCAGGTTGCGCACATCTAAGCGACATTTTCTTGAGCTTATTATATAAAAGACCAACTCTCCTTTTCATAAGTTCAATGTTTTCTGAAGGGTTTACGTCTAGCGCTGCTAGTGCAGCATACTGCATTGGCTCTGCTACGCTTGTGATTGCAGCTGCCTGAACTCTTGTCATTTTTGAAATAATTTCTTTGCTTGCAATCGCATACCCAACCCTAAATCCAGTCATTGCATAACGTTTTGAAAAAGAACCCACTATAATCGTCTTGGAGTAATCGTAATTGCGTACACTATTAAATTCACCAAATACATAGTCAGCATAAACCTCATCACTTAGCAAGTAAAGACCATGATCTTTTGCAATTGACACTATCTTTTCTATTGTTCGCTTATCGAGCACCTTTCCTGTAGGATTGTTAGGGTAATTGAGCACAATCATCTTAGTAGTTGGATTGACCACGCCTTCCAGTCGCTTGGTATCTGGTATCCAATTATCCTCAAGTGTTGTTCGTAGTATCTTTGTCCTTACACCTACAAGATCTGCACATTCCTTATAGGCAGGCCATGCCGGTTCGATGACTATTAGCTCTTGTCCTGGTTTCAACAAGCATGTTATTGCACTGAAAACCGCAAAGCGACCGCCTGGGGTTACTATCACCTGATCCCTGAAGATTTCTCCTCCTTCCTTTGTTGCTATTGCATCCCGCAGCTTTGCGATTCCTAGAGTATCAGTATAATGGTATAGCTTCATAGGGAAAGATTCAGCAAGGGCTCTCCCAACTGTTTCAGGCGGTGAATAGTCCGGTTCGCCAACCTCCATGTGTATTATTTTTTTGCCCGTAGCCTCAAGCTGCTTTGCCTTAGAAAATATGGCAAGATGTGTCTGCTTTTCTGCGACTTTTTGCACGGTTTTCTCCCGCTGAACTTGCTCTGATTCTGCTAGTAAGAGGTTAAGAAGCTGTACTGCAAACTGACTACTCATTCCAATCTCTTCTGCAAGTAACATTACTCTCAACCTTACTTCATCTTCAACTTTTTCATCCCTGATTTCAACGCCTAACTTACTCTTTATTTCACCGATCTTCCTTGCAAGCTCTATGCGCTCTTTAGCAGCACGCATTATCTCCGTTGTCACACTGCGAACTTTATCACGCAGTATATCGAGCTCTTCGTTCGTGTTATTCAACAGGACCATCTCGCTTTAAGACCATTGGTATGAGTCCTGATCGGATTGCATGATCGGCTAAAACCATAGAAACCACGCACTCGACAACAGGTGGAGCTCTCGGTACAACACAGGGGTCATGCCTACCCGGCACAGTGAGCTGTGTCTGCTCGTTGGTCGAGATGTCAAGTGTTAGCTGCGTCTTGGATACCGAAGCAGCCGGCTTAAATCCAACCCTTATCACAATCGGCATCCCATTTGAAAGCCCACCTAATATCCCACCAGCATTATTAGTCTTAGTTATTACCTTGCCGTCTTTTATCCAATAACTGTCATTATTTTCTGAACCCCGCATTTTGCTGCCTGCAAAGCCAGAACCAAACTCGACAGCTTTGACTGCAGGTATGCTAAATAACGCCTTGCTCAGATCCGACTCAAGTGACGCAAAGATTGGCTCGCCCATACCAACAGGCAGCCCGCTGCTTACACATTCAATTAAACCCCCGAGTGAATCCCCAGACTTTCTTGCCTGCATGATCGCCTCCTTCATGCTATGAGCCGCTTGCAAGTCAGGGCATCTCACGTCATTACTATATCTGGCAGTAATATCTTCTTTGGTCATATTTCCCGCCCTGATTCCGCCTATTTCGATAGTATAAGCGACTGTCTCAATTCCGAGCGTAATCTTTAGAAGCTTGGCGGCTAAAGCACCGCCCATAACTAGAGTGGCCGTCAACCTTCCAGAGAATCTTCCACTTCCGCGGTAGTCTGCAAAACCTCCATATTTTACCAGGGAAGGATAATCGGCATGGCCAGGACGAGGGATATTTTTTATTATATCATAAGGCTTTGAATCCGAATCTTGATTCCATATAATCATACAAACGGGGGCTCCCGTGGTAAACCCATTGAAGATCCCTGATAGAATCTCTACCTTGTCTTCTTCTTTTCTTTGGGTGGTAATAATCGACTGACCAGGCTTTCTCAGGTCAAGGAATCGCTGTATGTCTGCTTCATTTAAAGGCACGCCAGCGGGGCAACCGTCCACAATTATGCCAACACACCTTCCATGGCTTTCGCCGAAGCTCATGGCAACAAACCGCTCCCCTATCATACTGCCAACCATCTTTATTGAGAGCAGTTGAGCATGTTCTATATATTGGCTTTTTGTTATTCTCTGTCTGGAGCGGGTGCTATTATTCCTCCAATGCTTTTCATATCCGAAATAAAATTAGGATAAGAGACGTCGACGGATTGGGCTCCAGCAACCATTGATTTTTCTGTCATCATAGAGGCAATGGTGAATGCCATGAAAAGTCGGTGGTCGTTATGCGCTTCTAGCGATGCATTTCTCATTACCGGTGGAGCAGTTATCCTTAGCCCATCACGAAACTCCTTGATGTCTGCTCCAAACTTCAGGAGTTCGGCCGCAATGTTTGATATTCTATCCGTTTCCTTTACCCTAGCATGAGCTACCCCTGTTATTGTGACAGGACTTGCAGCTTTGAGTGCAAGTATTGAAACAACCGGCAGAAGATCGGGAGTGTCAGATAGGTTAAAGTCACCGCCTTCTAGCCTGTTCACAGATGTGATAGTTACCTCTCCCTCCCCTTCATCTACTTTTATCACAGACCCCATTTCCTTCAAGATCTCTAAAATCCTCGAGTCTCCTTGAGGCATTTCAAAGTTGAGTCCAGTTACCCTAACTTTTTCTCCAGCGAGTGCACCAGCTGCAAGTATGAGTGCAGCGGTAGAAAAGTCGCTTGGTACATCAAATTTCGCGCTGCGGTATCTTGCATTTTTAACATAATATTCCAACATGTTTGGACTATGATCGACAGAGACCCCAAAGTGCTTCATCGTCGCAAGCGTAGCAGTAACATAAGGTTTAGACACCAGGTTTCCTCGTACCTTGAGCATGGTCTCTGAATCAGCATAGACGCTTGTCAGAAGCAAAGCTGATACAAACTGACTTGAGATGCCGGCATCAACATCCGTTGTGCCTCCCTTTATTCCGCCACCCTTTACTATGATAGGCGGAGTTCCATTTCCCTTGGTGGAATAAGTCTCTACACCTAACTGTTGGAGAGCAACCAGCAGTGGCTGCATGGGACGAGTCCGTAGGCTTTCATCTCCTGTCAGTACTGTGTACCCAGTTCTTACGAGGCCCGACATAGCAGTTAGTAACCTTATTGTGGTTCCAGAGTTCTCTGCATTGATTACATTCTCAGGGGGCTCAAAGTGTGCACGGCCATGTATCTCCATCTCTGCAGCATCATACTTTATTTCTGCTCCGAGGGCGCTACAACCCGCTATGGTTGCTAGAGTATCCCGGGCGAGGAGTACATGGGCCAGTGTGGAATGCCCATCAGCAAGTGAGGATATTGCTATCGCCCTATGACTGTAACTCTTGCTTGAAGGACAACGCAAGGTTCCATTAAGCCTAGACCTTCTCACTACTATGCTAGTCATTTACAATATTCACTTTCGCCTTTTCGTTATTTACCTTGGAAACAATTATCCTTCCGTCAAATTTAGAGAATGCCTCAACAACGTGTTCAACTATATCTTCGTATCCTACAGCGGCTATAGATGGGCCATTACCTGATATGCTAGCAGAAAACGCCCCATGCTCTATCGCATCCAGTGTGGGTCCGTAACTTGACAAAAGAGCTGCAGATGCAAGAACTCCGTTGAGCTTCATTGCCTTCCAGTACTGGCCCGACTCGGCTAACTCGAAAGCATCAATGAAAAGGTCGGAGAAGTTCCTGAGATTACGGATATCTCCTCTTGAAGAGTGTGTAGGCAGCAGGATGATCGCATAAAGATTATCTGGCGCCTTCTCTTTGTGGATTAGTCGTCTGGAATAATTATCTGTAACAGTAAAGCCACCAAAGTAGCAGGCAGTAGCATCGTCGTAAGCTCCAGTCAGTGACACTTTGGCCTCAAGCGATGAGCGAGTGGACACATCGAGTATAGCATAATCATCAATTTCTTCTTCCTGTGCCAGCCTACTACAAGCAAGCGCAACAGCATTCGAAACAGCACTGGAGCTCTTGAGACCATAACCAATTGGGATTTCCGAATCGACCCTTATACTTATCATGTTGCCTTCGATTATTTCTTTTGGTATAGTCTTTTGGATGATATTTTTTATTAGTCTATCACCATTTCTGCCTGTTGTAAATTTAATGCCGTGGCCCGATTGAAGTTGAGCCTCAGCCGTAACCTTGAGTGATATCCCAAGTGCAGACCCCTTTCCAGTAGCAATGGCGTTGACTATTGAAATTGCTCCGTGCACTATTGCTCTGGTCTTTTTAGTTATTATCGTCATGTCGGCTCACCAAAGATCCCAAGCAGGTTCTTTTTCATTGCATCCCTAGGAGCAGGCAATCCTGTCCATATCTCAAATGCCTTCGCACCCTGCTCGATAAGCATTTCGTATCCATAAACCACACTTGCTTGGGCATGCTTGGCATTTTCAATGAGGTCTGTCACAAGTGGGCGGTATACTATGTCATAAACTATACTTCCCTTTTGGATGTGATGATAATTGATTAGGCTAGGTTCATTATTCATTCCTATTGTTGTTGCGTTAATTATCAAATCACATGTAGGAGAAACGTCTGTCGTCATATCAAGTGGTATAGCCTTGCACTTCATCCCGAGCCCCGCGCCTAGCGTGGCAAGTTCGTTTGCTCGTTTGATATCTCGGTTTGCAATTATGAGATTGGCTATAGCGTTCTCTTCTGCAAGAGCGGCAACTACTGCCCTTGCAGCCCCGCCTGAGCCGATGAGGAGAACATACATTCCCCTAAAATCAACTTGGCGTCTACGCAAGGGCTCAATAAAGCCATATACGTCGGTGTTATAACCTCTGAATATACCCTCTATGTTGTTAACGGTGTTTACTGCTGATGCTTTCTTTGCCGTAGCGTCCAATTCATCCAGATGCCGCATAGCTTCTGTTTTATGAGGGGTTGTGACATTGAAACCTGCAATATTTATGCTCCGCAACGCCTCAATTGAGTCTTTAAGCTCATGCTGTGGAACTCGAAACGCAATATATGTACAGTTGAGACCTTTTGCTGCAAAAGCTGCATTCTGCATGGCAGGTGAAAGAGAATGATGTATCGGGTCTCCTATGATGCAATAAGTCTTCGTTGAAACTTGCATTGAATACAGCAATTGTTTACAGCCTATTACATATATACCGTGGAAGAAATCGCTGGATGGGATCAATGTCGGGATCAATCAATAGTGATTACAAAAGGATCTGCACAGTATGTACATCAATCAGAAATGCGTAGCTGTGTTATTCATGTTGTCTTATCATCGTATAACATCGCTGAGATATTACAGTCAGAATTTCGTTATATCTTGGAGCCGCTGATAATCTTGTCGTATAATTTCTTCATCTGCTGTACTGTCAATTGCCCTGGTGCAAGTGCTTTGTCTAAACTGGCATAAGTAAATGGGGCGTTGCCAATTAGAGTGCATAATATCCTTGATAGCACACCTGCTTCACCCATAGCAAAAAAGATTGGAAATAACCCTATGGCAGTGTCGTACAACTCCAGTAGCCTCAAAGAATCGTCGATGCTACGTGCAGTCGTCACGATCTTGACATGATTGCTATAGGTTCTCATCTCTGAAAGTCGATCAGAGATGGTATCGATTGGAGGGGTTCTCTCGAAGTCATGCCAGGACACAAGCAGAGGATTCCTTATATCTTCTAGGAAGTCTGCGAGATCATCATTTTTCTGTAGCGTATCAAGCTCGACATCAAGTAGCATCGGTTCTTCTTCTGCAAGCCTGTGCAACCACTGCAGTCGATCTCTTTCACTATGAGCAAACATCCCTCCCTGAGTTTTTGTTCTCAAAGTAAAAACCGATCTATCTTTGACGCGCCTTGCAGCCTGTAGGGCCTCGGGAAGGAGATCTGGATTAACAAAATCGAACCGGATTTCTACATAATCAGCTCCAAGGCCAAAGGCCTGATCGGCATTTTTTAGAAGGGAATGTGCGTCATCCGGCGCTATTGATACACATACCCTAGGTGGCAAGCTACTGACCATGCAATAAGGTAGAATTAATTGTTTTTTAGCCTACGCCTGCAGGGGGCGAACTATGTGTGCCGTGGTCAATTCTCTTATGTGCTTCTAATACTTCTGATGACTCAAAAACCCTGCCACAAATGGTACATCGATGCTGCTTAGGACTTTTGGACCCTGCAGTTGCAGCTGACATGGGTATGTCTAGTCATACCGTCCTATTAAAGGTGTGACGTAAATACTGAGGTGTTCTCTTTAGCTCTTTATTTATTGCTTCCATGACAATTATGTTATTATTTAAGCGATAGTTAAACTACCCTCTCTTTGTAAAGTGTGACGGGATTTTTCTCCAATTAGCTACGAGGGCTTCGTTTCGTATGTGAACAGGCTCTCTTTCTATTCGGGATTTGGCTAGCTCGACATATTCTATTACCAAATCGATCCCTAGGTAGCGACGCCCAAAATGATGGGCCACCTTGGTAGTCTGTCCGCTTCCATTGAAGGGATCTAGTATTAGATCATTCTCATATGAATAAAGTTTCATCAGACGGTATGGGATTTCTTCTGGAAACGGGCAAGGATGATCAATGCAACCTGGTGGTACTGGGGCTATATGCCAGACAGAGTTGGCTATTTCTCTGGTCCACTCCTCATGTGTAGCAGGTAGGATCTCTACTTTTTTAGTACGGCCGGTATTGACATCCCCTTTACGCAAGATCAGAATGAACTCATGCATAATGTTTGCACGATAGTATTTTGGATATGGATGGATAACGAAGGATCCATATCTATTTGTCCCTCCTGTCACTTTGTGCCAAATGATCTCCTCATGAAGATTCCATTTCCCAAAAGGTTGGACAAGCCGGGACAGCAGCATATGAGGTAAAGGTAATATCGTCCCATTAACAACTTCGTTTGCTATGACAATGCAACAATAGCCGCCTTCCTTTGTGACATGATAGACTTTCTCACCAAAAATGTCTGTCATATCATTGAGATAATCATTCGTATCCACGTTTAACTTTCCACGATAGTAAGCACCGCTTCCTGATGCATGGATATCATAATCGATTGCATTTCGATAAGGGGGTGAAGTTATTGTCAACTGGACAGAATTCTGAGGGAGTTTCTGAAGTATGTCCTTGCAATTGCCTAAACTTATTTGGTCAGTAACCTCTTCTTGGACGAGCATGATTTGATTCTGTATGCATGCTCCAGTGATTGGTCCAAAGACCCGATACTTTAAAGTAATAAACAAGTGACTAAAAAGAAATTATTGCTTGAGCTTAGAAAAGCGAGCTCAATGCATGAGGCGTTTACTCTTTTTTGGTTAATTGATGCCTGAGTAATGACAAACATTTTGTGTCAATCATTTACCGCAATTCAGTTTGTCTTCATCGTAGCTTTTTTGATAACTTGGCTGCATTGGAAGATCGATCTTTGGATATACGAATATCAAGTTTTCAACAGAAGTTTGGACAATTCAGCTAATGTCTAATTCACTGCCGAAGATTATATCATCATACGTCATATATTTGACTTTTGAGGAGGAGGAGAATTGGATTACATAGACCAAATGCGAGGAAGTATAGCAATGTCAATTAACCATCAATGGTTATTGGGAGCTTTATCTCGTATGTTATGAAAAATCAATAGTAAGAAGAGCAATCAAATTATGCGTAGTCAGGAAGCAAAGAATCGCAAGGAAAAGCAAGGAGAAGAAGAGAGACGAACCTCAAAACTGGAGCCCAAAATCCAAGTCCTAGTCCATCTATTTCTTGTACTTCTCCTTTTACTTCTCCTTGTCGTTTTTTCAACCCATGTCTCTAACTGAGACTGACACCTTGTGGGCTGTAGCCTTTGCACCAGCCTCAATTGTGTCAAATACGCCCCTGTTCTGTGAGACCTTGGGTGCTTTTAATATAAGGCATGAAATTATTTAAGGAGTTTGCCACATGATTCAGTTTCATCTTCCCCACCCCTGTCCTGCGTCAGGAACGTTCTATTTCTGGCTCAATGGTGTCATCCCATCTGGATATCTGACATATGTGGCGTTTAATGAGCAAGGATAAACATATCTTCATTGTGTCATCCCCAAAAATATCCGCGTATAAAAATAACCCTTCGTTCTTGCAATGGTAAGTTTGATGCAGCAATCTGGATGTTCTTTTAGGACATTGTGACATTAGAATACATGACATAAAATATACAAGTTCAATAGTGCTTTGTTCATTAAATCTGCAGGTAGTATATCAGAAATACATGTTGGACAGAAAAATGTCTCAAAACCTTAAACATACTGTAGGTGGTTGCAGATTCAACTGATGGTGGACACTCAGTGAATATCGTGTTATAGGAATATTAGAGGCTGATATGACGAAGCAGCATTGCAATTTGAGCCGCATGTTGAAATTCTTGCAAGCATTAGGACGAATACACCAAAGGTGCACTTAGGACGAGATCGCTAGGGCAACTTAGAAAATTGGCTAGGTAACAATGTGTAAATTAACCTACTACTAAAATCTATCCCAGTTAATTATTATGACATTTTGCCAGCCAGCATGGTAACATGTTGCCTTGAAGTACTCAGGTTGGGTAGTTGCATTCAGCTGCGGAACAGCTCTTTAGGCGAGGAAAAGAAGAGGCAGAGACGGGGGATCACTTTTCTACGATGAATTCATCAACTTCCATCCCAAAGTGGCGTCCTTGGGCTTGCTTGGCATAGCCCAGTACCCGATCACCGGTTCTTACTTCAGTGACTGACAACAATTTTCCATCTTTAGATATCAGACGGATCGTCTCAGCATTCTGCAAAATGACAGTGCCTTGCTGACCGTCGATCTCAGCGCGTATTAGTCTGAGAGGTCTTGTTTCTATTTTTGATCTGCCGACGACGGCACTTCTTGCGACTCCTTCTTCATTAACGATCCAGACTTCGCTTCCCGATTCAATCTCAGAGAGATACCGTGTAGTTCCACCAGGCACTATTGTGTAACAGTACACCGCCCCTGCGTTTACTCTAAAAGGTCTAGGCGAGGTAAAGGATGAGCCTATTGATTCATTATGCACTAAAAGCATAAAGTTGGATTTGCTCCCTACTAGCATGCCTTCTCCCATCCTCATCATGGATGCAGTATCTACACAGACCCGCTCCCCTATTCCGACGTCCTTTACCTCTATTATCCTAGCAAAGGAGATTGGGAATCTTACAGCAGTTAGCTGTTGTCTCACCCTCTCAACTTCCTCCTCGCTATCAGTAGATAAAATCACTCCGTCGACTCCCAGCTCAAGTACTGAAAACAACATAGCAACCTCCTGAGAGTTCTCTGCAGTAGTGAAAACTTTTGTTTTAGAGCCATGAACTTTGGCAATAATATTTTCTAGCGGGATTATCTTCCAATTTGGTGCTTCGACGATTACGAGTTCCGCTCCGCTCTCCGACGCTCTCTGTATGTCGTCGATGTCAAGATCGTTCATGACTTTCTTGTAGTAAGCCGCGCTCTTGCCTGACAACTTAAGGGAACTCAACTGATCTAAACTCGAGCAAATGACTATGTCTGCGTCTTCGGAGTCATATATGGTCCGGAAAGTCCCAGCGGCTAACTTAGGGTCCATATTGAGCATGAAGTCACCCTTACCCTTTAGTTTGGAGAGAAATTGTCCAATAGAAGATTCTTTTGCCACTATTGGCTTTACAATCAGTTGTTTTGGTTTAAAATCAGTCAAGTTCTTTCATGGCCTCTCTAACATTTCTTTTTTCTATTATGATCTTGTATAGTGCGCGCACGATTGTGGGAGGATTTTTGTGTTGAAAGATGTTGCGGCCAAATGTCACACCCTTTGCCCCCGCCATCATTGCACCCTCGCACATTTCCAAGATTTCTCTGTCTGTGTTGGCTTTGGGTCCTCCAGCGATTACTATTGGGACAGGACAACCTCGCACAACTCGCCTAAATGAAGCGGGATCGCCTGTATATACCGCTTTTATAATATCTGCTCCGGCTTCAGCCCCCACCCTGGCAGCGTGCGCCACAATCTCTGGGTCGTGTGGATTCTTAATATTCTCTCCTCGGGGGTACATCATAGCTACGAGAGGTACGCTCCATTCGTCACACTTATCAGATATCATTCCGAGTTTTTGAAGCATTTCTGGCTCCTCCTTTGAACCGATATTAATATGGAGAGAAACTGCATCTGCTCCAAGCCTAATCGCCTCCTCAACACTTCCTATCAGTATCTTTCTATTTGGCGTGGGGCCAATAGAAGTACTTGCAGAAAAGTGTGCAATTATTCCAATATTTGGAGGCCGTGGCATACTTTTGATTATACCTTTATTGACAAGGACACAGGTCAGTCCGGCAGAAGAACATTCATAGATTACACTGTGGATATCCTCTAGACCTTTGATTGGTCCGTTACTTATGCCATGGTCCATAGGAATGCACAGCATTTTGCCCTCATTCAATATTCTCGCAAGCCGTATGTCCCTGCCAAAAACCATATGCGTAGTGAGACTTTCTTGTCTACCTCCTTATAATTTGTTTTATATTCCGTATTCAAACGGGAGCTCAGAGACCTATATTGAGGATTCTCGAATCTCAGTGGTTTTTACTATAACATTATAGATGGAGAGTCTGTAATAGAATCCCTTTTGACCTGAATTTTTTTGCTAATTATTTTGCGAATCAAGACGCAGTGGTTACCATTCATAGACTAATACAGTAAATTCTGACAATATACATGACTTGTTGGATGATGCAAATATCAACGAGGAGTTGTTGTCGAAAGTTTGGGAGGCGATTCGAATACGATCATATCCTAAAGATAGCTTCTGATCAAATCTATCTACCTGCAGCTTGACACACTTCAAAGAACCAGCTAGTGCTAGACTAAATGAAACGAACTATTATGATTTAAGTAATAGGGTAGTTCCTTCTGTCTATTTTTCAGGATCATCACAACTGAGCTCTTATATATACAGTTACTTAGTATCTTACCGGAACTTGTTAAAAAAGCACGAACGAAATCCGTTCTGCTATATCTGCAACCTATTCTTTGCGCCCGAATATCTGGCAGTTCATCTGAAGGCTGATCACACGAAGGAAGAATTAGCAGCTCATCTACTGATGGCATACTTTGATGAATGGTATGAGCAGGAAGAAGCGATTGAGAAAGCTGCTAAGACCTCTCGATGACTCCCATAAGTTTTTTAGAAATGATCCATCAGAGTAGCATATGGCCTATGAGTCCGACTCATCAGAGTTTGCGAGGATTTCAACTAAAAAGCTGGCTATATTGTTTGGTCTTGCATTCTTTGGAGCATTCATGCTCATACAGATGATACAGGGGTTCCCTCTTGGTGAGATCTTATTCCGACAGACTGTATCTGAAGAGGTCAATGTGTTGATAAAACAGGGTGATGTATGTGTAATAGAAACTCCGGATGGTCAACCAAAGAGCATTCAGAGCTGTCCTTATAACCTCGACGATCCACTAATCGTAACTTACTATGAAGGCTCAACTAACGTTGAATCTCATAGACTAAACAAGTAATTTATTTATTCATTCATGCTTTTTATTCGGAATTATTCATCAAATTTAAAACGATCTCGAGGTTCTCCTCGTCTCCTCTCCGTGTATCTATTGGTGTCTCCATAATTATCGGCAGTGCCTTAATCGTGGCATGGTTAATAAAAGCTGCAATCCCCCTCCTGCCGATAGATCCAAGACCGATATGCTCATGCCGATCCAGGTTTGAACCTAGCGGACCTTTTGAATCGTTCAAGTGAATGACTTTCAATGCTTGAAGGCCAATGATATCCTCGATTTTTTCAATTACCATATTTACACTCTCATATGTACGTAGGTCATAGCCAGATGCAAAAAGATGGCAAGTATCGATGCAAAGGCCAAATCGCTCCGTGTTGTTGAGTTTATCGAGGATGAGGCGCAGCTCTTCAAGCTTGCCGCCCACATTATTCCTATAACCTGCGTTATTTTCCAATAAGACCACGACTCCATTTGGAGACTTACTGTGTGCACAGGCAGTACCTAAGGCATTTATAAGCTGGTCAATCCCACTCTTTGATCCCTTACCCATATGACTTCCAAGGTGGATCACGAGATACGATATTCCAAGGAATTCGCATCTTTGCATCTCTTCTTTGAGGGTCTTTACGGATCTTTGATAAAATTCGCCCGGTGGTCCTGAGAGGTTTGGCAGGTATGGCATATGCACAACTACCGATGTCTTCTCGATCCCGCTTGTAGCGAGCCTGTTTTTAAACGACAAAACCTCGCTTCTCGGTATTGGATTTACTGCCCAACCGCGAGGATTTCGAGTAAATATCTGAAACGCAGTGCAGCCTAATTTTTTTGCATTATTTATGGAATTTGATATTCCCCCTGCTATTGAAACATGAAAACCCACCCTTACGCCCATGGTTTCGATAAGAAGATAATTCTTGCTACTTTAAGATTATTGTAATGGAGTTTTTATGGTAGAAGAGCTATATCATATTTGGGGACTTGGCTTCTATAAAAATGGCCGGCAGTGATTTAGCCAAATATCCTTTTTTGACCGAAGCAGGCGAGTACCTACGTGAGTCGGGTTTTGGCTGGGAAGAGCTCGAAAGGCCTGATATGAAGTATATCATAGACCGAGCTGCGGACCGTGTTCAAATTGAGGTCGATGGGAAGATATACGATAAGTTAGAGAGATATGAAATTGAGATCCTTACATTCCTTATCTCTCTTGTAATCGTCAAATCAATTGGAATAGATCAAGTCCTGAGAAAATTTGCGCTAGCAGAAGCAAGGAGGGCAGAGAAGTTCCTCACAGAGGATCTAAGAAAACCGAATGAAAATAAGAAAGGCTCCCTCTTTATGAAAATCTTTGAAGATTTATTCAAACTGAGGATAGTTGTATCAGAGGATCAGCGTCTTTTCAAGGTCAGGGTTATAGACTATCTGGCAAGAGCTTCTCATTTTCATGAACAGGAATGGAAACTAATAAACAGACTTGTGCATAAAGGATATGTCTATCTTGATGCTGATGAGACAGTTAGACTGATTAGAAATGAACTTTCTGTGCTCATATATGACAAAGTCAGAGCGATGACTCTCCCTACTTTGCCTCAGAGCATAAATTTGAAAGCTGACGAATTACGGCAAAAACTTCTATCACGCTATGAACGGCGACTCTCACCGGCCATAACAGAGTATCCACCTTGCATCAAGCATGCACTTGAAGTGATGAATAAGGGTGATAACCTACCCCACTCCGCACGTGTAATGCTTGCCACATACATGTTAGCCATTGGCAAACCGTTAGATGAAATTGTCTTTATGTTTGAAAATGCTCCTGATTTTAATGAAAAAATAACAAGATACCAAGTGGAGCACTTGGCTGGGATGAAAGGAAGCCATACCAAATATTCTGTTCCCTCATGCGATAAGATCAGAAATGAGAATCTTTGCTTTGCGACTGCCCAATGCGATACACTGATAAATCCAATTCAGTTCGGCAGGAACAAGAAGTGAGAGAGGATAACTCTGCAGCCAAGACAATCTCAGCATTAAAGAAGGCATTCAGAGAATATTATTTCTATCAGTCAAAGTCCCTCGAAGAGCCATACAAGATAGAGCAGCGTGAGTTTGGTTATATGCAATTCGGACAACCAGGCATGCTTAGACATCTATCATTCAAGAGTATGAAGGAGCTTGATGCTGTCCTTGTTAGAGAAGCCCCCTCTGATGTTTATTGCTCAAATGCGTACTATGAATTTCCGACAGGACAACCCATGCAGGAGAAGCGCTGGCTTGGGGCAGACCTAATTTTTGACATTGACGGAAAAGATCTGAGGATGCCTTGCGTTCCATCTCATTCGTATGCTGTGTGCATACAATGCGGTGCTGCATCTCCTCCTACGCACGATGAACAGCAACCATACTCTTGCTCGTCCTGCGGTTCCAGCAAGGCGGATTATGTGTCCATTCCTTGCAGCAAGTGTATAGACGGGTCCAAAATAGAAGCTAGACGTTTAATTGACTATCTACTATTTGACATCGGTCTGGAGCGCAGCGCTATTACTGTTTACTTTTCCGGCAACAACGGCTTTCATGTACACATAAATGATAAAGGATATGTTTCTCTAGATCCACAAGCTCGCTCAGACCTTGTGAGCTACCTATCTGGAACTGGACTTATTTTAGAGAGTATTGGAGTAAGAAAGACCAATACGGAAGACCTGTTTTTAATAAAATTCCCTAAAAGTGGGCTTGCATATAGCTGGAGAAGGAGGATTGCAGAGAAGCTGAAGATCGACATGACAGCAGCAATCAAGTTCAGGAATATTGTCAATCAAGTAGGCGGCTATGAGGCATTCAAGGTTGAATTGGAAAAATTAGCAAAAGACATGGGAGTCAGGATAGATCCCCAGGTAACGACGGACGTTCACAGGGTCTTTAGGATGCCTGGAACACTGAACAGCAAGAGTGGCCTCTCAAAGACAAAATGCACCGATCTCAATTCGTTTGATCCCTTCGTCGATGCATGTCTCCTTGCTGATGGCAAGATAAACATCAGGGTTAAGACTCCAGTTAAGTTGAGGTTAAAGAAGAATACATTCAATATCTCAAAAGAGACAGCTGAAATACCTGCATACGCAGCAGTTTATCTAATGTGCAAAAGGCTAGCAGAAGCAATCTAGATAGCAACTCAAAAAAAGTTGCTACTACGATATTTATCTTTCACAATACAATAAGTACTGACAACGGGCCTAAACGCAGCCTAGCAGGTCACAGTGGTACTTGCAACCTTTTCTCCGCTTTAAAGTGAAGTGATTACGCACTATAAATAGGCCTGGAAAGGTGGCTAAAAGCCACGCTGAAGTCTGCAGCTTGACTACTGTCATTGATACCTTTTTTCAATCTGCGAAAGGGACTGTTGATTTAGCCAACATTACTACGGCAAGAGCTCTAATCTTTTGGACATTTATTTTCTAGACGTTGGACCTAAAGTTGGACATAAAGAGTTAATCGCACGCAGAATCTAACTCCATACAAGAATGGGCTTAGAAAAGAACTGTTGGTAAAAATGTTCGCTGGTGCAGGATTGAGCGTACTCAAGATAACTTGAGTTTACATGGTGGTATAGTTAGGGTTTCAAGTAGCTCCAAGAAGTACTAACAATTTAAGTAGGCTCAGCCCAGGTCATATTATTATTAGCACTGGTTAAATGCAGTTAAGATAAATCATTAACCCAGCTGGAAGGGATACGTCCGGTAAATTTGCACATTAATTGAGGAATTTCGTAATAATAAAGAATTAATGTATATTCAACACAGATGGACAAAGAGATTGACAGTATTAGTCGTTGACAACCTATCACCTTTTACACCCGATATACTGGATTGCCTTGGCCGACTAGACCAGCGATTTTTTCACAGGAGATTTATTGAAGTCTCCCCGAACGATCTCGCCAATTGCGATAGGGTGATACTCTCAGGGAGGCGAAAATACAACAGGCAAATAAACATGATAAATTCTAAGATCATAAGATACTGCCAGTATCAAGGCAAACCGCTACTTGGTATTTGCTATGGGGCCGAAATAATAGCACTTACTCTTGGAGGCTCAATAAGCAAAATGCCCGCGCATATCCAAGGAATGACTGAAGTCTCTATCTTAAGTACAAATGCATTGACTCAAGAAAGGAACTCGATCCTTGTATACGAGAGCCACAGATATTGTATTGCTAAACTTCCATCAAATTTTGTGTCGCTTGCAAGGTCTAGGTACTGCCAGCATGAAGTATTCTGCAACGACAACAAGACCGTGTACGGTACACAATTTCACCCCGAAAAGAGCGGAGATGAAGGACTACAACTTGTAAAGAATTTCTTAAAGATATGAGAAGAATTTTATTTGCTTGCAAGACAGAGAAAGTATTAGCTTGGAATCCCAACCGGAGCATTTCATTAGCTTGCCTCTTGTTAGCAAGAATGAAGACTGTGCAGATTTACCACTTGTAATGAATGTTGTCTTGAAATACTGGGGTGAAGACATATCTCCACCTACATCTGGTGCTGCAAATGAAAGAGGGGTGACAATGATTCACGGGATTGAGCTCGCACAAATGCATGGTATTGAATCTTATATCTACAAAAGCTCAATGAGCGATTTGAAAAAGCGAGTCGATCAGGGCATACCGCCTATTGTAATAATGCCTGGAATAAAGGCAACGGTGCAGCATGCAATGATTGTATCTGGCTACAATAGCGAGGAGCGCAGGATCCTTACCTATGTCCCAGAACCCGACACAGTCGGCGCGATTCCAGAGCAGAAGTTTGAGCAGGATTGGGAACAAGATGACATGACTGCTATTATCATGCTTCCTTCAGATATGAAGGATCTTCTAAAGAATCAGGAATTAAAGTTTGCCAAATCCAACAGGGTCTGCTTTGAAGCTGAAGGATTTAGACAGGATGGAAAGATTAACGAAGCCATTGAACGATTACAAACAGCAATAGAGATTGATCCAGATAACTCGCAGGCATGGGTTCTTCTTGGAGGAGCCTATAATGAAGCAAATTCTGACAAGGCTATCGTTTGTTACGAGAATGCACTCAAGCTAAACCCAAAATCATATCTCGCCTATCGCGGTCTGGGCAACTATTATCTAAAGGAAAAAGATTATTCTCTTGCGGAAGCATATTATAGCAAGGCAATTGACATCAATTCTTTTCGGTTTGCGCCCTTATACAAGAACCGAGCCGTAGCAAGATTGCAAATTGGGAATAATAGAGGCGCCAAAGAGGACCTAGCCAAGTATCTTGAACAGCTGCCAACAGCTCAAGACAGAAAGAGCATTGAAGAAGCATTGATGGAGCTTTAAGCATATACATTATAGCGTTTCTTTAATTTCTATTGAATATCGAAATAACGATTGAAAGAATGCCCCACAATTTTGTTTTAGATCGAGAACAGCTGATAGTTATTATTCAATTGTGGGACAAAAAAATAATAAGGTAGTTAAATGAACAAGTTGGCTTCTAGAATTTGATTTGACGTGAGACTGTCTATTTGGCAGTTTTCAATGCCTCTAGTGCAACTTCTGGTATCAGTCAAAAAACACGCAGGTCTCGTTAAGCAAATTGCTTGAAGAGGCTGGTGTTTGTGATAATTTTCTCTGTTGCAGAGAGTAACTTCTCAATATCTCTTTCTTCATGGGCAAAGGATATCGCCGCCATTTTAGTCGGCAGAAAAAATATCCCATGGTTCGCCATAAGGGCTAGATGGTAATCCCTTTGAAGATCTCTATCGGATTTTGCGACATCGTTTGCATTCAAAATTGTAGCCGTGCCGAAGTGTGTCAAAAAAATAGAGCCTACACCTGTTACCTGACATGGGATTCCTGAATCGGCAAATAATTTTGTTAGGCCCTTTCTTGCCATCCGCCCGAGCCTGTCAATTTTCCTATAAACTTGTTGTTTGTTTCTTTTCAAATAGTCCAGTGTCATAATACCTGCAGTCATACTCATTGGATTGGCTGAAAATGTTCCGCCACCTATTGCGCAGCGTGTATCTTTATCTGCCCTTGCTACAGGATCAGCAAGCGACAGTATGTCTTTGTCGCCGCACAAAACTCCAATGGGCATTCCACCCCCTACTATCTTGCCAAGAGTAAACAGATCAGGTTCTAGCCCATAGACCCTTGCAGCTCCATGAAGAGAAAGCCTAAAACCTGTGACAATTTCATCGAGTATGAAAAGACTGCCATTCTTTTTAGAAAACTCCTGCAAACCCTGTAGGTAACCATCGATTGGAGGAATGCAGCCTGCTCCGCCGAGCACCGGTTCGATAATTATGCATGCTAGATCATCCTTGACTGTTTCAAGTACCTTGAGCGATGCATCTAGATCGTTAAATGGTATCGACTCCACAAACTGTCCTTCATCCTGTACTAGACCCAGCCCTTCATCTTGCTCGAATGGATAGTTAACAGTCTGCAAAAGTGTAGTGTTGAACCCGTGCCAGCCGCCAATTGCCTTAGCAACTATGCGTCTCCCAGTCCTCGCTCTAGCAAGCCTTATCGCAAACATTGTCGCTTCTGAGCCAGTGCTGCTAAAGCGCATCATCTCTGCCTTGGGCATTAGCCTCTGAATAGTTTCTGCGAGCTCAATGCTTACTGCATTGACGGTGCCATATAGTACTCCATTTTTAGCCTGCTCGGTCACCGACTGGACAATCTCTCTAGGAGAGTGACCCAATATGAGCGCCCAATGACCCATCCAGTAATCCGTATATTTGTTACCGTCTATATCGAGCAGTTGCTGAGCCTTTGCGCCAGTGACAAAAAATGGATATGGTTCAAAATAGCGAATATTGTGATTTACGCCTCCTGGAAATACTTTAACAGCGCGGGAGTAAAGGCGGCTTGACTTCCTTGTTTTCCGTTTGTAATTTCTGAAAAAGTCCTGCTGCATAGATATGCACCTGCGTGTGAACTAGTAGTTCTATAATCTTTTGCCTCCACTATGTGCTAATTCACCCAAGATGAACATTATTAACTAATTCATAACAGACCATGAAATAATATCGTACTTCCTCTTAGCCTTCCATCAGTTATGAAATTATAATAAAGGTATGAAGAACATTAAGTAAATTCATTAGGACCAGTTAAGCAAAAATACAAACATAATTCACAATACAAGATAGAATACCAAATTTTGTAAGAATAAAGACAAGCGCTTCAACATGGTTAATGATTAGCATTAGAAGTTATATTGTCTATTTGCTAGTAAGGAGATTTCATTGTATAAATCAATCCGAAACTCTATCCAGTCTTCGGATTTGCAGTCATCATTATTCGTCATTATCCTCTGCACAACAGGATTATTATTGTACTTGAACAGCACACCGGAGTAATCCGTTAGGAACCTTTCAAAAAAAGGGGCCGACATTTCACAGCAAAGTAAATTAACCAATCGAAGACCGTTGAAGACCATGATAGAAGAAAAGATCGCTTCACTTGGTATTAACCTTCCAGTTCCACCGGAGCCGGCCGGGTCATATGTGCCGGTGGTCCTTTCTAGCAATCTCGCCTTTGTGGCTGGGCAAATCCCAACTGAAGGCAAACAAGTCAAGTTTAGAGGTAAGGTTGATTCTATAGCAATAGGTCAAGCGGCTGCACGCCTGTGCACAATAAATGCGTTAGCGCAATTAAAGGCATATCTCGGCAGCCTTGATAAGATCAAGCAGATTGTTAAGATTACAGGATTCATTAATTGCGACCCTTCATTTACCGACCATCCCAAAGTAATTAACGGTGCTTCAGATTTGCTTGTATGTGTCTTTGGCGAAAAAGGCAAACATGCAAGAGCAGCTGTGGGTGTAAGCAGCTTGCCTCTTGATAGCGCCGTAGAAATAGAGTTTGTAGTAGAGGTCTAAGAGCTATTCTAGGAATATATCTCATCCACTTAGGCTTTCATGGAACAATTTCCTGGTATAACTATTGGAGAAGCGCAAAATTACGACTGTAGCGGGAATATATTCTAGCCGCTTTGAACTGCTCATGTCATGAATACTCTTTATCATCAGATATCTTTCTGTTGAGAGTTTCTATGAATTTTTGGAGATTGGCCTTTGGAATCAGTGCCCCGCATGCTCGGTCATGACCACCTCCGCTGCCTCCAAGATCTGACGCGATGTCATTTGTTAATCTGCCAAGGTGTACCCTGCAGTCTGCAGACCCCCGTATAGACAGGACGTATGACTTGACATCATCCTTTAGCTTATATACAATGGCGGCAGGCTTGCCGGAGGAACCAAGCACAAAATTAACTACCATGCTTGATGATAACTCGACAGCGCTCGGAGCATATGCAAGATTATCCAATATTACTACTGACTCCTTTATTGACTCGACCGCATTTGCTACCTTTTTTGCATATTTTTCCGCCATGTCAAAACCTCCTTTGATGTCATGAGGATATTTCATCTTGGCTAGTGTGTCAACTATCTTTAGAAGAAATGGATCATCGTGTTGGCTCGAGGATATCATATATGATAGTGTAGTCGATTCAAGCATGAGGAATTGGCGATCAAATCGGGAAACTATAGTTGATGCAAGAGGTTTGTTTTCCATGTAGTCCGTGAGGGCACCCATTGCAGCAAAAAATGCTGCGTGGTCGGGTAGTTTTTTCCTATACTTTGCATAAACCTGCATGCTTGTGCACTCTTCAATCGTACGGACGAGTGTTACATCTGCCTTCTTAAGGGCATGCAGTGTCTCTTTACTGATATCATGATGATCTATATAGATAACTTGTGTACCTTTGGAAACCATCCTCTGAAGCAAGTCAGTGAATCTCTGCTCATTCTTTTTTGATAAGCCCAGATCACATATGAATAACTGCTCGATCTTGTCAAACATTGTCTCCACCTTTTCCAGCCTTGAAATGAGGTTGGCGTAATCCACTAGTACCACTTTTGATATATCAAAGCCAGCCTTGATAAGCGCCGCAGAGCAGATACCATCCACGTCCTCTTTGTGTGATATACAAAAGCTGTGCATTACATTCAGATTGAAGCATTCATATCCCCAGATTTAATGGTTCGTTATTAATTTTTTAATATAGATTTCAAATTAAAATAGAAAATAATAGAGTACCGTCGTGGATAGGATTACAGGAATCGCTTCTGTGACATTTCTTTGTATACGAAATGTTCTTTACGTATTTCCGGAGCTGCTGAAAGATGGTGTGTCTGTTGCCACTTCACGTCTGTGGCTAACCACCAACGAGTGATGGCATAGACTAATTTGATTTAGTGCATCGGGCTATTGGGAATGGCAGGCTGAACACCTCGCCGAAGCTTGGTGAGTACACCTCCATCCCATCAACGCCATCTTCTATGGCCGCCCTTTTCCTTGCGGACGGCTGTCTTTTCTCGGGAAAGGCTTCGTCCTTAGATGCTTTCAGGACTTATCCTAAGCAGCTTAGCTGCTCAGCATGCCCTGTCGGACAGCTGATAAACCAGAGGCTGCGCTGCCCTGTTCCTCTCGTACTAGGGGCAACTTCCCCTCAGACAACCACGCCCCTGTCAGGCAGAGACCGACCTGTCTCACGACGGTCTAAACCCAGCTCACGTTCCCCTTTAATGGGCGAGCAGCCCC
>DATCWI010000086.1:0-79611 GCA_036566425.1 Nitrososphaera sp.
TCTTCACGTCTGCCCCTTTCTCTACAGAGGTCAGCTTTAAGCATTTGGTTTATCAGGCAGTAATCTTGATAAATTGCTCCATTTTGCAACTTGGTCATGAATAACGTATCTGGCAACATCATCCAAATACTTGCAGACCTGCCGGATTTTTTACGAAAACAAATGCTGCAAAACCGTCTCAAAGACTTCTATGAGATGCACGATGAAGAAAAGAGTGAACTGATAAGCATGGCATTAGCAGCAGCGCCTACTATAGATTCAGATAAATTGTCAATCCTTTTCAAGACCTGGCTTGAATTATTATCGGAATTTGATTCGGAAAAGCGCAGAGTAATGTTCCAGACCTATTGCATGCAAATTTTGGCAAACCCTAATTCTATCACAAATCTTGATTTTAGGTCGCTGACCATTGCTTTTGTATCACTTAATCAAGTGCAACAAGAGCGCATAACAGACTCTCTGCATGAAGTGCTACTCGGGCTGCCAAACAGCAGAAGGATACTAAAGATGATTCCAGAGTATTCACTAAAAGCTGTCGGGCTAAAATGATTAGTGATGATGGTGGTCGTGTTGTGCCTCGGGGTTATCTGGCTTTTTTTCTATTTCTCCAATGCCCTTTTCAAGTCCAAAGAATGCCCTCTCATACTTGCGGAGGGCTTTTCTATGTTCTGGCATTGACATATCCAACCTCATCTCATTCATGACCATAACAGCATAAGTGGTCCACTCCTTCCAACATGCAGAGCATGCAGGGTATTTTTCAGCAGCTGGATCCTCGATAATCTCCTCAATAGTCTTACCACACCTCAAGCAAGTTTTATTCATCTACAAATAGTGATGCTCTGGATATTATAAGTTGTATGATTGTGAGAACTCAAATCCTGCTGTTCCTGCTAGATGGGAGGAATCTGTATTAGTTGCTCTAAGCTGCTCCCTTGCTATGAAAGATATGAGGATGTATGTAGCCAAACTGCAAGCTCTCATTTGCTGTCGTTAGGCTAGGTCCGCACCTATTGACAAACTGATGTTCACATTCATCTCATGCTCTGTTCGTGGTTATCTGACCCTTGTTTGGCTTTTAACCTATATGACTCATCAAAATTTGAGAACATTATTATATCTTCTAGGTGCAAAATTGCACATGAAGGTTCATTGCCCTGATTGCAGGGAAACTGCAGAACTAGCAGACGATTTTTCATTTGTCAAGTGCTCTAATTGTTCATTTGATATGACTTATGGTGAATACGTAAAGTATATAGCGTATAAGGATTCGCGTTACCGCGATATACTTTCAGACTACAAATAAAGATGGAATGCTCCTGAAGGCTGGGTGGGGTTGGAAGTTATTAAACCACCTATGAGTCTACGAATGCGATGATGATTCCTACGTTCCTTATCAACAAGTTAGACACGCTATCATTTCAGTCTCTAATCTGCTGTACGTGACTTTGGGTTTATCTGCATATGATCGCTGGCGTGGCTGGTATGCAAGAAACTTATTACAGTCAGTCTCTCATTCAATTAATCATACAAAAAGCTCTTTTTTGACTTTGAAGCTTGCTTTCCTGTTAATCTATTTATTTATTGAATCTGCTTAAAGCTAGGGACTAGATTAGCTAGGCAATAAATTTAGTAATTGCAGGTTATATTTCATCCATAATGAATCATGAATTGTTTTAATTGCTATTCTGAATTTAATCCAACGCTCTCAGAACCTATATGTCCGAACTGCGGATTTTGTCACTATTGCAGAGATTTCACATGTTTTCACCATGATAAGTATTCTGAATGAAAGTCAACCTGTTTGACTAATGATGAATAATATGTTCGCGGACGTTTGAGCCATAGCATAATCCTTCGCTGTTTGCCAATAGATTACCAGCAAGTAAGCTCTAAAATATATACATGCAACGTAATTGGATATGAAACGTTAACATAAAAGAGGCTGGATGCAAACGCACTACCCTCACTTTACCTCATCTTAACAATATGATCTCAAGAAATGCGATCAAAGCTCTCCTTTGTTAGCCCTTATGTATTAGCTTCTATACATTTAAAAATGGTTCATGAAGGGAAGATGTTCTTCAACATCAATCTTCTCGATTACGGGACAGAAGTCAGGGTTTGCAGTTAACAACATCAGCAAATCAAGAATGTGTTGGTTATGTAACAAGCGGGTTCTCATGATGACAGATACCCCCAAATTCTTAAGAACAGTCGTACTTATACACATAAACATAAAATAGATATTGAACATAATAGATGTGCTGAAGTTATTAAGATGAGAGAGGAAGATGCCAAAAAAAAGAACTGCTTCTTATATGTAGTCAGCTATGACACATCCACTATTAAAGACGAATTGGTGAAATTAAAAGATCGTATAGAGAAATACAATGGAGACCCAAAACCAGAGAATTGGGAACGTGTGAAAGAATATTCCAAATCAGAAATCAAAAGCTTAGAAGAGATAAGAAAATACATATTTAGACATTTAGACATTATCAAATCTTTAGTTAAGAATTACAGATTAGATCCGGGTAAATTCGATTATGTCTACATAAAGTACAGTGTAGACTTATTCTATGATGCTTATTACATGGATCCACAATATGACCAACCAGGCTTAGAAGATTTAACGAGCGACATTGAGGATCAGATCGCTCAGATCCGGGCAGCACTCCAATTCCTTGACGCAGAGAAGACAACATAGAATATACACTACTTTTTAGTGAAGGCTCTTTTCTAAGTTCCATCTTATCAAAAAGTTAGGATTTACGTAAATGAGGCAGTGGCCTAATACCTCGGAAGTTGATTGTTGTTGCTATTAGTGCCGTTTCGCTCCCTGTTCAATGGTCGTGAAATTGGATATCAACCTCAGAATAACACCATATCATAACTCAGATAGCTTGTATATCGCTCTCCGACGTGTCTGTCTATATGCAAAAGTAGCTTCAAGAAGATGAAAAACAGTAGTTCGTGTTTGGTAGATTTAATCAGTGGTAATAAAAGAATTTCTTCCTCAGAATCTATGGCGATCACACAAAAATTCAGCACCTTAGCAAGCCTTACCTATGGAGCTTTTATGAAGCCCATTGTTCTTCCAAATCCACCTGCCATTGTTTTTAAATGAGTTAAGATAGAATAGAATAGATGAAAGATAAGGAATCTATGTGGGTATGTAAACATTGCCAGTTAGTTTTTGCTTTCGATTCACACATTAGAGCACACAAAATGCTGACAGGCCACACTAGAATTATCAAATATGAGCTACCATCCACAAATACGGTGAGAGAGTCAGAGCATATCTAATAGAGTACGAGAGATAAGGCAAATTTATCGATAAGATTTGCAGAACTTCCAACAAGAGACCAATAAGGCTATATCAATTTTCCTATTGCGCCTCGAAATACTATTGAAAGATTCTTTCGCTATACAGATTGGATTGACAATATAACATAACAAAGATAATCAACAATAGACAAAATATCACAGAGCGACGATAGCAGCAGGTCTACGCTTGTGCATGTTTTTTTCTATCATGTATTGAACCTTATTGACATCCTTTACAGATACTCCTAGCTTTCTTGCTGCGTATTTTGGTTGTATTTTTTTGTCAACTAGCAAATGCAATATCGGGTCTATCAACGCATAATCCATTCCTATCTCATCTTCTGCAAGGTGGTTTTCCCAGAGCCGCGGACTGCTCTTCTTTTGCACTATAACAGCAGGAATACCCAAATATTGTGCAAGTGCTCTTACCTGCGTCTTATACAAGGTAGCAATAGGCATAATATCTGCTGCTCCGTCACCAAACTTGCTGAAATATCCAATTTGGACTTCACTCTTATCGGAGGTGCCGGCCACAAGATACCCACTAATTCCTGCATGATAATATAGAAGGCTCATGCGAATCCTTGCCATCAGATTTCCTCTTGCCTCCTTATCTGCGGGCAAAATCTCTTCAAATTTTTGAATTATTGGATAGATGTCAATGAGGTGGTATCTTATCCGAAGATCCCTAGCCAGATCTATTGCATGATCAGTATCTTCTCTTGGAGTAGTGTCGCTTGGCATAACAAGTCCAAGCACTTTTGATTGCCCAAGTGCACTTACACTTAATTTCATAACAACAGATGAATCAAGGCCACCACTTAGTCCTATCACTAGCCCCTTTGCAGAGCTTTTCGAAATATAGGCAGAAAGGAACTTTTCTATTTTGTTTGATATTTTGTTGTAATCTTGACAAAGTAATTCTTCAGGCGTCCCGGGTTTCACAGTGCTATGAATCAGCTGCTTAGAAGTATTAATATCCTCTACCAGAGAGATATTTTAGTTATTATCCATATAATTAGTAACGAAGTCCAGGTTTCGATCAACAGCACACATAATGGATGTATGACTCATACAACTACTTTGAGGTATAAATCCAACCAGATAAAGAAGCTGCAAATTTAAGGAGAGAGAAAAATAGGAGGCAATTTTTGAAATTTTTAATTTAATAAGGATGAAGTCTAGGCAAAAAATGTCGTAGCAATATTTATTATAAAAAATACATGAGTTTGGTCAAATATGTCAGATAAATGCAGAGATAATTTTGGCTGCTCTTACGGCGCCCTTAACATCTACTACATTGCTTCTGCATCCGATCTTTTCTTTGATCAGATACTCAAGTCGAAAAACGTCTTCATACTTGAATCCAATGCGCGCTGCACCATGCTCCTGCTCAAAGTGATTCTTTATGGGTATAAAAATCCCAGGAGTTCCGTATGCGAGTGACTCGTCCATTGTTGATCTTCCAGCAAGCGATATTACTAGATCCGCAGCGTAGACTAGTTCGTGCATATTATTAACAAATCCAAGATTACGATACTCTTGTGAATCAGGAAGTTTTAGTGAAGGGCCGGACACAATCACGAGCTCAGAATCTAACTTGCTTTGGAGTTTGCGATGCATATCTATCACCTTTTGGATTAGATATTTGCCAGCGTCAGTTCCACCACTACTAACAAGTATTGTATTTTTCTCAAAGCAAAATTGTTTGCGTAGAGTATTGCGATCTGCGCTAGCCCTCCTCACTATAGGGCCAACATACCGGATGTTATCTCTATCGTCTCCAACCTCGGGTATGATTATACAGTCACATGTATGCATAATATTATGCATCGATTTGTTCATCTTCCTCTCTATTACTGACGCAAGGCCGCCATTTGTAAAGTGACTTTCACTAATGTCAGTGATCAATACATTCCTTTGACCCAATTTCTTGGCGACCACAAGAGAGGCAAAATCTTCATCGCTTACTATCAAGCCATTGCGATCTTCCAAAATTTCCTTTGCAATTGTCTTGCACTTCTTGTAATACAGATAGTATCGTAGGAGCCATTTGAATACATGCTGAAGTTGCCCAGATTCCACAATGAATTTCTCGGGCTTGTAAACGTCAAGAGCTTTGAATCCTTTTCTTGCGATCAAGGTTGACGCACCTTCACCACTTGCAAATAAGATGTCAGTTTTAAGTTCCTCTGCAATGGCTATGTCGCGGGTTGCGTGACCAAGTCCAATCGGGCTTGTAAAAAAAGTGATCATAGGGAATGTCCGGATTATCGTATTACTACGCATTACATTGCTATCAACTTTACATGATCCATCTTTTTGTTTGACTGGAATTTTTTAGTCATGTTCTTTATTTCTGCAGCTTCTCCTTTTATTAAGAATATTTCAAGGCATCGGTCTCGATCTATTTTATTATGTATATGCGTAGTGATCAGTTTATCATAATCGTGCCGCATTTCTGTTACTTGCTCGTCAGATTTTTCATCGTGTATTGCTAATAGGACTGCAAAAAGCTCCCCATACAAATCCTGCCTGTCCTTCTCTTCTGCCAGAAGATTTCTGATACCAGCTCTTACAATCTCAGATCTGCCAGAAAATCCAAGTAATTTCTGTAATTTGTCTACCTCTGTCAAGATATCATTATTGAGCGACACGCTGACTATTGTCAATGTCAATATTTCATTATTAAGTTGTTTATAAGGACTTCCATATTTTTTAATAACAAAGGTATATATCTTTAATAATAACGAGAAACAAACAGGATGAATCAAAGCAGGGCAGCTCTTGCAGCCATTGCTACATTAATTCCACTTGCAATGATTGCCACAGTTTACACAGGCAGGCCAGCTCTGCAAGATAGACAAGAGCAGGAAAAGATTACAGTTGTTGCGTCATTTTACCCGCTTTACGAATTTGCTTCCAAGGTTGTTGGTGACAGGGCAGAAGTGTCAAGCCTTGTCCCGGCGAGCGTAGAACCACACGACTGGGAACCAACAGCAGAAGATGTTTCAAGAGGACGCACGGCAGATATTCTAATCATTAATGGTGCAGGTTTTGAAAGGTGGATAAATGACTTGGAAGCCAAATTTATTGTTAATACTAGCGAAGGTATAGAATTTAATCATGAAGAAGAAAATGAAGTAGGGACTGCGGGAGAGCACTGGCGCGAAGGTGATAATACTGGAGAAGGAGGTAGCAGAGTTAATCCACACATATGGCTGGACCCTATGCTTGCAAAGCATCAGATAGACGAGATCCGCGATGCAATGGCTAGATCAGACCCAGCCAACGCAGATTATTACAATCAAAATGCAGATAGATTTATCGCAGAGCTTGATTCACTTGATGCCTTTATCAGATCAGAGCTTGCCAGCTGTGATAAATTAGATTTTATAGCATTTCACGATGCATTTATCCACTTTTCAGAAAGATACGGCCTGAGGCAACACAGCATTCAAGGGGTTTCACCAGAAGGGGAAATATTACCGCAAACAATTCAGAGAATAATTGAGCTTGCAAATGGCTTAGACATCAATGTAATTTATTCAGAAGATTTGATTGACAGCCGGCTTGCAGATACAATTGCCAACGAGATTCCAGACGGCAAGGTGCTAGTGCTGAGCCCAATTGAAGGTGTTAGTGAAGAAGAACAAGCAGCAGGTATCGGATATCTTGACAAGATGAAGCAAAATATTGAAAATCTGAAGGAGGGTCTAGAATGCAGATAGTCGAGGTCAACAGACTCTCATATGCATATTCTGGTACCTTGGTTTTGAGTAACATCTCATTTACAATTGAGGAGGGAGATATACTTGGAATAATAGGTCCAAATGGCGCGGGTAAGACTACGCTTTTCAGCTGTATGTTAGGCCTACGTGATGACTACACAGGTACAATAAAAATTCTTGGAGAGGAGATCAAAAAGAAGAAGAGCAAAGTCTTCAAAAGTATTGGGTACATACCGCAAAAGAATACAGTTGATCAGAACTTTCCTGCGACCGTTGAAGAAATTGTATCACTTGGAATCAATGTCACCGGTAAAACATCTAAAGAGAAAATAGCTTTAGCACTTGAAACTGTAGATTTACTTGCGCAAAAAGATCGTAGAATCGGCGAGCTGTCTGGTGGCCAACAACAACGCGTATTGATAGCAAAGGCGATGGTGAACGACCCTAAGCTCTTGATACTGGACGAGCCAGCTACAGGTATCGATCTTGAAATGCAAAACAAGTTTTATTCTCTTTTGAAAAAGCTAAATCAGGAGAACAAGATCACTATAATATGGGCATCGCATGATCTTGATGCAGTTAACAGGCTTGCCACAAACGTGGCATGTATCAATCGCTCAATGTTCTTCCACGGCAAGGCATACGAATTCTTTGAAAATCCCGATCTCCTCAAAGCCTATTCAGAATCGAGCATGCAGGCTCACATGCATCTACACAACCACACTCACAGAGGATGATGATATAAATGGTTCTTGAAGTTTTAGAATTCGGATTTCTGCAACGCGCTCTCATTGCGGGTGTTTCAGTGGCTATAACCTCGTCAGTGATTGGGTTGTTTCTTGTACTAAGACGCAACTCGCTGTTTGGAGATGCACTTTCTCACGCCGCGTTTGGAGGGATAGCTATAGGGCTTGCCACTAACATTTATCCTCTTTGGACGGGTCTGACGCTTTCTATACTAGGAGCATTGGGCATTACGAAGTTACGACAGTCTGCCAAAATACCAGCAGATGCGACTGTCGCCATATTACTTTCGTCAGGCCTTGCGCTTGGCATATTACTTATTAGCCTATCAGGAGGATTCACGCTTGATCTGTTCAGCTTTTTGTTTGGAAGCATCATGCTTGTCAGTGTAGAGGACACACTTACGATACTGGCAATGACTGGCATAATTCTATCCATAATTATTCTGCTTTATCGACAACTGATGTACATCACATTTGATGAAGAGCAGGCACGAGTCAGCGGCTTACCGATTTCAAAACTAAACTATCTTTTCATAATTCTTGCAAGTTTTGCAGTCATTGTGTCTATGAGGCTTGTGGGGATTCTACTTGTCTCGTCGCTTTTGGTGATTCCAAACGTTACGGCGCTTTTGTTTAACAAAGGATACAAGAAAACGGCGCTCATATCTGTGTCAATATCAATATTTTCAGTAGTGGTAGGTATCTCAATTTCGTATGCTGCAAATCTGGCTCCTGCAGGAACAATAGTGCTTATCTCAACTGCAGCATTTCTGACTGTTCTTGCAGTCAGGCATTATTCAAAGAACAAGCATATAATCAAAAAATTGGAGGAGGCTAAAAGCTGAAGTCGCCGCCACCAAAGTCGCCGCCACCGCTGTCTGCTGATGCACCGCTGTCTTCGGCTCCTGCAGATGATTCACCGGAATCAGCTGCTGTTCCAGATCCTTCGCTACCTGCAAGACCACTCTCGGCAGGTGTCATTGCCATCCCCAACATTGACATCATGGACATAAAGAACACAGCGTTCATGATGCCGGAGAACAGCATCATCGGGATCCACATGCGATTATTGTCCATGTAGCTTTGAAGCTGCTGCGTCTGGCCATTGCTTTGCCATTGTTGGACCTGCTGCATTTGCTTCTCTAGTTCCTGCTTTTTGGAATTGAGCAGTTGAAGCCCCGTATGGCTGATGGTCAACTCTACCTTAGTTCTAAAGAAACCTTTCTTTTCAGTTCGAATAACAAGCCTTTGTTCAATTAGATCATTTATGATTAGCTCAATTTCGGCCTTATCCAGACGAGTAACTTTGGCGATTTTGTCAAAAGATTTTACTCCTCTTCCAATGGCGTCCAACACCATAAAGTGGTTAGGACTCTCATTGATTCTGACGCTTGACATTTCACTAGTAATATGCGCAAAGCAGGATTTAAACTCTATTTTTTATGGACTGTTAACTTGATATACGAGGAACCCAGCTGTAATGACTCTGTGGAGAACGTCAGACAGCAATAGCAACAGCAGCAAGAAATGATTCTGGGAGGAGGCAACCTTGTCTTCTGCTGTGATAAAAAGACTCACGGTATCCCCAGGCAGTTTTGCTAATAATTTGAACCTTCAGAGTTAGATCTCAAGTAATCTACAAGATTATATTTATTTAGATGCATCACTTGTGCTTATTGACATACAGAACCAAAAAAAGAAGATAGAGAAAAAGTAGCAGCAGGAGCCTAGCCGGATCCACATCCGCTAAAGCCGCATTCGATGCACACATTACATCCTTCAGTGATGATCAGTCTTGCGTTGCACGTCGGGCACTGGTCCTCTTGCGTGTCCGTATGTTGCATAATAGCAGATATTGAAGCAGAATTCTTTGCACCGGACTGGACTTCTTGGGATCGAGGGGGAATAGATTCTGCAGACTTTTCGTCTTCTATGCCGGATTCTTGGAAGATCTTTTGCATTTGCGCTAGAACATAAGGTTCTTTCATATTATTGAGGACATACTCTACTACATACTTGCTAGGCTTTACAGCAAACGCTCTTTGGCCACTGTTTTGACCAGTGATGTGAAGTACTTGTTCGTGACGAGAACCATCTCTAAAGACAGTAACGCCCTTTAGACCAAGTTCATGGGATAGAAGATATGCACATTTGACGTCTTCTGCAGTCACGTCGCCAGGCATATTGATAGTTTTTGCAATAGCATTACTGATCCATTTTTGCCATATGGCCTGAGCCATCACATGATCTGTCCAGTGTATATCAATGGCAGTCACAAATATCCGCTGCATCCACTCAGGAATTTCGGGTAAGCCACGGACAGAACCATAGTTGTTTGCAATTTTAGTCAGTATTTCGTCAGAATATAGGCCGTTTTCTTTCAGCATACTTTCAAACACCTTGTCAGCATAGAAGAAGCGTCCTACAGTCACGCGTTTTTCATATACGAGTGCAAAGACGGGTTCGACGCCGTTTGCAGTATCTGCGATCATCGAGAGTGTGCCAGTAGGGGCAATAGTGGAGGTCCAGGAGTTACGTATCCCATGCTTTTTGATCTTTTCAATAAGTGTGTCCCAGTCGTATGTATGCGTCTCTTTTGGCAGCTCGTAGTATCCTGCCACAGGTATCCGGCCTTTGACATAATCGCTGTTTTTAAACAATGGGAATGATCCACGAGATTTCGCAATGGCTACGCTCTCATCCATGCTCAAATAGGACACGGCCTCTGCAAGCTTGTTCATGAATTCATAACCATCTTGGGAATCATACGGGATCTTGAGCAGGAACAACAGATCAGCAATACCCATGATGCCGAGCCCAATTCTCCTTGTCTCCTTTGTGGCAACTTTGACTTCATCTACAGGATACTTGTTCATGTCAATGACATTGTCTAGGAATCTTGTAGCAAGTCTGATAGCCTGCTCATAGCGCTGCCAGTCAAATTCATATGCACCATCAGCTTTACGTTTGACAAAGTTTGCCAAGTTAATCGAGCCGAGATTGCAGGATTCATAAGGGTAGAGTGATTGCTCGCCACAGGGATTTGTAGCACGCAGTGGACCACCTCTTGCTCCAATTAGAGGATTGTATTTATTGATATTATCAAAAAATATCACTCCAGGTTCAGCACTCTTCCACGCGCTCAATGCGATCAGATCTACAAGCTGTTGTGCGTCGATGTACCTCATGGGTTCTTTCATTCGCGGGCTGCGTAGAGGATACTTATGATTGCCATCCTTGCTGACAAGGGCCTTCCAAAAATCCTCCCAGATACCGACACTTACATTGAAGTTCTCAAATACTCCAGGCTTTGTCTTAGCCGTCACAAACTTTTCAATGTCTGGATGCCATGCCTCAAGGATACCCATATTCGCTCCGCGGCGCTTGCCACCTTGCTTGACGACGTCGGTGATAGTATCAATGATGCGCATGAATGATGTGGGCCCTGATGCAACACCGGATGTCGATGCGACAATATCTCCCTCCGGCCTCAGGTCAGAGTAGTTGATGCCCACCCCGCCACCGGACTTGAAAATCATAGCTGCGTCGGTAGATGCTTTCATAATTCCTCCCATGTCATCAGGCATGTCAAGCACAAAGCATGCAGACAGTTGCCCAAGCTTTGCACCAGAGTTCATCAGAGTAGGTGTATTTGGCAGATAATCTCTGGAAACCACCAGGTTGTAGTATTCCCTAACTCGCTCTTCATAGTGTGCCATCTTGCCCTCCGCTATCATCCTAAGTAGGTCCTTAAAACTGACTTTCATCTGGCCGTGCTGTGCACAGTAGATGTAGTGACGGATTATTGCTTCAAAATGATATTTGTTCAAATAGTAACTGCCAATGTGCAACTTGTTGTCAAAGTCTTCTAGCTTACTGTAGTAGTGATCTGCCTCTTCAATGTTCTGAGTATAACCGCCAGCGGGAGTGAATATAGAAGAGTCATGCATAACATCGGCAATTGCAACCAAGGTTGCAACTCTCTCGAACATTTGCTTGGGACCTTCAATGATCTCATTGTTGCCGTCTCGCAGCAAATACCGCGCAGCAAGCACCCTTAAGGAATTAAGGTCAAAAGCCTTGTCTATTTCATCGAGATCCTTCTTGTTTAGAATTTTCATCTTTTCATCGCGCACTTTACGCCTTTCATGCCGGTATAGTATGTAGGCCTTGGCTGTCTCAGATAGTCCATCTTCAATAAGTATGGATTCTACCATGTCCTGTGCATCTTCTACGCTCGGAATTGTCTTTTCGCTCTGTTGAACCATCTTTTGTACTACCTTTGCACCTAACCGCTCAGCCAGAGGGTAGTCAGGCTTTCCCGTTGCAACGAGTGCCTTGTATATTGCATTTGAAATCTTGGATTGCTCGAAATGCACTATACGTCCGTCACGTTTCCGTATCTTTGCGATCAGCGTTTCCTTAGAATTATTATTGAATTCAGTTACTCCTGCCATCCCACCATCCCAATCCGTAGGAGGTTGTGTATAATACCATTTATAGAGTAGGTATTTTCATACTGTGACATTTAATACTAAAACACGATTAAGTTTTTAATAAATATGCACTTCACAGTGTAACATAACCCATACAAAAATCCTTATACAATATAGTGTACAAAAGTTTTTTGCGCAACGATATGATATCGCTCCATCATAACAAAGAATATTATAGGAGCGAAGCCGACGTAGGAGCTGCAACTACAAATAGAGAGGTACTTTGTGAGGAGACCTACAGTACTCGCATATAGCTGCATCTCCTTTCGAGCGCTGACCACACGTTGTGCAGACAGTAAACCCAATACTGAGCCGAATAAAAGGCAGCTCTTGTATAGCAGAGTCTATCGCACTTTTCATTTCGCCCGGAGACAGGTTTGTCAGGTCAAGTGATGCTGCAAAACCTCCATTCAGTAGTCTGTCAATTGCCAGACATTCTTGGATTGAAGCTCCGCCACCATTAAGAATATCTCTGCCATAGAGTGTCATGCCTTGGGAATAGCTAGTCGTATTCTGCGATTGCAAAAGAGAGATTTTGCCATACTTCTCAGAGTCTAGAGTGGCAAACCTTGCGCCGCTATCATCTGAAACCATAGCAATACTCGCCCCCTCCTCTCCTAGAAGTTTGCCTTGTCCAGCGGTCACATCGGCAGTAGTCTTTAACACTTTCTGAAGCACCTCACCAGAGGATTCACCCAGTATGTTGTAGACGGACTCTCTAGTTCCCGTAAGGTTGACTGCGATACTAGCTGTGCTCATCTGCATCAACTGGCTTGCACTTGCAAATGCAGGCAGCATCCCCCTTTTGACATAGTCAACAATTATTTTCTTTCTGAGCGACAGTGCAGAAAGCGATGGTTTTATCATGAGCGCAAGCTTGGCACGGAAGTATGTTTCGTCCCTGTTCGATTCATATGCAAGCCTTGGCAAGTTTATCGAAAGCAAATGGAACGATATTGCGGATGTAGCTTTGACATCTGCCTTTTTGATGCCACTGCTTGCCCGTACCTTATTGTTGTTGCAAATCGAAATCATGCCTCCACTTCGTACTGCTGCTGTGATGTGGTCAAGGTTGTCCTTCATTCTGCCGGTCAGCGCAAGGCCAAGTCGCGGTATTGGGGTATTATTGATATACCTCCTATAGCCGTCTAAGAGCGCATTAAGATGATAGTCATCGAGGCTATCAGTGGAAACTACAAGAGTGGTAACAGGCAGGCCAGCAGAATACGAAGGTGCACCAGACGAAGCTAAAAGCGTCCTTGCAAATCTAGAGGCAATGTCCTCTGGATCATTGAGGTTGTTAATTAGCGCCGACACATAACCTTCTAGCACAACTTCGGTTGAGGCTTCTCTTGAAAAGAGAGAGACCAATGCGGGCAGGGTCGTGACGGCATCATCAGAACTCTTAATTGGAGGAATCCTAGCCATATTCAAGAATTTTCCTTTTAGATCCAAGCCTTCTTCTAACTCAGACAAGTCAATGAATACAGTATCAGGCAATAAGCCCCAGACAGAGGTATTAGAAATATTGATCTCTCCTGCAAGATGCATATCTGCAATGTCCTTTGGCAGCATGTTGAACAGCAAGTATTCGGAAAAGACCGACCCAGCAGCTCTGGTTATGACACTTTCTATTCCATTTCGAGATGGTTCCTCTTGAGAGAGTATCTGAGCAATGTCGGAGGAGGGGAGACCCAATCGTGCTAGCTTGTTTCTATATTCCTCGTGTCCGTGCTCTATGAGAATAGAATTGACGGTCTCACGTATGAGCGAGGATGTGAGATAGGTTGTTTGGAACCGGTAGATCTTGTTCTCTACTTCTTCAGTGATCTTGTGGGCCTGCTCAAGTGGTAGATTAGCTTCTCTTACAAGAGATTGGATTATCTTGTGGGAATTGAATTCCTCAATAGTCTGCTTGTTTGTCCTCACATACATCTTTCCGCTCTCTATAATTGAGCGCTCCTCAATTTGACGGGCAAGGCTCAGCACCAATTTACCAAGGTTCGTGATCGTATACCGACGCTCCGTCTTGTTGAGGGCAACCAATAACTGGCGAAGTAATTTCCGAAGGTGATAGGCAAACTTGCCTGATTCTTTCTTTGATTTAAAGCCCGCAAGAGCCTTTAGTTCCGAGTATGTTAAAGGGCCCTTTGCATTCAAAATTCGCAGAATGTCAATTCTGTTGGGGCTAGCCATAACAGAGAAAATCATCCTTACGCGCTTTGATGCGGATTCTAAAAGTCCACCTTTCTTAGAATCTTTTTGATAATCAAAACTTGCTTGTTCCATTACGCCTCATATCTAGATAAATGATTAAAACTACTTTGTAAAAAATATTTTACAAATTGCATGATCCACTCTATGTTGGTTACTCGGCTTTTATTGGTTGCGCAGTCTATCTAGCTTTCGACAAGTACTTGAGTTGTTTCAGGAGGTGTTGCCTCTCGCTTCGGAGAAGGAATGTTAGTTGGGACCTCAGGGAGTCTCGCTTTTGCCTCATCCTCAAGTGTGCCTTCGATCTCATGAAGTATTGAAAGTGCCTCTGTGTCCATCGGAGTAGAGATCCTAGCGTCTGCTTTGATATTTGCATGGAGGAGCACATCTGAGGTGACCGTCGAGATTTCGGAGAGTACTTCATTAGCAGAAGGAATAGCTCTATTCAGATCTGTCTGAATACTCTTTATCATCTCAATTGTTGGTTCTATAGTATCAAGTATTGCAGCAAATTCGTTGATCGTACTGAAGCGTATTACTACTGCCTCAAGTGCTAGGCCGGTATGTTGTGTGTTTCTACGGAGGCGCCGCACATTGATCAATTCAGTTGCAAGGATCTTTGCTCGGGTATTATTGCCTGCCTTGATACTGGCAGCTATCTGCTCTAGAAAAGATGTTTCCATTGATGCAAATTTTCCATCGAGCAACTTGAGACGCCCAAGCTGGTTATATACTACGCCTGTGGCGTGTGTGATCTGGCTCATGAACTGCTGGCGCTTCTCTCCTCCAGTCATCTTACTGCTATAGGCTAGAGTAAACCAAGAAAAATCCACACGTCGAAGACAGTATACTAAAAACTATCATAAATCTAAGCTACAAAAAAGATGGTAATTACAATAGCAAGGCACACAAGAATCAAGATACATGCTAGAGATGAGGGACATAGATGACCTTGATGCAAAGATATTAGACGGGATCTTGGAGCCCCCATATGGGCTCAAGTTAAACCATACTATAAATGCGTTGTATTGGCGATCAACTTTTCAACTATGGAGTAATTCATTGTAAGGTTAGAAGGGTTTGTACGATATATGCTCATTAGTGCATATATGCCTATACGAAGCACATAGACAAAATGGTATAAGATATACGGTTAGAAGTGTAAGAAAAGATATAGGGACCACAGATCCTAGGCAATAGAAATAACAACTATTTCTGAAGCAGGAGACCATGCTTGGGATCGTAGCCAACAATCCTTACTTTGGTGCCTATAGGCAGGTCGGCAGGCGTTTTGATGCCAGGGAGAAATCCTGATGCTCTCAGGGGCGCATTATCTACCTGGAATACCACCCATGCGTACGAGCCAGCATCCTCAAAACCTTCAGGCACAACTGCTTGGATAGTGTATGTCACAACAACACCGCTGCCTTCAAGATCAACTTGCTCAAATTTGTTCCCGGAGCATTTCTCACAAAAGAGCACCGTCCCTAACATCAAGTGGCTGCACTTTACACATTTTTGGGCCAGGATCTTTTTCCTGTTTGCAGCCTCGATGAACCTTTCTACGGTACTTTTAGGAGTTGATAATTTCTCCTCTATCATTTTCTATCCACTTTTTTGAATATATGAACTGCGGCACTAGCACCAGTAGCCCCAAAGTTGTGAGTGAGTGCAACCTCAGCATTTGGAACTGTACGCTCGCCGGCTTTGCCAGTGAACTGCTCAAAAACTTCGACTACCTGCCCAACACCCGTCGCACCGATTGGGTGTCCTTTTGATTTCAAACCACCCGATGGATTTACGGGGATCTCGCCGTTAAGGCGTGTTGCTCCATCCCTTACTGCATGTGCAGCCTTGCCTTTTGGGTAGAACCCAAGATCTTCAATGTCAATTATCTCTGCGATTGTAAAGCAATCATGCACTTCGGCAAAATCAATATCCTTTGGACTAACTCCGGCCATCTTGTAGGCCTGTCTTGCGGCAGCAACTGTACTTGGAATGGTCGTGATATCTTCGCGACCTTGAACAGCTGCTGGTGAAGCGCCTCTGCCGGATCCAATTATTTCGATGTATGGTCTGCCGCTCTTTTTCGCAAACTCTTCACTACACAGAATAGCCCCAGATGCACCATCAGAGAACGGGCAGCAGTCAAGCAGCTTCAGCGGCGAAGCCACTACCGGTGACTTTAGCACATCATCAACGGTTATTTTCTTGTGGACATGTGCCTTTGGGTTCATTAACCCATTTTCGTGATTCTTGACAGCAACGTGAGCAAGGTCTTCTTCAGTTGCCTTGTGGGTAGCCATGTAAGCGCGGGCCATTGATGCAAAAAGCCCAGGAAATGTTGCCCCACTGCCGCCTTCATAGAAAAAGTCAGAGCAATAAGAGAATAAAGTCGTGCTACGAGCCGTGCCAGTATGCGTCACCTTTTCAACACCAAGTGCAAGGATGCAATCATAGAATCCGGCTGCTATATTAGCATAAGCTTCTCTAAACATCACGGAGCCCGAGCCGCACGCCGATTCAATTGTAAGTCCAGGAACATGAGAAATTCCAAGGTTACTCATGATGACAGGCGCCATGTGAACCTGCTTGTCTGCAACTCCGAAAACATTTGAAATGTATCCAGCTTGGATCTCTTTGGGAGTAATTCCGGCGGACTCAATGGCGCCTTTGGCCGCATTTAGCGCAATCTCTATAATACTTTCGTTTAATTTTCCGTATTTCGTGCTGCCTGCACCGAGAAGGCATACTTTATTGGTTGTCATCTCATAAAAGTTGCCTTTTTGTATATAAATAGATTAAACACCCTTGATATGTAAGAATCATATTAGTTGTTTACTAAGGAATGGTCTAAACAGATATCTATCTCTATAAAGAGTCAGCAAAGTACAATCTTAACTAGATGGCCTGCAATACTGAATACACGTATATACATACACACGCTTCAGACATGAATCTATTTCACCTACCGCCTGTACACGCTTTTCTTTACATCATAGAATATAGCCACATCCCTCAAGAATGAGAGAGAAGACGCAGAAGTCCATAGCAGATTGGAGTAAGCAGCTCTATTGAAATGTAGAAGAAGGATCGAATTAATATGCACAGGTCTACCAAGTTCTCACAAGGTTATGTACACCCTTGTCGTCTGTGAAAAGCCCGCTGCTGCAAGGAGAATAGCCCAGGCACTTGGTGAGCCAACTGAGTCCAGGTCGGGTGGCATTTCTATCTTTGAAGTAAAAAATGATCAGTATCATTATAAAATATGTACAGCGCTTGGACATCTGTATAGTCTGACCGACGTCACTAAGAACAGAAGCGTGTATCCTGTGCTGGACTTAGAGTGGGCGCCGGTTGTTAAGAACCCACAAGTGCTCAGGGCGATTAAGGTTATTTCAGAACTAGCTAAAGATGCGTCATCTTTTGTGCACGCATGTGACTATGACCAAGAAGGAGAAGTGATAGGGCACAGCATTCTACAGTATGCTTGTGGTGACAAATATGCTAAAGCATCAAGAGCCAAATTTTCGACGCTAACGGATGAAGAGATAAGAGATTCATTTGCCAATCTGGTCAAGACAAACTCCGGGCTAGCAGAAGCAGGTAGATCGCGTCACATGCTCGATTTCATTTACGGAGTGAACCTGTCAAGAGCGCTTGTCAGGTCATTTAAGAGCATTGGCAAATACCGCAATCTCTCAATTGGGAGAGTGCAAGGGCCAACGCTTGCCTTTGCAGCTAACAAAGAGATCGAGATCAGGTTGCACATACCAGACCCATATTGGATAATAACTGCACAGTTTGATAAAGATGGACAGATATTTTCTGCACACTATGAAAAACCAAAAGTGGAGAAGCCTACAGAAGCTAAGGCAATCATAGATGCCTGTGAAGGTAGAAACGGAACTGTAAACAACATTAGCGACAACAAGTCGATGATACAACCGCCTGTGCCATTCAACATTGGCGACCTCCAACGAGAAGCATACAGGGTGTTCAAGCTTGGCCCAAGCCATACACTTACAATAGCGGAAAAATTGTATTTGCAGGCACTCATTTCATACCCGCGCACTTCAAGCCAAAAACTCCCACCTTCCATAGGGTATCATAAGCTAATTTCTGGTCTTTCAAAGATCAGCAAATACAATCAATTGGTATCGATGCTTCTTATGAAGGAGAAACTTGTGCCAAATGAAGGTCAAATGACAGACCCAGCACACCCTGCGATCTATCCAACAGGTGTTGCACCACGGCAGAAACTGAGTGGTCTTGAATTAAAGGTATACGATCTTATCGTGAGGAGATTCCTTGCGGTATTTGGTGATCCAGCAATCAGCCGACGCATAAATATCACGATCGATGTGAGTGGATATATCTTTGAGGCCGAGGGCATGACACTTACTTACGAAGGTTGGATAGTACTCTACAAACCTTATTCAAGGTTTAATCAGCGCATGCTACCAGAGCTTCGCAAAGGTGATGTGTTGAAAAATGTAGGCGTGGAAATGGAAGAGAAATTCACTCAGCCACCCTACCGCTACAATCAAGCAAGTATGCTTGCCAAGATGGAACAGGAAAAAATAGGAACCAAGGCGACAAGGGCAGACATAATATCAACACTATTCAAGAGGAATTACTTGGCAGCAGGCAGAGGAGGAGTAGAGGTAACGGATTTGGGTTTTGCAGTTATTGATTCTATGAGAGAGTTTGCTCCAGGTATAATTTCCACAAATATGACAAGATTGATGGAAGAGGCGCTTGCAAATGTGGAGCATGGATCGGCGGATAGCGTTTCTGTAATTGAGCAGGCAGTAGATAGACTGTTAGAGTCACTGTTCTCATTTCTAGAAAAGGAGACGGATATTGGAGCGCAAATAAACGGTGCGATATCGGCGGATGTCGCACAGACGGCAACGCTTGGCCCGTGTCCGCTGTGTAAGAAGGGGCAGCTTTGTATAATTCGTTCGCGCACCACGCAAAAGCGCTTTGTGGGATGCTCGAATTACCGTGGAGGCTGTAAGGCAACTGCACCACTGCCACAAAAGGGCTCAATTAGGACTACGGGCAAAGCATGTCTAGCGTGCAGCTGGCCGCTAGTGGGAGTTATTTTTGCCAGAGGCACAAAGCAGTGGAGAATTTGCATAAACACTCGTTGCACTTCAAAAAAGCAAAGTGCCGCATAACATAATGATCCACATTACCCCATTTTACTGATAAGACGAGGTGAGGTCGTTAGTATTTTTGATATAAAAACTACTCGTTTCTACTTTTTATTTTGGAGACAGAGTGTAAATATCGGTCCTACGGTTTTTTAACAGGGGTAATGATCTGCGAACCTGCTGTATACGTGCCTTATCAACATCTACTATTTCCATACCTTCTCGCTTACCCATATCTAGAAGTACTACGCCGAAGGGATCTACTACCATACTCTTTCCACAATAAATATTGCCTACTTGGTCAGGGGCAACTATGTAGGAGCCATTTTCAATAGCCCTTGCCTTGATCATCGTCTGCCAGTGCTCCTCTTTCATGTCTCCTGCAACCCAAGCAGATGGTGTGATGAGGATATCTGCACCTTTAATTGTCAATAGCCTGGACAGTTCTGGAAATCGCAAATCATAGCAGATCAAAAGTCCTGCAATGCCAGCAGGTGTCTTGTAAGGCTTGACGATGGATTTACCAGGCATTAGTTTTGTAGATTCTTTAAACCCAAGTGCATCGTAAAGGTGTAGCTTGCGGTATACAGATGTTATTGCACCCCTCTCGTTTATGATTAAAGCAGTATCGTAAACATGCTGTGGCTTGCTGCTTTTCTCATAAATGGTGACGACAACTCCAATTCTATTTTTCTTTGCAGTCGCTGCAAGTGTCAAAACAAAGTTGCCTTTGACGGTTTCAGCAATTCTAGCAAGATGGTTTGCAGATTGGCTGCTCGGCGAAAAAGCCATCTGGAATTCTGGAAAGCATACAAGGTGTGCATTTTTTCTGGCTGCTTCATTTACAAAATCAATAGATTTTTTCAGGTTTTCCTGCTTGTCTTCAGATGACCGCATTTGTACTACTGCTATTTTCTTCAACCATTCTAAAGAAGGTAATAAAAATAAAAATAGTTTGCTACACTAGAGTGGCCTACCGGACTGGAACCAATTCTCCCGGGGTTTCTCGTCAAAGACGACGATCACGTGTTCGGACTTGGTGTTCAATATCTGAACTGCTGCATTAGTGATGGCTTTGGCAAATTCATTCTTCTGCTCAGGGGTTCTACCAGGATACATTGACACTATAATGAGAGGCATATGTAAGATCTTGTTAAGGCTGATTTATATGCACACTGGCAACGGGTGTTGGAACCGCCTGTTCAGTAGACTTGCCATTTGATTCAGCCAATTCATAGAGCGCAAGCAGGTAGCGCTTGATGAACTTGACTCCTGGTGACGGCCTGCGGCCCTTCTCATAGTCACTTAAGACTGAGGGTGTGAGATTCATATGCCTTGCAAGATCTGCCTGCTTGATCCCGAACTTTTTCCTGCAGTATTTTAATTGCTGGGGAGGGTTGTCGCTTAATACTACGGATCCGGCGATCCAGGTCAAGTCGTCGATAGCACTAATGTTCGTAGACAAATATTAAACGAAACATCTGACGGGTGATAAAAAGATTTTCTAATAACGTGTGTGCTTATCTGCTAGCATAGCCCATGAGTTATGACAAACTACGCTGGATAAACCATAAGGTAATTAAGTGCACCTGCTGTCCAAGATTATCACAATACATTAAGCAAATTGGCCAAGAAAAAGTTAAGAGATTTATAAGTGAAGAGTACTGGGCGCGACCTCTGCCAAGTTGGGGCGATCCAAATGCTAGGCTACTGATAGTCGGGCTTGCACCTGCAGCACATGGGGGCAATAGGACAGGAAGAATGTTTACGGGGGATGGCTCGGGGGACTGGCTTGCAAGGGCGATGTATGAATCAGGATTTGCAAACATGCCTACCAGCAGGTCAAAGGATGACGGGCTTGTGCTTAAGGATGTGTACATTACTGCAGCAATTAGATGTGCACCACCAGATAATAAGCCACTGACAATCGAGCTGATGAACTGCTCTCAATATCTTGTTTCAGAGTTGCAGATTTTGAAAAATATAAAAGTCATTCTTATGCTAGGCAAGGTTGGATTTGATGCATATTGTCGAGCATCAGGATTGAGAAAGCTTAGGTTTAGCCATGGAGCGAGCTATGAGATAAATGGCAAAATGCTACTTGCCTCCTATCATCCAAGCAGGCAGAACACTAACACGGGTAAGCTGACATGGCAGATGTGGTTCGATATTTTCAAAAAGGCAAGGTCCATTTTAGGTTCTTAAGAGGAGAGGGCACATAGCCTTCATTTGACTCGAAACAGACAGCCAATAAAAGTATATAGAGATCATTATCCGTAGCGAGAGTGCTATACCAAGTGATGTTATTACTCCTGCAAAAGGTTAGAAGACACAAATTACAAATTATTGTGTCATTGGGAGTTGTATATAAGATGCAGGGTATAAAAAAACACACACAAGTACAGGATCTATCTTTTGTTTGAATTGATGTCAGTAGTCACTTGGTCTATCTTATGGCGCAAAGCTTCTTTGATCTTAGTGTTATCTATCATGTTAAGTGAGTCTTTGCAGTTGGGGCATTTGAAAAATAATTCAACTGCTACGTCAAATTTCACTCGCGGACAATCACGGTTGCTGCAGTGGTAAAATTCTGTTGATTCTTCATATTCAAGGCGATTATGGAGTCGATCAAGGATCTTTTTCTTCTGATTGTCAATGAAATTGTCGACCTGATCCTGCTTTGCTCGCCAGCGATAGACGAACCAACCCTTCTTTTCGTCCTTGACTCGGATGCCAGTTATCAACGCCTTACCAAACATATCATAGAGAACCTTGCGTACAATGTTTATCTTAAGTCCGGTTGCGCTCGCAATTTCCTCATCTGTCACATCCTTGGTGTTTAAGAGGGCGCGGGCAACTTTGATGTACTCCTCGCCTCCGATCAAACCAGCAATTTTAACAAAAGAGTCTTCATATTCTATAGAGTGCATCTAATGATGACAATAGTGTATGTTTTTTTCTGATATATACTTAGTGCATATAAGCTCCATCTGTACCGTAAAGGGGATAAATGCCGCCTGAATAGTCACTCATATAACCCCATACATCTGCGCTTATCTGCAGTCGATGAAATGCAGATTTTTGTCGATCGTCTAGGACATCATAGACCATCTGACCTATTACTATTTGGTCCGGCTTACCAAGCGATGTCATTTTCGTTGCTATGTTGATGGTATGACCCAAGATGTCAAAGTGAGGTCTTTTGAATTTTTTACCATCTACATTGAAGATATCCCATCCATATTGGACCACGACATTTTCACCTAGATCTATACCAACTCGAACGTTCATTTCAGCATAGTCATACTGATTCAAGATAGGGTTTATCCCTTCTCGGATTATCTTGATCATCGAATGTGCGCAGTTGACTGCATTAATGCATGGTAAATATTTGTCATGGGTTGCAAGGAAAAACGCCATGATCGCATCTCCCACATATTTCAATACATATCCCCCATATGCAGATATTGTGATCGACATTTCTTGTGTAAACGCTTGGATTATAGTGGCAAGCCTATCAGCTGGCAGATCAGATGACAGTCTAGTGGAGCCAACAAGATCTATATGGAGGATTACAAGCATGACCTTTGACTTGGAGTACTTGGCAAGAATTTCATGAGTTTCTTCAGTGGAGATGTCAAACTTCGATTCCACCTTAAGCGCTTTCCATACTCTCTGCTGGGCCATTTTGATCGCCTTGTCAAGGTCTACTACGGCATCGAGGTAGAAGGATGCCAAGAGCCCAGCTTCAGGTGCCTGCTTAGGAGGTAGATTAGTCTCGTTTATGCTCTGGACTACCTTGTCTATATCCTCCAGGCTAATATCAAGCTGAAACGCAATTATCTCAGGGGAAATACCAGAATTGTATAAATTAATTATAGTCTGCCGTTGGCTCTCAGCCATATACAATAAACTTCTGTTATGGGCATTAGATATATGCTGTTATTGTTATATACCGAGGCTTCCAGCGCGATTAATATTAATAATAACCACCGCCAGTAATATACTACGTGTAGAGCAATGGCAAGCAAAAATCAAGATGAGGGAAAAGTCCTGCTTACACTGCCAAATATTAAATATTTAGTAGAAGGACTTGAAGCTCTGCTAACGACGGATCTAGATGGAGACAAGCGTGCTAAGGTGATTCAGCTACGCAACGACCTGTTGTCTCATATAAATAGCATATTTAATGACTATTCGTAATTACTGCTGGGACCTTGCTAACGCCTTTTTGTGTAGACTCCTTTTTAAATGTGATTTAGCTCTTCCCACTATGATCAAACTGCACTATCGTAAGGCTTAGAATTCAAGAACGGAGTACAGAGGAGATGATCTATCGTAAACCGCAGAAATATTTATTGACGTCTTAGCTTATACGACGCTAGAAAAGTCATAAGTGTCATTGCAAAGAGCAAGATACCAGTGGATAGATGAGTTGCGACGAGAATGGGCTCAAGACGGGTTGTGACCACCAACATACCTAATATGATCTGCACGGATATGACTATTGCCGCAATTATTGCAGTTTTTTGCACAGGCTTGAATTTCTTGAATGAATATGCGGCAGTAGCAAAGATAAGACCAGCCGTTATCACCACCATAACTCTATGATAATGCTCAAAGAAATGCTTCTCTGCAGGCAGACCAAAGCCGTTTGGACATAGAGGCCATTCAGTGCAAGAAAGCCCTTGGTTTGAGGAACTGATGTAAACTCCAACCAACATTACAGAGTACAACATACCGAGGGCAAAGAGTGAAAGGCCTATCGCAACCTTCGGACTAGAGGAATATTGTACCTCCACAACAGAAAAAATGTGCCACGTCAATTATAATCTTGGCATTTAACTTTCTTCTACTCCATTTTCCCATACCTGTTTTATGCTGTATAGCCGCTTGCTTTGCAATGGAGAAAGACGCGTCTACCGATGCTGATCTAGGTAGCTATGAGGGCAAGTATCCAAAGGACCTGTTCAATAAAACAGTGATTGTAAACGAGCAGGCTATGGGACGTGTTGCAAAGGAAACAGATGACCAAATAGTTGTTTTTAGCGATTCTGGTAATTTACGGTTTGACATCCCCAAATCAAAAATCACACTTTCAGGAGGCTCCATAGTAGTAGGGGAGCCGCTTGAACAATATGCAGTTGACAGGGATGCGCCAATGCCGGAGGACAGAAGTCTCAGACCATCTGCTGAAGAAATACGGCAAAAGGCAGGAGATATCCCTGCAGCAAGCGAGAAATATAGTCCGGTGGAGGGGCCTACTCTACCGATAGAAGAGAGGAAACCATCGATAGTGGAGGAAAAGGTTAAAGATGCAGCTACAGAGGTCAAGAGCTCTGTCGGTGATGCAGCTACAGAGGTCAAGAGCTCTGTCGGTTATGAGTTGGGACAGGCTTCCAAAGCAGTCAAGGAAAAGATGAAGGATGCAGGTGAAGCCGTAGTCAATGTTGACGTAGAAGGAGCAACTAGACAAGCAGCAAGCAAGATCAAGGATTTGGCTCAGTCAGGAGCTGAAACAGCCAAAGAGAAAATGGCAACAGCTCAGAGCAGTTCAGAAGCAGGGCTGAGTGTAGACAACATGATGAAATTTGAAAAAGAGTCGAAGCAATCATCTACAGAGACTGATCTAGGTAGCTATGAGGGCAAGTATCCAAAGGGCTTCTTTAACAAAACAGTAGTCGTGAATAACCGGCCAATAGGACGTGTTGCAAAGGAAACAGATGAGGTTATTGTCGTGTTCAGCGACACCGATAGTTCAATAAGATTTGATATTCCAAAATCAGAGATATCTACAGCAGGTGCTTCTGTCATTGCAAATGAAGACCTGCTGTTCCGATACAGAACTCACAGAGATGCGCCAATGCCGGAGGACAGAGTTTTAAGAGCTTCAGCGCAAGAAATACGGACTGCGGCTACAGAGCAGCTAGAGATCGAAGAGAAAAGCACAACTGCGGACTCAATAATAGAAGAAGGAAGTCAGCTTGCAACAGTGCCAAGACCTGAAACGACTTCTGTGTCAAGGCCGGAAGGATATATCGATACAGAGTCAGAAATATCAAAGAAGATGAAGAGCGCACTTGCAGAGCTCAAAGAGATAATAGTGGCTGGGACCAAAGTTGCCAAGAAGGAAGCTAAACAGGCGCAAGAGAGCGCTGCAGAAAAGCGGGCGGAAATGGATGGGGAGACGATATCTAGAATGGGTGACCTTGCAATGAGGTTTGCAGACTCATTTGAGGATGTACTCTCTGAGATAAGGACAAGGACATATGCGGAGCAGGTGCAGATCTATACTGGTTTTATAAAGCTGATCGACCAGCAGCGCACTTTGGTAGTTGCAAATCGGGACTTTGCGGAAAGATTGAAAGACTCAGTTGATGTCTCTGTAGTTGAATCTCAAGATCAAGATATAAAGACCCGCGAATTGGAAGCCCCACCCGAGTTGCCAGAAGAGATTGAAGGAAAAAGAAGTCTGTCTGAAGGTAGGAGTACAACCTCTACCACTACAAGAAGAAGAAGGCGAACAGGTAGTAGTAAGACAGTAAGAAGAAAAGCTTAGTAGTGTAAGCGAGAGTTTTCGTAAAACTCTCGATCCTCTTCATCCATCACTACTTGCTTATGACAATTTTCACAAAGAAGATACCTAGTATTGACAGGAAGCACTTTCTTACACCTGCCACAGAATTTTTTTAACAACAAAGGTAATGCACACTCATAAGATAAAACTATGACAATAGAAATCTAATTAAGGATGATGTTCGCCATCAAATTGGCCGACTGTATTGGCTTTACAAAATGAAGTTTCCAACGCCTTATCTTATGCAACCAGTAAAGGGTTTCAAATACATCCTAATGCATTTGCCATGTTAAAGGGCCTTGACGTAGATGTTCTCAAAATAATCCAGGAAATAATCAAAATTAAAAAACCAACAAAAAATACAGTCATAGTAGTTGAAGATATCAAGACTCTAATAGAGCCAAAAAAACAAGATAATAGTCCAATTGAGCAAACGTGCACGGTGCTCAGTGATCCTACTCCCAAGGTCACTACTGCAGAGGGAGTAGAAGGTTATACAGCGTTGTTTCGCAGTAGATTTGAGAAGACGATGCGCATTTTGGCCCAGCGACCAGACAGCAAACGCATATCAAAGGTGTCGGCTGTCAAACAGAGAGTCAGGATGGGTAAACAGATAGAAAGAGGTGAAAAAAGCCTTCATGGTGCAGGTAACTCTATCATAATTGCAGGCCTCTTAATGTCAAAGCGCACCAAGAAGAATGATGTTGAATTATCAGTTGACGATTATACAGGGATCCTAACTGCGACTTCTACAATAGAAGATGTAAAAAAGCAAGCGTCAGCTCTTGCGCTTGATCAAATGGTGATGCTTGAGCTTGAAAATGGTAAGGGAAGGCCAGGGCTGACAATTAAAAGTGTCATGATGCCCGACATTCCTGATCATTTACCCAGCAAAAGCAAGTCAGAAACATATGCAGTATTGATCTCTGATTTGCATGTTGGTAGTAAGTATTTTATGAAAAACGAGTTTATAAGATTCTTAGACTGGCTATCGTCATCGCCTGGTGACGACATTGTCAAGAAGATCAAATTCCTCTGTGTTGGAGGTGATCTGATCGATGGTATTGGTATATTTCCAAACCAAGACAAAGAGTTACTGGAAATAGACGCATCAAAGCAGATGAGCCATGCTGTAGAGTTATTGGCAAAGGTTCCCAAACACATCAAAGTGTTAGTGATACCCGGCAATCATGATCTTGGGAGAAGAGCACTTCCACAACCTGCGATCCCGAGGAAGAATTTGAGTGAGCAGTTGTATGGTCTTGAAAATTGTATGATGCTTGGCAACCCTGCCTTTGTTCAACTCAATGGCGTCAAGGTTTTAATGTATCACGGCCAAGGCCTTGACGACATCATCGCAACAACACCAGGACTGAGTTATTCTAAGCCGGCAGAGTCTATGAAGCTACTCCTTAAGGCTCGCCACCTTGCTCCAATATATGGTGAGCGCACACCTATAGCACCAGAGCAAGAAGATATGATGGTTATTACCGAAGTCCCGGATATTTTTCACTCAGGACATGTACATGTGGTCGATGTACAAAACTATCGTGGCACCCTTGTTGTAAATTCAGGTGCATGGCAGAGTCAAACAAAATTTCAACAGACAATGGGCATAACGCCGACACCGGGTGTTGCAGTAATAGTCAACTTAGCAACACTTCAACCCCTTGTATATGATTTTAACCAATAAAGGATGCAAGGTTAATATCGTCTTTGAGTGCTTCTTCAACAGTAGTTAATGGTATCGTCACTTTGATCTTTTGGGACCTACCATATCGACCTTGATTAACTATATCTGTTGAAACTAGACCGAGCAAATCCAGCTCGTTTATTATTTGAGTCATACGCCGCTGAGTGAGCGGTTTTTGTTCCGTATGTTTGCAAAGTGATAAGTAAATATCATACACCTTACCAGTGGTTCCATTCGCTGATTTTATAATAGCAAGAATAACAAGTTTATGATGAATTGGTGAGTTCTTTAGTGCAACAAAAGGTGCATCTCTTTCGATCCTATCTTCTCCTGCACGCACATGTTTTTCTTCGACTTTGGCAGTACCTTCTCTTTCTGCAAGCTCGGCCGCAACCCTCAACAAATCTATTGCCTTTCTTGCATCACCATGCTCTCTTCCAGCTATTGCAGCACACAAGTTGACTGCAGCTTCAGAGATTGCATCTTCATTGAATGATAGTTTGGCGCGCTCTTGCAGTATCTGACGTAGTTGTTCTACGGTGTATGGATTGAAGACTATCTCCTCCTCACTGAGGCTACTTCTTACACGCGGGTCAAGTTTATCCTTGAATGTAAGACTATTAGAGATTCCTATGAGTGTAATAAAACCACCCTTCATTCTTTGGTTTGCCCTTGTAAAATTGTAAAGGATATCGTCACCACTCCTATCGACAAGTGAATCTATCTCATCTATCACTAATACAAGGTTAAGTTTTCTCTTTTGTATGAAGTTCAAAACCCTATCTGTTGCTTCACCCATTGACAGGCCAGTGAAGTGCACCTGTTTTTCCTGCTCCTTATTGATTCCAAGCTCTTCTGCAATTTCAAAAATTACCTTATAGGCACTACCTCCTGCAATCTTCGCATTTACAAAAAGAACCGTGACATCGGTTTTGAGCTCACCTGCTTTCTTTGCTAGCCTATCTACAACGCTTCTTGCTGCTGCAGTCTTTCCAGTACCAGGCTTGCCAAACAGAAGAAGGTTTGACGGCCTAGCACCTTTAAAAATTGTAGATAACACTTGGGCAAGTGCCTTGGTCTCTTCATCTCGGAAGGGCAGCTTTTCAGGAACATAGTCAATAGTCAAAGCTTGGCGATTTTTAACAAGCGAGCCACCACTTGCCGCTTTGGCAAAGATATTATCGATGTCAGAACTCAATTATTATCTGCTACTCCTCCATCTTCTGTATGTAATTTTAACCCGCCGCCCCCAGTTTTTCTTTTCCACGACAAAAGTTTGTTAACTTTCTCTTAACACTTATGTTAACAAGTCATTTTTAAACTGCAAAATCAATTTTAATTAACTATTCTATCATTTTTAGAATAAGGGTTAATGTAGAGTAAGAGAAAGAGCTGCAGAAGAAAAGAAGGGGTGGCAGTCTATAAGCGTATTTTTGTTTGGTTAACTATGTTATCAGTATTAGAACATAGATTTGAAAAATACTTAAAATCGACCCCTTTATTTCCACTGGAGCGTTAACGTCGACGTTGATGCTGTTAACAGCCTTCATCGAACCCCTTTATTTCCACTGGAACAGATATCTTGTAATTTATTACAACTAGAATGGTTAACTACAAGGAGTTGTTAACTAAAAATACCTCTCTCTCATATACAGTTAACATCAGCTAACCTGTTTGTTATCAATATTGGCATAGCTCATGTTAAGTGTTAAGACCTTAACATGTTAAGTTACTCTTACTCGTATGAACTCTGGAAAGAAGCGATTCAAGATAGAACTGGAAGATGCGGAAGGAAGCAAGTATAACCTTTCACTAGAGGGTAATATATCAAAAGAAAAAATAATGAAAATCGTTGAGTTCATGGATCTCATAAATATTGAGCCAAACGAGAATAATGAAAGGGAGATTTATGGAAGCAATAGATCAACTCCTGCCTCAGTCGGCGACAAGATATGGAATCTTGTTGAAGGTAAATTCCCGTATGGTGGGTTTACTTCCACTGATATCCTCGAACTATATGAGGATCAGTACAACGAGCCCATTAAACTAAGCATTATCTCAACCTATCTTTCAAGGTATACTGAACGCGGCCGACTGATAAGAACCCGACAGGGAAAAGAGTGGATCTACAAGATGGCTAGACAACAACCGATGCAGCCCCAACCATCTTCTCCTTCTCCTTCTTCTTCAGCATCTCCTGACCTGCCTCTGTGATATTATAGCGAAAAGGTTTGGTGTTGATATCTCTACTAACCAGGCCTAGGTCGTGAAGTTTCTTCATCAGGCGAGCGGTGTGTTCTCTGGTCCTTCCTATAGCAAGTTGAACTTCTCTTGAAGATCTCGGTCTTTCAGCTAGCAACTTGAGTATATAATCAGTTGTACTGTTAACTTCATTCTCGATTTTTTGATGTTGTGTGATTGTTACAGGCTCACTCACGGATGTTACGTGAGGTTGTATCTGTGACGACTGCTGTGATGTTGTTCTTTGTGACTGGACTCTATCTTCAAGTATATCAATCCTTGCCTGAAGCTCTGAGATTGCTTTGTTGTAATCACGCAATTTATGGGTATATTCGAGAACTATTGCTTCAACAACTACTTCGTTGGTCTTGTACTTGCTTTCTTCAGATATTGCCTTAAACCTGGTATATAACATCATACCTGCCAGTCCTCCTAGAAAAGCAAAGACCCCTAGTATCACAAGATTACTGTCTGAGAAGCTCAGGCCGGTTATCATATCACGGTAATACTAACGAATACCGTGATTTAATACTTTAGAGTAAGGTTATTTTACACTGCGGATATTCTTTTTATCACTTCATCTATCACATACATCACGTCTTTGTTATCAGTTTTAAGCACAACATCACTACTATTGTCCACAGAGAATATCACGGCTAATTGCTCTGCTAGCCTACTTAGTGTCACTGACGTCTCTCCTTTGACTATCCCTGTTGATTGTAGAAGCACAATACTGTATAGAAGCGATTTGACTTTTTTTCTACATTGTTTAACTTGTCTATAGTAGGCACCTGGGCTGATATCTTCGGGCTTGCCAGCTCCTTTCAGTTGATTCAAGATTATTGAAAGCTGTCGCGGTGTAAATATAGAATTTGCAACAATTTGGGTATAAAGCGTGCTAGAATTAGAGATCGGCTCGACCATGACGGCTATACACATTTGTATTGCTGCGGGCTATATTAGAATTTTAGTAGTAGCGTCAAACTTAAAACGGTATATACCCCTTTAAGAGGAAGTGACTGTAGGAAAGGTCGAAAAATATCTTCAAGATGAGATAAAGAATCACGGAACAATTTGCCTTCCACTAATCGATTCTGAAAACTCCACAGATGCTGCATCAATTGCAAAAATAGTGGAGGAAAGAGGAGCCTCTGCAATTCTTGTTGGCGGGTCCTCTGTGGTTGACCAATTGGAGCTAACTAGAATTGTCAGTGAAATAAAATCGACGATTAACGTTCCTGTGATATTGTTTCCAGGAAACGTCACAGGTGTATCACCAAAAGCTGATGCCATCTTATTTAGCTCGCTTCTCAACTCAGAGAATACATATTTTATTACTGAAGCCCAAGCATTGGGCGCGTTGGCAGTCAAGAAATATGCAATAGAGCCGTTACCGACAGCCTATATTATAGTCGGTGAGGGAACGGCCGCTTGGTTTGTGGGTAGAGCCAGGGGAATCCCATTTCATAAACCCAATCTTGCTGTAATGTATTCCCTTGCGGCTCAATATATGGGCATGCGATTTGTGTATTTGGAAGCGGGTTCTGGTGCAGTTGAACATGTTCCATCAGAAATGGTAGCAATGGTAAGAAAGCACTACGACGGTACCATCATCGTTGGTGGCGGCATAAAATCACCAGAAATTGCAGGTCAGGTAGCCAAGGCAGGAGCTGACATTATTGTTATTGGTACCATGATAGAAAAGGAGGGCAATTGGCAGGAAAAATTTTCGTCAATAGTCAAAGCGATTAGGATACGATGAAATATGATATTAGAGGAAGCTGAAACCCATCTAAAGGATGTCCGCATGCCTGCATTTTATTGGCAATATCAACAGGATATCCTAAAGAGCGTCAACAAGGGCTACCAACATGCACTTAATGCTCGACGACGTGGGATTGATGCAGCGGATATCATCGAGCCCAAGATTGCGTATGACTTAGCAGATAGAGTTGCAAAAATGCATAACATAGATATTGCAGACAGACTGCGTGCTCTTCTATCACAGACAACTAAGGAAAAAGCAGCATTAAAAATAGCGGAAGAAATTGCAGCCGGCGAATATGGTTCAGGCGATCTGAAAACTCGACTTGATAATGCAGTCAGGGTTTCTCTAGCTGTAGTCACAGAAGGTGTGACTGTTGCTCCTCTACAGGGAATATCAGATGTCACGATCAAGAGCAACATCGATGGCTCCCGATACTTGTCGGTGTCTTTTGCTGGACCTATTAGATCAGCGGGTGGCACAGAAGCTGCACTAACGATGCTCATTGCTGATCATGCAAGAAAAGTCGCAGGTCTTGACAAGTATATAGCAAATTCATTCGATGATGAAACCGGCAGGTTCGTTGAAGAGCTCAGGATCTATGAACGCGAAGTTATGGGCTTCCAGTTCAAAGTCCTTGACGAGGACGTAGTGAGATGTATTTCAAACTTGCCAGTAGAATTAGACGGCGTTGACACTGATCCTGTAGAAGTAGTTGGGCATAAGAACATGCGTCGGATCGCTACTGATAGAGTTCGCGGAGGCACGCTTAGAGTCATGAATGATGGACTCATCGGCAGAAGTAGGAAACTATTGAAGTTAGTTGAGACCCTAAATTTGGATGGTTGGAACTGGCTGAAAGAACTCAAAGGAGCAATTCAGACGGGCAATGACGATGCCGCACATCATAGGATGTCAGAGGTCATTACTGGCAGGCCAGTACTTTCTATGGCAAAAAAAATAGGCGGATTTCGCTTACGTTATGGTCGCTGCTATAACACTGGCTTTGCAACTGTAGGGATACATCCAGCAGTTCCAGCTCTACTCAACTATGCAATTGTAGTTGGCACCCAGATCAAAATGGATATGCCTGGAAAGGCATCTACTATAGCACTTGTCGATACTATTGAACCGCCAATCGTCAGGTTGGATGATGGCAAAGTGATACAAGTGACCACAGTAGAACAGGCCGAAAGAATCCGTTCCCATGTCAGCAAGATCTTGTATCTTGGAGATATGCTGATAAGCTACGGGGACTTTCTTGAAAATAACGCCCAGCTGCCACCTGCAAGCTTTGTAGAAGAAATATGGGTACAGCAACTGCGCTCAAAACTACTCACAATCCAGTCATCTGATATTGATAGGAAGAGGCTAATCCAGATGGCTGAAAGCTCGCTTATTGTACCGTCAGTTGACGAAGCATTTGAAATCAGCAAAAAGCTTGGATTGGCACTGCATCCCCGATATTCATTCTACTGGGACTCCTTAACCGTTGAGGAAGTTTTGTACCTAAAAGACAGACTATCTGATGATATGACATTGTCTTTTGATACTAAGTTAAAGGATATCTTGGAGCGATTAGGTGTAATTCATTCTATAACACATGACCAAATCTGCATTGACGACAACAATCAAACAACTTCGTTGAGAAGGCTTCTAGACGGGCCTCCTACTGTTGAATCTGAGAATGCTATTGAATTTGTCAATAAGACATCTGGTATTCTCGTAATGCCCAAGTTTTCCTCTGCTATTGCTGTGAGAGTCGGCAGGCCAGAAAAGGCGGCTGAGCGCAAGATGAAGCCACCAGTACATGTCCTCTTTCCAATTGGACCAAAAGGTGGCCCAACTCGTGACATCCTGAAGGCTTGTAAAGAAGACTCCTTCTATACTCAAATAGCGAACAGATATTGCGATAAATGTAGGTTGCCGTCTATTGGCACACATTGTAGAGTGTGTGGCGCTTGGGCAATGCTGCGCAACCTGTGCGTTGTATGCAGAAAGGAGGTTGAAGAGGGTGAAAAATGCGTGCGTTGTGGAAAAGAGGGCCGAACTTACTCCTCAGTCAACTTTCCACTCAAGTTTGCATTAGAGCAGGCAAAGAGAAAACTGGGTATAGATCCGCAAGAACCCTTCAAGGGCGTCAAGTCGCTTATGAGCACACATAGATCCGCAGAGCCCTTGGAAAAAGGAATTTTGCGCCAAAAGCATGGACTCCATGCCTTCAAGGATGGGACCATCCGATTTGATGCAACCAATGAGCCACTAACTCACTTTAAGCCTGCATGGATATCTGTCAGTATTGACAAATTAAGAGAGCTTGGATATACACATGATTATCTTGGGAGAGAGTTAACTTCTCCAGATCAGATTGTGGAGTTGATGATGCAGGATGTAATAATCCCTCGTGAGTCCGCAAAACACCTTGTGAATACAGCAAAGTACGTTGATGAAGAACTTGTTAAATTATATGACTTAGAGCCTTTTTATGGCTTGTCTTCACTTGATGGCCTTGTTGGTCATTTGATTGTGGGTCTCGCACCACATACCTCAGTAGGCATTGTGGGAAGGATAATTGGCTTTGCTGATTCACAGGTTTGTTTGGCATCGCCAATATGGCACTCTGCCAAGCGCCGAGACTGTGATGGCGATGCTGACTCTGTGATGCTCATAATGGATGCATTTTTGAACTTCTCTTATGACTTTTTACCAGACAAGATAGGTGGGCTAATGGACGCGCCGTTACTTATACAGCCTGTTGTACTACCACATGAGGTTCAGCGTCAGGCACACAACGTAGATATTGCAAACACATACTCGCTTGAATTCTATGAATCTACATGGAAGCAGGCCAAGGCCGCCGACGTAGCTGGCATGACAGAGACAGTCAAGAATAGAATAGGTGATGTACGTCAGTTCTATGACTATGGCTTTACTCATTTAACTAATACACTCGTGACAAAGGCACAGAGAAGCGCCTACTCTACTCTTAACACTATGGAAGAGAAGCTGAAAATGCAATTTGATACTGCAAAATTGATAAACGCAGTGGACGCTAATGAAGTTGCCGCAATGGTGCTTACTACACACATTCTTCCCGATATAATCGGGAACATGAGATCCTATTCTTCGCAGACCTTTCGCTGTACAACCTGTGGTGCTAAGTTCCGTAGAATGCCCTTGATGGGTAAGTGCATTGAATGTGGCTCTGCATTGATCCAAACGGTGACGAGGGGAGCCGTTGAAAAATATCTTGGCATTGCAATTGATATGTGCAAGCAATACAAAATTAACGATTATCTGCGCAGCAGAGTTGAATCAATAGCCTTAGAACTAAAATTGATCTTCAAGGAAGAAAAGAAAACCCAATCAAGCATGATGGAGTTTATGGGTGGCTAAGGGTGCTCTATAAATGTCTTGTAGAGCTTGAGGGCATCCTCTTTGTCCTTTGCGCCAACGATTGTAGCAGCGCCACTTGAGAGAAAACTTACAGACATCCTGCCTGAATCGACTGCAGTTATGCCGAGGTTCCCCCTTGTCTTAACCTTGTAGCCAAGTGATTCCGCATTCTTGATCATTGAGTTCAGGTTGACGGGTGTAGGCTCTGTAGGGGTGACTGTCCATGTACGCTTGCCCCTATCCCTTCCGCACAACTCTTCAATTATCAGCTCATCATCTGACGTCTTACTTTCCTTCCGCCCAATTCCACATGATGGACACTCTTCTTGGCGGAACATTTGTATGCGCTCAAATGATAGCTCATTCAGATCGATGTAGAGCAGGTTGTTTGCCAGTGTCGGTTCTCTGCCTATGATTATCTTGATTGTTTCTGATACCTGTATGCCTGCGACTAGATACAGTATGGACGGATGCACACCTTCAGTGCTACACGCAGGCATTTCCTCTTCATTTAACTCTGGAAACATACAGCGCAGGCATGCAGTCTTGTTTGGGAGAATTGTGCATACGGAGCCTACCATGCCAAGCGCCCCCGCGTAGATCAGTGGAATATTGTGCTTGATACATGCATCATTGAGAGCATATCTAGCGTCGACGCTATCTAATGCGTCAATGACAATATCAAAATCTTTGATGAGGCTTTCTGCAGTATATTTGGTTACAGATGTTGGAACTGGCTCCACCTTGACTGTAGGGTTTAGTTTACCCAGACGCTCTGCAGCAGCCTCTACCTTGACGCGGCCAATGTCGTCGTCAGTGTATAGATGCTGTCTGTGTAGATTGGTAACTTCAATAACATCTCTGTCAATGATACGTACTTTACCAACCCCCATCGCCACTAGCTGTGTAGCAACGGGGTTTCCTATGCCGCCTGCTCCTACTACACATACCTCTGCATTCCTTATTTTTTCCATTCCCTCAAAGCCGATCTCTTCGAGCATTACTTGCCTAGAGTAGCGTTGAAGCTCTTCACTTGTCAACTCGGCGCCTCCTGCCACAGCAGGCAGGATGTAGATAGAATCACCATCCTTTAGTAGGGAAGATGTTACGCCACTAAAGCGGACATTTTTGCCATTAATGTAGATGTTGATAAGTGATCTTGGTTTGCCATTATGATCAAACACTCTTCGCCTAAAGTCATCGCCCATTTGCTCTGAAACTTTTGCAAAAGCGTCCTGCATGTCGGAAGCTTGAATCGAGATCTTTTTCTCCCCCTGTCCTCTGTTCAATACTGAAGGAACTACAAATTCGACCTTTGCCACTATTATTATCCCCTCATAATTGCTGAAACTTCTGCTGCATCAGGCTTGATAGCATTTAGTTTTGGCAACAGACCTATAACCGCTTCTGTAGCTTTCAAACCATTGCCCGTCACATAGCAGACGATTCGCTCATCCTTCTCTATCTTGTTTTCTTCCACTAACTTCCTGAGTACTGCAACCGATACTCCCCCTGCAGGTTCTGTAAAAATTCCCTCTGTCTGGGCAAGTAGCATAATGCTGTCTGCGATCTCCTGATCGCTTGCCTCTTCTGCAAGGCCATTGTACTGCTTTAGCCTTTTTAAAACATACATGCCATCGCCAGGATCCCCTATTGCCAAGCTTTTAGCAATCGTCTCTGGCCGCTCGATAGGGATCACCTCGTCACTGTTGTGTTTGAATGCATTGACGATAGGCGCACAGCCGCGCGGTTGCGCTGCAACTACCTTCATATTTTTGGGACTGTCGATCAGACCAAGTGAGTGAAGTTCTTCAAAACCTTTGCATATGGCGTTGAGCATAGCACCACTTCCTACTGGGATTATTAGACTCTCTGGTACTTGCCAGTCCATCTGTTCTGCAACCTCAAAAGCAAGCGTTTTTGATCCCTCTACATAGTACGGCCTCATGTTAATATTGACAACACCTATGCCTTTCTTATCTCCTATCCTTGAAGCGATCCTATTGGCATCATCATAGGTGCCTTCGACCGCAACAAATTCTGCACCATATGAAAGCGCTTGAGCGATCTTGACATGCTCGATGTCAGACGGTGCAAAGATATAGCATGACATGCCCGCCTTGGCTGCGTGAGCAGCGGTTGCAGCTGCTAGGTTGCCCGTAGACGCACAACCAACTGCCTTTAATCTTGTCTCTTTGGCTCTTGAAACTGCGACGCCCGCAGGCCTGTCCTTGAATGAAAACGTTGGGTTAACCGAGTCATTCTTGATATACAAACTTTTCAACCCGAGCCTGTTTCCTAGCCTGTCTGCATGCTGCAGTGGTGTTAGACCTGCATTCAGGCTTACAATATTGCTTTTATTTGCAATTGGCAGAAGCTCAAAATAGCGCCAGTATGTCTTTTCCCTTAATTCAAAAGTGCTTTTAGTTATAGATAATTCCTCGTATGTGACATCTAGAGGGCCAAAGCACTCTTCACATACATAGCGAAATTGTGGCTCATATTCTTTGAGACATTCTCTGCACTTTAGCGACTTGATACTTCCCATGTTTTCTACTCTCCTCTTCGATTAGTATATGATTAAAACTTCTCTAAGCATCATTTTAGTTTTACTAAATTTTTTGCTCATCATGTTTTGTAATACTAAACAGCAATAATCATGTGTACATTCTAGCAAAAGTGGGATATATATAAAAAATTGCTATATTTGCTGGCTATGTTAATAAATTGTGGAAACAGGATCTATTGCCCGTATGGCACGCTGGCTTATCTGAATTCACAATATACAAGATAGAATCTGAGTCACAGTCTACTAATATTTTTGACACTGGCTGGACATTGCCAGATTCCTCACCTTTCATCCACAATTTGTTGCGTGAAGTGCTCCAGAACCACGCATTTCCTGTCTTGATGGTGTTGGCAAGGGCTTCCTTATTGGCATACGCTAGCATCAGAATGTCCTTAGTTTTTTTATCCTGTACCACCACAGGCAGAAAACCATTGCGCTTCTCAAAATCAATGTCACTGAGTGATTTGGCGTTCATGTCCGTTTGATAATGAGCAGCGACGGAAATAAATCTAGCCATTTAAGATTCAATAACAAGCGAATCCTCTCCTGCCCAAAGAGAGAGTAGGCACCGCTGCATGCCCGATAATTGAACAGAACAAGGCAGTGTTAGTTGCTACTATTTTGGATTGGCAAATCGCTGTTACATAGGAGAGATGTCTGATGTCTTGTAGTTGATTACTTTGCATATGATATCCTAAGTGTTTTTAATATACTGAAAAAATTACGATACTCTTTGTTATGTGTATTCTTTTCCCGAGCATGCAGTACAGACAGAGATATATTCCCCTTGTGTCAACATGCTGTCAGCGAGGTGGGGAAGCCAGGTTATCCCGGCGGGCTCATAACCCGCAGAGCGGTTTCCGCTTTTGCAAAATTGCAGGTGGCCGTAAGTTCAAATCAACCCCTCGCTACTACTTTTTTCAAAGAGGACTTTTGTCTTTTCAATGCCGTACCTCTGTAGCGGCTTTGTCAAATGCCTGTGTGCTTTTGGTGTTGGAATGTATAACCCTGTTTTGATTGTACGCTCATGTGATATCAGAATCTTTTTTGTATTGCGGTCTTTGTGTTTGCACCTGTCGCATTGATGACCTTTATTTTTGCCTTCTGACTTCATACGCTTGCCACATATTCTGCAAAGTGGGTTCAATATTTCATAAACGGGCGTAAGCTTGACCACACACAAATACTCCACATTTAGAATTTTAGGGTGCTTGGTAGTTCCCTTTCTGACCCCGACACCAATTTCAATGACATCTCCTTCTTCAAGCCCCGTTGCTACCTTTGCGAGTCCTGTTGGTTCATAGACCGCTGCAGGCATTTCGGCGCCATTCTGCTTGACCGTAAAAATGACATGACCACCTTCAATTGCACATGGCTTGCTGCTAACCTTGCACCTTACATATCCGGCTGTGTATGCCCTGACAGTGGCAATTCTGATTTCATTTTGTAGGTGCATGTTTGTTCCTTGATTTGATCGAAAAACAGTCCACCCGTCTAGTTCTTCCTTTGGATGCAACACAGGGATCGCCGACTCCAATATATCGGGGCTCTCTCCCCTTATGCCAAAGAAGACTGGGTCTGGACTATGTGGTGCAATCAAAATACGCCCCTGGTTTGGGTCATAATTGTTGAAAGTGTGAGGATAGGTGTCTCTGCTAAACTTGATGACACTCTGCTTATCTACTATACGCAGGCTGCCCCAGTTTTTCTGCTTTCTGTACGCAATTAACTCAAAAGTATGATCGCCATCAAGCAGACAACCCATAGCCCCAAGAGAGCCAACAAGCCCTTGCCCGTTGCCAAAGGTAAAGTATTGAACCCCTGTGGCTTTGGCCACCTTTTCTGACATCTGTCTACTTATTATATCGCACATTGCAAGGGCGCTAAACTCTCGAAGCTTAACAGGCACCCTGTCTCTTTCAAGGAATGCGATTGCGGGGTTAGCTCCGCTGCCTATGGCGGAGCCTTCTTCCACTACTTGTCTTATATAGCCGATGATTTTCTCTGTATCCTGCACTTTTAACCGCAAGCAAACTGCACCATTTCCTCTAGTCTTCCAAGGGATATTGGGATTAAGCCTAATCAATAATGGAAAGTCGACAAGCTGTGCTAGTTGCTTCTTCTTTAGATGTTCTACTATCTTAAATGCAAGGTGAGTTGTGCACCTACCCCCACGCGAGTCCGTGTCATCGAATGCAACTTGGAGCATGTGCATGATATTGCTATCGATGCAATAGCTATATAGTCGTATAATTCAAGGATTACAACTTTTATTCATAATCTGTAAGTTTGATAACCTCTGCTGTATAAACCAATTACCTGTCTATGGGAAGAAGTCTAAAGTTTGATACACTCAGGCTAACTGAGAAACCAAGTTCATTGCTTGATTCTCTAATTCAAGAACGTTTATAGCTTTCCTCCTTGTGGAACTAATTGGGATGGCGGAGGAAGAAGAGGAAAAAGAAAAAGAAGAGGTTAAAACAACAACGCCTGAAGAAGCTGCCAAAAAAGCAGCAGAGATAGTAATAAAGCAGCTTGAGAAAGAAATTGGCGGCAGACCTATTCCCGATGAATTGAGGGAGAAGCATCTTGGATACAGAAACATCAAACATGTAAAGAGGTTTATAGAACAAAAGCGTGAATACTATGCAAAGTTATTCCTGACACAATGTAAGCGTGATCTGAAACTTGAGATGATGGAAAAGGGTATAATACCAAGACCATCTAAACTATCTTTAGAACAAGGAGAATCAAAAAAAGCAGGTGCGGCAGACTACTACAATATCGATGAATCAACACTCGTGCACTTATCAAAGAACTAAATATATTACCGAAAATCGTGAGCAGGATGGATAAAAGATCTAGATTCTGCGCTAGGGGAGAGGAAAATCTATAACGCGCCACTACTACAGTTCTGAGAAAAAGCCTGTGACCAATTATAGTTCACCGTTGGTAGTACTGCGCTAATACCCTCTCTCCTGCACATAATAGAATTATATCGCTGTTATAAAAAAGGCGTAGTGTTTAAATAGTTTCAGAATGGATTGTTGATGAGTGAATTAGATGCCAGTCGCAATACTTCCTGATATTAGCGAACAACACTGCATCGGCTGTGCGCTCTGTGTAGAGATTTGCACTTCCCTCGGTCCAGATGTGCTCAGAGTAAAACCAGTCGAAGGATGGAAGAGAGGTAAAGCCTTCGTGTTCTATCCAGAAAGATGCATCTCTGACGGAGCATGTATTGGAGTTTGCCCTACTAAGGCAATATTCTGGATGAGGCCGATGGATTACACGCCCGGACAACCAATCCCACTGAAGAAGTCAGGCCTATTCACAAAGGGCTGGGAAGAAGGTTAGTCCCTTCGACAAACTTCTTTTTTTAATTTTTATTCTTTTCATTTAATATCATAGTTAAACGGGTTATTCTTTTATATTACAGAATTGTCCACTCTGACTTGCTACTTTAGGCCTTGAATTAGATCAATTAAGCTGTTTATTTCCTATGTAATCTATCGTTGTCCTAGCACATTGTTCTCTTCTCTATTAACATTTCACGAATGCACTATTCTTCCTTTGAGATTAGATAAAAAAGGGAGAACTAGAAGATGAAGGGAGCATCACATGATTTGAACATCGAAACCCACGTCTATGCCTTTTACCCGGGAAAAATGCATAGTGATAACAGCAGCTTATGATTGAAGGAGGTCTTACCTTTTGTTTTTTACTTTTATTTTTACTTAAATGCGTGAAAGCAATTTCTAAAGATGCGTCCTTAGAAATCCAATTGTCTTTTGCCAAGCATCAGCTGTCTCTTTTGAAGCATAATTGTCGCCTGAAGGATTTGCAAATGCGTGTCCTACATTCTCATATAGATAAATCTCATTTGTAATACTTGATGCATTTAATGCTGATGCAAATTGTTTTACTGATTCAACTGGAATCGCTTGATCTTGGTCACCGAAAATACCAAGTATCGGCCAACTGATACTAGAAAGTGAAGCTGTGTCTGTTACAGGGCGCCCATAATAAACGATAGTAGCAGCCAGAGGATTCTCGGAGCTATTTAGTGCAAGCTGTAGGGACCAATCCCCACCAAAACACCATCCTAAAGAAGCTACCTTACTATCGTCTACAATTTCAAGTGATTTAAGATAACTCACTGCAGATTGCAAGTTGTCTATTGCAGAAGCAGAATTGCTTCTAACTGAAGATGCCAACTCCCTTGCACGGTCAGAGTCAATCGCAACCTCACCCCTATACAAGTCAACTGCCAGTACTGCATATCCTTCATTTGCTAAAAGATCTGCTTGACTCTTTATGTGTTCATTTAGCCCAAACCATTCATGTATCATGATTACTGCGGGTAGTCGTTCTTGCTGTTGAGCATTGTTGCTTGGTTCAGGGTAGACAAGATATCCTGTTGTGTTATCATAATAGGCGACAGAACTATTGTGTAATCTTGTTGACACCTCTTGAGTGTTGTTATTGCTGTATATGTTATAACTGTAAATTATAGTATTATTACTCAAGGTGTTATTTCCACCAACTTCTGTCGATACCTCTGTTTGTGCAAAAGCGGATTCAAATGTTATAGATGATAAGAGGAATGATGCCGTAGTCATTTCTAACGTCAAAAAGGCAATTAACGGTAAATTCAAGAGCAACGAAATACCGTTCATGCAACCTCTGAGTGAAAATATGCTTTAATCCTTTTGTCTTTCTGTTAGAGAATAATATTACTACGATGCTGAATTTTTGTCGAAATAAAAAGAAAATATAATGTATATACGTCTAGACGTGGCAGCAAAATTACTCGATTCATAATTGGTGAAGACAGATACGAAGAGTACTTCTGCTACAAAGGCTTCATTAGCAATGCTCGCTAACACAACAAGGGACAAGAACTCCAAAGAAAGGAAAAATCGCTAATAGAAACCTATAAGAAATTAATTGCGAGGACAATAATTATAATATTGTTGCACTTTTATTTCATCATTAATACACTGCTCTCTTATGCACCAGTGAATCCTAAAAGAAGACCAACGAAAGGTACTCTGCTCTTCAAGAAAAATCAAAACTCGAACGGAAACAAAACCTTGCTTTTATTTGATCCCTACTCTAACTGTTGGCTTCGAGAACTTATCTCTTCAAAGCAAGTATGACAAAGCATTGCACTATTGTATCGATAGATTTTCTTTTTGTCATGATTTAGAAATGAAAACTTTGATAATTCTCTTAAGCAATTGTCACAGTATTTTTTCATCGTGAGGAGGTAAAAACTTAAAATGATATTTAACTCCTATGGAGTTATGCTCAGTACTTGCAGTTATTTACTTGTATTATATTAAAACTTTCTTAATGATTTTTCAATTAGGGAATTTGAGAAAGGCTTCAATAAGTAGGTTCTGCAATAAGCAACAGAATTAAAGTCTATTGCTTAGGCTATTTTTCTTTGATTTTGTTACAGCGAGAAAATTATCACTAAAGGAGGCAAAGGGAGAATTAGATAAGCATACTTTGAAAAGTTCAAGAAGTCATACAGCATCGCATGATAGCATAAAATGACACCGTGACTCACAAGCAATTATTTTTCATTTCAAAGCACTCATAGAGAGATGTGAGGCTACATCTGAGAAGAACAATATTTAGAGATATTATCCTAGTTTAGACCTTTTCTTGTTGCGCGAAGTCTATTCTACAGAAGCTGATACCGAAAATGTAATTGTACTCGCTAGAGATCTCGACGAGAGTAACAGCATGATTTTATTTTGGCCATTATATATTGAAGTCTGCTAGGTATTCAAAACCAGGAATCATAAAAATGAAGGGCTTGCAGTTGCCATGCATTATAAGATTCTTTATGCAAAGGTCTCTGGTGAAATCAGTGTCACTTTTTCAATCATCGCATGCCCACTTAAACTCTTATGATCGTCAATATCGCTGTGAAAAACAAATACCTTATGACATTCGTGACAAATCCATACTGCTTTTAGATCATCAGGGTGCATGTATGTAATCTTCTCCAAGATGCAATTGCGTTGTTAATTTACGAATTGATCAATTATGTTCATAGTTTTAGTTCAAATATGTTTCACTCTGATTCGTAAAAAAAGTTATTGCTGTCTTTTTGTGGTGCAATCCGTGGAAATGTCTCTGCCCTCCGTATCTTTCATTTGATATAGATATAGTAGGTGTTGACACTTATGCAATTAGGGAGCATTAAAAAAATCTGGATAGCAGAAAATTTTGACACAATTGAAATGGAGCAACTATACAAGAATTTCTACGATATAAGGACATTGATACAAATACTATCTTGCTATATTCGAAATTGATAGCAAGGGGCAATAGTCTATTGGCAAGAAGCACAATGGAAATGCCAGAGTAGATCGCTAGAGGCATGGCCAAGAAGACCAGCAGTTGAATCATGTTGAATCAATTCACCCTCCCATTGTCCAAAGTTATCAAAAAAAGAAGTAAAAAACACAGATATCTTTTACTGTACTTCTGTACTGCTGACTGCTTGTGCTTTTTGGTTCCTGTAAATACGGTAGAATGAAGGATGAGCCAAGAGAATATAATGAATCTGTAGAAATTTTTGGATCAATGCAGTCGCTTGACTCTATGATAGAAAAAATAAAACTACAAAATCTAATCACCCTTGTCTCTGCAAGAGCAGATATCAGAAACCCTCTCATCTTTAGACAGAGCGATTAATTGCTCACATGCAAACAATTTCTCTAAGTGCCATAGCTGTAGTTGCAAGTCTCTCCTGTAAATGTATACACTGCAGCAGGAAGGCCCTTTTAGGAAATTAGTGTCCTTTAGTCATACGCCAAAGTTGTGGCGAAAATCGTATGCCTGTAATATCTTACTGAAAAAACATACGAAGGAATATAACTAGAGTACTTTAGCGAAATTTATATAAGCGATTTTATGTTTGTCGTTACAATGACAGATCAGTTTGCTTTTTTAGGAGATAAGCGCAAGGCATCAATTGCTGCCATGAGCTTGGCTGTTCTCTTATTGTTGCCTGCTAGTCTTGGATTTGGTGGAACAATCATACAAGAAGCCTTTGGACAGTTCAATCTTCCCCTTTTGGAAGAAGATACCGAGGAAGCGGAAGAAGAAGATGGAGATTTAGTTGTTGAGGAAGAGGAGACACCTCCAGCTACTACCACAACACCTCCAGCTACTACCACAACGGAGATACCTGATCCCGCGACCTATGTGCTTGCACCAGTAAACACTGATCCCTTGCGAGGATTCATAGGCACTACTCTACCTACCCCTGGCACTGGTGGGAATGCTGTCACGCCAGCTGATGGTAATGGTTATATTGTGACTGGGCGATCTAGGGTATTTGCAAATGATAGTGGAATTGAAAGTTTTTTTACAGAAATGTATCTATCCGCAATTGATGGATCATCATTTCATAATGTTACCATTAGGGAGGGCGATCCTCATCGTTTTGAAGCGACAGCGGGTAATGAGACTAATGCAGTTAGCTCAAGTATAACAGGCAACATCTTCCTCAACAATAGTCCTGCCCCCGTCATAGAGGATGTTCCCATGACACTAACGGTTAGAGGCCAAACTTTGGCTCTAGAAGACATTGATATTGATGAAACTACGATAACAGATCCAGGACAACTAGAGATCATAAGTATAATTGACGGACAATCGATTTATGGGACCTTTCCTAGAGCGTAACGAGAGCAGAGACTTCTGATGGTGGGATAGATTAGCCCCTGTGTTAACGCAGGGGTATTAATTTTTATAATAATTCTAATTATGCACTCATTCAAATTCTGGTCACTTGCATTTGTAATTAATCTGAAGAAAAGTAATACTGACCTAACTGACTACAAAAAATTATTCAACTGTTTGTTATCAGCATCAATAATTATGCAAATTCTGTTGATGATGAAAGTTTCAATAACAATAGCAATGTGTGCGACCCGGTTCAGAGTGAGGAGAATATGATTATAGAGAAAGACCCACCTTTGTTGTGAATATGATACACAGCGAGAACTTTGCTTCTAGAGATGATCTCGTTAGCAGAACTTGGTTATACTGTCCGTCTAGGATTTTGGTATTATTTTTTTCTCAGATATATACAGTATATTCAGAATATTCTCTCGCTACCCTTATATTCTATCTATTTCTTCTATTAGAATGTAGATGGATGTTATTCTAAATCATAATGGGTGTATCATTTGTCAAAAAACTGGCCATCTAGAACCGCTATCAATAGGATGTCCCTTCTGCAACGGTACGGGTGAATATACTAAGGCTGCTGAGAGTTATATGAAATCCCATCCTTGTCAGTGCATCTACGAGGATAGAAGGAATTGCAGTTTGTGTGGCAAGAAATGCCACCACGCCACGAACAATAAACCCAAATTAATGATTTCCCCGAGAGCCTAGAGCTTGCAATAGCCTGTCCTCGCTAAAGAAAATTATGTCACTTGAAATCAAGGACATAAATGATAGATGTAGAACACTATGACTTCCAGTTTGGAACCGCTTTAGAAATAACGAAAATTCTGTTTGCGCCTTCTTGCATCTTGTTGAATCTTAATTGTGGATTACTCTTTATATCTTCATAATGTACATCCTTTTCCAATCCTTTTACCTCCCTTGAGCTGTAATTTGTCAAAACTGCAAGTACATCTTTCCAAGTCACAGCAATACCTCTTTTGTTTTATGTAATTAGGCAAAGCATGAGAATTGCATTAACCGCACTTGCATGGAAATTCTATTGATTATCTGCAGAGTTGTTCGTCATGATCCCTCCGAGAAATTAATGGACATGCCATGGGCGATTGTTCTATCAGTAGTATTTTTTGATGTACTTGAGGTATGCTAAAATCTCATGTTTGATTCCCTTATTATTCTAATTGAACATATATCATGTAACGGTACGTGCAGAATTCATTTTAATTCATTAAAAATCCCTCTCATACATTAGCATCAAGATATTGCATAATTCTTTCATCATGAATAATGAATCTCTAAAGCAATCTGATCTATTAACAGGTCTGTAGACATTAGACATATGCTCACCTTTTCTCGGTTTCTTGATGCTAGTTGATTATCAAGACTGTGATTACTCTCCAAAGAAGGTGCCACATAGTTGAAAGGCAGTTGCAATATGATAAAATAAAAACTGTATCTCTGGACTCAAACATAAGAGTAGTCAAAAATGTTCAAAGGGCATTAGCAAACAACAAGATTTTGATAAAGCCTCAAAGAAATTGAAGAGACAAAGAATAATATTTTTCATTAACTCCGCTTTCTCTGAGCGGTAGTAGTGCATATTTTGCACCAAGACAACAATAAAAATAATCTCCTATAATGTGAATAAAACAGATCCTGGCAACACAATATGTGGAGCCCAAATCCATATAATTTCTTGATACTGCCAAGACCGTTACAGTAGCTACCACAATAACAACAGTGCTATCAATTTTAAAAATGTTCCAAGTATATAGCTGTAGAACTAAGAATTATTCTAGGTTGGTAACACGTTGCATAAAGAACCATAATACTGTTATAAAAATGGTATTGTCTTTCTTTCAAGAATTAATGGAAAAAAAGAAAAAAGAAAAAGTGAGTCTCTATAGACTTGGTCTATCCTCTATGTATTCGCGATTTATCTGCAGAGTCCACCTGGATTGCTGGTTCCGCAGTTGTTGTTGCCTCCGAAGGTATTTTGGTTCACGTTTGAATTTCCATCAGCATTGCTCATATCATAATCCTCGTGGCCGAACACCGTGTTGTAGTCTACTATGTTTTCATTGCTCATTAGATCTAGGTATATGCCGTATTGTCCGTTGCCAAACATGTTGTTTGCAGCTATCACATTCTGGTCGGCACCTAGAAGGAGAAATCCTTGCTCCTTGTTAGCAACTGCCTGGTTAAAGGCTACAGCTCCTCCGGTACTTGAATCTAATATTGCCGCAATATCGTTATTGGTAATAGTATTTCTGCTAAGTTCTGTTCCAGTTGAACCCTGCACTAAGGCACCTATTCCATTGTCTGCCAATTGCACATCTGTGAGTTGTCCGTCTGCGCTTCCCATGAATGTGACTCCTCTACTAAATCCAGATATTTCGCCAAGACCTGATATGATAACGCCATCCATATTTGCGACCAGTATTCCACTGCTACCATCATAATCCATTGATGGACCTTGTGTACTAGCGTCATCGCTAGCAGTTATTTTATAGCCATTTAGGTTGATATGTGTCCCGGGTGCACCTGCAATAAGTCCATCTCCGTTACTACAATTCAGATCATTTGTTAACACCACTTCGCCAGTTACTATCTGTCCGCATGATACTAGACCGTTGCTGGAATCTAGACCTAGGCTTTGACTCGTAGCGCGGTTATCGTTGCTTGCTTCACTTTGGTCATTTGTGTTAGCTGCTGAATTAGTATCTTCTGCCTCTGAATCTTCTTCCTCAGTCTCTTCACTCATGTCGGTATCGTCTACATCGGCTGCATTATTATCATCTGTTGATGACTCTGTATTTGTTGTTGCCTCTGTCGTTTCTGTCGTTGTTGTTGTTGTTGCTTGCGCCATAGGAAATGTTGTTGCACTTAGCACTGCAAGTATGCTCACGGCTACTGCAGTGTAGAACGCTATGGATTTGGGCTCCATTGAGAGGGAAACCCATGATAAACTATTTATAGAATGGGTAATGCCATACCCTGACTTTCTGCCAGTAATTTCGAATATATTTCTAGCACAGATCTCTGTATGCTGCCCCCTGTAATATTGTAAGTGTAAGATCTTTATATGTTCTGATAGCTGTGCGACTTCTATTATAAAGAAAAATTGACAAAATATCCGAATCTTTGACAGTATGGAGGTTATCATTGTCCTAGGGAATGTCGTTCGGAAGTAGAGGAGAAAATCCATGGCCAATAATCTTAGCGTTTCAAAGAACACTTCTAATCGAGATAGAATTGATATCATCACATCTATTCTTGATGCCGCAAACGGAGGGGCAACTAGGAGAAGAATATTACTCCTATCCGGCCTTTCCAGCAATCAATTCAAAAGGTACCTTTCTATGCTAATAGAGAATGATTATATCAGAATGGAAATTCAAGAGAGGAGTAAAGGAACTGCAATCTATAGAACTACAGACAAAGGGATTGCTCTGTTGCGCATATACCAACGTATCAGAGATCTATTGTCGCCAGATACTGCAACTAACAATTGGTTCGTTGATTATAAATCCAGCATACCTATGTGGCATAACATGCAGAATAGGTGAGAGAATCAAGACGATAAGTTAAAAGAATGAAAACCTTGAGCGGATTAGGATAAAGACAATGCGATAAATGAGTTAGATGTAGCAAGAAGAAATTGTAAATATTGCTTTTGATACTGTTTCTTACAAATGTCAGAAATTGATTGATCTTTTTGAATAATTTTTAAAATGCCTGCCCCTGTCGACTATTAATTAAAGCTGAGGTTAAGACTACTTAGGCATATTGAAAATTCTCTTCTCAAAGAAGAGTAATCTCTAATGGTTTGCCTATGTTTCTATAGACAAGGATAAGATCATTTGCTCTATCGTCACTTGTGCGTATAAAACGTATCCTTAATTATATGAAAGAAATATCGTAGGAATGGAAATACCCATTTCATATATCTCCTAAATAGCACAGTTATTTCCAGAGCATGCAACGGCTGGTCAGGCATAGAACGCCTATGCTTGCGGTAGTGTTAGCAGTATTAGTTGCATTATCATCCACGTTAATGATGTTAATTACCATGGGACAACAAGAAGAAACACCCATACAACAGGAAAAAAAATTGCAGGATGATAACCAATTAATTGCGAGAACCCATGCAAAGGGTAAAGCACATTTTGGACTCGGAATTCTGAATCCGATAGATCATAAGATCTTGCCTGTCTTCAATAGCGAAGATAGTGCAACTAATGCTACATTTACCCCGGCCACTGCGACTAGTATTGCAAATAGCAAAGCAAATACTACTTTTGCTACTGCAACTACAACTAGTATTGCAAATGACAATGAAAACAATAACAACAATGCTAATGCCAAGGCTAATACTAATAATCTCGATACAGGCACAAGTAAAGAAAATATGAAGAATAATGACGTTTCTGTCGTTGACGCTAATTCAAATATTTTTGTAAACCCTAAAGACAGTCCTACAACTGTTGCATCTTGTGGTCAGGTGATAACTAGAGATGTCATACTGTTAAAAGACATTGAATGTCCTGGAGTTGGGATGATTGTAGGCACCGATGGAATAACCATAAACCTCAATAATCACAGATTATCTTTGGCTAATAATACCGACACGTCAAGAATTCCTAAAATAGAAGAGATCGGGATACTGGTTCCAGGTAAAAATAATACAACAATCCGAGGACCTGGTGCTATCATGGGTTTTGACAAAGCTATTGAATTTGCAGGGAGCGGAAGAGGATATGTATTAGATCTCAAATTAACCGATAATAATATAGGTTTATCGTTGAAAGCCTCCGATGAAATTACAATTTATAGAAGTTTCATTGAGGGAAATACAATTGGTATAGCTTCTCAATCAAGCAAGGAAGGATTGATTATGAGTAATCAGATGTCCGAAAATACTAATGAAGGAATTGTGATAATGGATTCTAAGTATTTTATAATAGGTGCCAACAGCTTAATTGGAAATGGCAATATTGGCATATTCTTGGATGTAAGCAGCTTCAACAATACCATATCGTCTAATAATGTACTCAACCATGTTGTCGATATCAGCAATGCTGATGGGATACCAATTCACATATCGATGAATGAATTTTTTGAAAACCGTTGTGGTAAAGCACTTCCTGATGGAATATGCTAGCGATATTAAGACATAGGAAAAAAGCCTTGTTATAGCTCTGTATCTAGCTCTTCGAAGGCCCCTGCCTTAGATATCTCATGAAGACGCATGGCGACCATCCTTCTATACTCTTTCATATCGAGTATGCCTTTTTCGTCCAATATTTCTACAAGAGTTGTAAGACGAGCGCTCAGCTCTTCGATTTCATTCAGATCCTTGCCAGTTATCTTTTTTGGCTCGACCAAGTCGTCACCGTCAGCGCCATGCTCTCGATGACGATTTGTCCTCTTGCTTCGCATATGTTGTTAGATACATACAAGTCGCAAGTATTTAATTATCCACTAAGTAGCAGAATCTATCCGTTAATATTGTCATGTGGCCCCTTCTGATTGGGGGTATCTAACTAATTCCTCAAAAAGATAGACACATGATTATTCTCTTAAATATTATATTTTTTCATTGTCTCTGTAAGGTGTCAGCTGATCCTATAGTCAGGGAGCTAGAGTGGTATCTGCGTGATCATCTCTTTAGACAATCAAACGCAGGCAAGACCTCATTTAGAAGAGAGTTATTACCAAACGAAATGAAGGCCCTTTATCTACGATATAGGAACTCAGACTCTGATCAATTATCAAATATAATGACCTCAGTCATTGAAATCCTGACCGAAGAAAAGGTTTTGAGGCAGGATCGTAACGAGCTGAAGCTGTTAGGCAAGATGACACGACTGCAATGCGTAAAATGTTTCTATATAAATTACCTTGCAGTAGCTGAGCCGCGGGCATGCCTTCGGTGTCGGCACAAGGATCTACAAGATTTCCCGAGGAAAAAGGCATAAACACCGTCTGCGTTAGTAGCAGTAGCAGTAGAGATATCTTGTGCTAGTATGATCTAGCGTCTTGAATAACAAAGTTGAGTATCTGCCACACTATAAATTAAATTAATTGAAATACCTCTTAAGAGAGAGTCCTGTTTTATACTTCTTACCCTTAAGCATTTGCCTTTGATTATGAAGAACCCCATTTAGTTTCTTAATTCCTATACTATTAGACTATATTCGCGACAATCGAGAAAGCTTGATATGAACTTGAGTAGGGCCCTCTAAGCATAGTGCAACTGCAAAGTAGGAAGAAGTGGACGGTCAACGGCACATCAAGAATTAAGCCAGCCCACGAGACTTTGAATAATGTGATGCCTATATCAAAAAAGATAGGCGTCACTAGACTTGCTGACATTACCGATATGGATGTTCTGCGCATCCCAAATTATTCTGCAGTGGTACCTGGTACTGAAGACTATATCTGGGTCTATAGTGGAAAAGGCCCAACAAAGCGTCATGCAATGGCAAGCGCGCTGATGGAAAGCATTGAACGTTACTCATCACTGCCGTCAGGCTGGTTAGGCAAATTTGTCCGGTCAAGCTATTCAGAGTTGTCAAAGACCCACAAGGTGCTGCATCCTGACAAGATAGTAGAGCCAATGAGATTTGTATACCACACTAACATGATGATGGACTGGCTGCCTGGGCATGACCTTGTAAGCGGCGAGGAAATAATGGTGCCTGCATCCATTGCGTTATTTCGGTATACTCCACCTCCGCCAGCTATCAATCCCTTTTCGTATTTTCATACAAATGGTCTTGCCTCGGGCAATGTAATGGAAGAGGCAGTATGCCACGCGCTATGTGAGGTGATAGAGCGAGACGCAATGAGCCTGGCAGACCTACGCGCAAGCGCCATTCCATTCCACATCTTGCGCACAATTGTACATTCTCTAAATGCTGCAGCATTTTCAGTGTCGCCCCTTCTGAGTGACAGGTTTGTCGATGATCCAAGCATATTCTCTGACATCGATATTGAAGAAATTAACTTTGAGCCTGTAAAGAGCTTGGTTGAAAAGTTCAGACAGGCTGGCATTTCTCTTATGGTAAAGGATATTACCTCCGATATTGGCATTCCAACATTTAATGCTAGTAGCGTAGAGTGGATCAGTCACGACTATGGGTACCTTGCAGAGGGGCATGGGACACATCCTGATGCAAGGATAGCACTTCTTCGTGCAATCACGGAAGTATCACAAACTAGAGCTGCAAACATCCAAGGAGCAAGAGATGACCTTCGAAAGATCAAGTATAATGACGAGAATACTGACGATAGACGCGCTTGGCAGTTTCTGCGATCAACAAAAAAGATTAAATTCTCAGAAGTACCGACATTCTTTAACGAAGATATTCTCGATGATATCAATTTGATTCTCTATCGGCTAAAGAATGTGGGACTGAACCAGGTAATAATCGTCGACTTGACAAATCAGGATATTGGAATTCCCGTAGTGAGGGCAATAGTACCGGGGCTTGAGACCTTCAAGATAACAAAGTCGGTTATGGGCCTGCGGGCAAGGTCGTGTTTTAAACAATGGACAAGCCAATAATATTTCTAGGACCTTCACTGAGCCGTGAAAAAGCAAAGAAAATCTTTGACGCCGATTATAGACCACCTGCAAGAAAAGGCGACTTTTTGCGACTAGCTGCAGATTTTGATGCAGGAGAAATCGCAGTTGGGTTTGTCGATGGCGTATTCCTCCAAGACTATCCACCCACCCCGATCGAAGTGTATCATTTGATAAGAAAGAATGGAGTATTGTTGGTAGGTGCAGCAAGTTTAGGCGCATTGAGGGCAGTTGAGCTTGAAAAGTTTGGAATGGTAGGGATCGGCAAGATATTTCAACTTTATAAGAGTGGCAAGCTTAATGCAGACGATGAAGTAGCAGTCACATTTGCTCCTGAGGGAGATTATAGGTTACAATCTGAGGCTATGGTAGACATACGATATAATCTCTACCTCGCGCACAAAAACAAAGTTATCAGCAGAAACGCAAAACGTGCGCTTGTCAAACTATCAAAAGAGATTTACTTTCCACATCGAAAATACACATACATTCTCGAAGAAGCAAAGAATAGATATCCTAACCTTGAAAGCGAGATTGACTCTTTCGGCAGGTATATTAGGTCACATAGAAAGAGCTTGAAGGAAATTGATGCAATAAGACTTGTAAATTATCTTAAGGAGCGATATGAGTCTGCTGATACTAATTCGATGCGATAGCTGCATCTATCTGATTGACTAGGTTTGATATACTGACTGGTTTTCTGATAAATGCCTTGACATCTATTGTGGGAAACATCTTTCTGAACTCTTCGTAATAGATTTGAAATGCGGTCAGAAAGCAGACCTTGACGCTGGTGTCTCTCTTCTTCAACTGTCTGTACAAATCAAAGCCGTTTATTCTAGGCATCCTGATATCGATTATCATAAGGTCATAATACTTAGGTTGGAAGCTTGCAAGGGCTGCGTGTGGATCATTGAAGGTATCTACAGCAAAGCCATGGCGCTCAAGTCCTTTCTTAAGGACGTTAGTAATGTCAGGCTCGTCATCCACTACGGCTATCCTTTTCATGAACACATAAAATTTTTGGAGGCACTATTTTAATTCAATGGTCTCTTTTTTATCCAACAAATACATTCTTAAATTGTCACTTGTTTTGCTCTAAAAGAGGATGAAAATTTACACCAAGACAGGGGATAAGGGAGAAACTAGGCTTATCGGCGGTAAACTGGTCAATAAGTCAGATCTGCGAATAACTGCATACGGTGAAGTTGACGAGCTAAATTCTAGCATCGGTCTTGCAATTTCATTTCTGCACTCAAAAAAGGATCTACTTTCGGATATAGCAGATATCTTAGAGCAAGTGCAGAATGACCTTTTCGTTCTTGGCTCAGATCTTGCAGACCCTTCTTGGCCACAGAGCGATGGTAAGACGCCTCGCACCACCAAAAAAATGGCATCTGTGTTAGAGCCTGTTATTGACAGAATTGAGTCGGAACTTGAATCGATCACATTCTTTATCCTGCCCGGAGGAAGCGTAGAAGCATCATTTTTACATCTTAGTAGAGGAGTTGCACGTCGAGCAGAAAGAGCTGTTGTATCCCTTTCAAAGAACCAGTCAATAAACCCTGCAATAATAGTATATCTTAACAGGCTCTCAGATCTCCTATTTGTGACAGCTCGATTGGTCAACAAGAGGCTGGGTATGCAGGATATACCTTGGAGAAAGTGATTTTTCAGCACTCTTTCACCAATTGCAATGAATACTAACATTAAAATGGCTAAAGCTCATTTCGCCAAATTATAGGCCGTGGGCCAAATCTATAATGTATTGATAATATTGGCCATCACTTTGTTGATGGCATTGACGACAACAATGCTTGCATATTTTGTCGATCTTTTGCCGCAAGCAGTTGATAACAATGTGTCAATAATAGGATCATCTAATAATGCATCTGCCAGCAGCGGTGGGTCAGTTCAAGACAATTAGATTTAAAGTAGGTGTCGTCGCTCTCATGGGCAAGCATGGCCAATGAAAAGGATAGCGTTAGTTGCCCTTACTGTGCCTCCAAGTTCGATTCCAAGGAAGAGCTTTCAAAGCATATAGACAGAATACACCATGGCTCAGGCCTTCTTGAAGGCGACTCAAGAAAATGGTAGCAGTAGATGACTTGTCTCTTTTTTTTCATTCAATTTTGCATCTCAAATCTGTCAGGCGCGCCGGCTGGGTCTCAAAGGTCAAAGTTGAAGACGCAGAGTCAGTTGCAGACCATACATTTTCAATGGCAACCATGGCAATGCTTTTGTCAGATATTTTGGGTTTTAATACACACAGAGTAATCAAGATGGTCCTAATACATGACCTTGCGGAGTCGATAGTGGGCGACTATATGCCTGGTAATGCGACTGCTCGACAAAAATTAGTTAAAGAAAAAAAAGCAATGAAATACATTCTATCCACTCTTCCCAAAGAGATAAGAGAAGAGTATGAAAAGATCTGGCTTGAATATCTGCATAATAGGACTGAAATTGCTAGATTTGTACACAGGATAGATAAGCTGGAGATGGCACTGCAGGCTTATCAGTATTCAAAGCAGGGATACGCAGAAAAATTGCTGGCTCCTTTCTTTGAATCTGCAAGCAGCGCCATTGGTGACGCTAGTGACATTGTTAGTGAAATCCTAAAATCTTTAAGGCCTGCATCGGCCAAGAAATAGTGCATATGCAGTATTTCATGGCACTCAAAATAGGGGAAAAACGTGTAAAATCTGCACAAGAGTTGCTGACACGCTATGCAGGCCATGCCATGCCTGCTCTTGCCCTCAAAGACAACAAAAGCAACATCTGGGAGCCTGTAGGCGAAGAGACGCTTTACGCAGTGGTTAAGGAGGACGCCGGCTACATGATTGCCTTTTGCGACAGGAAGGGTATTGCAAAATCAATTGCACAGTGGTTTTCAGAGGATGTAAAGAATCAGATTATCGCCAAGATTAAGGCGGAGCAAAACATGCAGGAATACTTTGGTAAGCTGTCCCTTCCTATTTAGCTAAGTTCATTACGACAATTTTGCTACAACATTAGCCTATGCTCCTCACTAGTAGAAGTAAGTTTCCTGAGCGCAGTCAAACTAATGCTGAGAAAAAAGTATCTGCGACAAGATAATACTGCCAGCAGATATGGCTTTTATACCGAAATAAGCTTATGAGCATAATCTTGGCAGATAGGTTCGAGCAGGAAATAGAGACAAGAGGACATCTTATTGATTCAATGATACTGACAAGAATCTTTGATGGTATCATGGATCTTCGGGGCGACTTTCAAGTTCTCGAATTCACAGTAGGCAAAAGGAAGAGTGATCCAAGTTACGCCAGACTGCTTGTAAAGGGAAAAAGTAAGGAACATCTTGAAAGCATCCTTGAACAAGTATACAGGGAAGGCGCCCAGCCTGTGTCAGTGCAGGAGGTGAAGCTAGAGCCTGCTCCAAAGGATATGGTGATGCCTGACGACTTTTACAGCACCACAAATAACACAACTCAAGTCTACTATGGCGGCCAATGGATAAATGTCGATAACATGATGATGGACAAATGCATTTCAGTGAACATCCAGCGCAAGATCGCCGAATGTAAGATGGTGCGCGACATTATTAGAGGTGACATGATCGTTGTAGGTGAACAGGGCGTCAAGATAATCCCACAGGAACGCCCACGCGAAGGTATTGACATTTTCCAGTTCATGAGTAGCGCAAGTTCTAGCGAGCGCCCTACTCAGCACATTGCCCGGAAAGTTGCAAGCGATATTTATAGTACAAGAAAGGAAGGCGGCAAGATGATTGTAGTGTCAGGGCCAGTGGTTGTACACTCTGGTGCAGCTGAAGCGCTTGCCTCTTTGATAAGGATGGGATATGTTGGCGGCCTTCTTGCAGGTAACGCGCTTGCAGTGCATGATGTTGAAAATGCGTTACTGGGTACCTCGCTGGGCATGCGAGTCAAGGACGGCACACTTGCAGTCAGAGGACATCGCAACCATATGCAGGCCATCAACGAGGTTTTCAAAGCTGGTGGACTCAAGGCACTAGTTGAAAAAAGATTATTGAAAAGTGGCGTGATGTATGAGTGTATAAAAAATGGTGTGCCTTTTGTACTTGCCGGGTCTATACGCGATGATGGTCCCTTACCTGATGTAATAACCGATATTGTTGAGGCACAACGTAAGTACAAGGAAGTGATTAAGGAAGCCAAACTGGTGCTGATGTTATCTACCATGCTACATTCTATTGCGGTAGGAAACATGCTATCTGCATCAGTCAAAGTAGTAGCAGTCGACATTAGCCAGCCAGTAGTGACCAAGCTAATCGATAGGGGAACTGCTCAGGCAATTGGAATTGTAACTGACGTGGGAGCGTTTCTGCATATAGTTGTAGAGCACCTAAAGGAGATTGCTGCAACAGAAGAAAAAGAAAAAAATAATGATCAAAAATAAGTAATGTGCAAAAAGGAAGTAGTACTGTTGCATGGTAGACAATCCTAATTACAAAAATCACCTGAAGCCTGAACAGTACGAGGTATGCTGGAATAAGGGCACTGAAGCTCCGTTTTCAGGAAAGTATCATGATTGCAAGGACAAGGCATCTACAAGTGTATATCTTCTGCGGCAATAGCCTATTTGCCTCTGAGGAGCTACGGTATGATAAGAATCGCGGTCATGTGTTGCCAAGTGTGGTACACATTTGGGCATGTATTTGATGATGTACCAGAGCCAACTCGCCTGCGCTACTGCATCAATTCTTTATCTCTTTCATAGAGGGGAAAAATGAGGAAATGAAGAAGAATGCAAATGAATGAACCAGCAGTAGAAAGAACTTTTTGAAAATGTTACTATACAAGGACCCACTCCGTATATGATCCAAGAATTATTTTAGTGACATGGGAATGTAGGTATATCTCTATGTTTCTTTAAGAGCAAAAAAGGCTATAAAGGTAGTTAAGAACTCTCTAGCAGAGGATCAATCGACAATTCATTATTATTAGAGTGTATCGGAAGTAGCGGAATATGCCCAATCCAATTCTAACAATTGGCCTAGCATTGATGTTTTTATTTACATTGGGACATAATTTTGCAGCTGCCCAAGAAGCTGAGATTACAGGGGCAGGGCCCTCCGTAAATGACAGCAGTCTTACAGTTGAGCAAGTTACGGGTGGATTGATATCTCCAACTACTATGGCTTTCTTAGATGAAGACACCATACTAGTGCTTGAAAAAGATAACGGCAGAGTGAGGGCGATTGAAAATGGTATGCTTCAGCCAGAGCTACTTCTTGATGTAGCAGTTGCAAATGATGGTGAAAGAGGATTGCTGGGCGCTGCTGTTTCAAGAGAAAACGAGTCAACTACCTACGTCTTTTTGTATTTCACTGAATCTGGTGGAGGGGTTGATGGTGATGATATACAGGGAGTGTCACCTGCAGGCAATCGCCTCTACCGATATGAGCTGCAGGGGGGTCAGCTTGTAAATCCTCTGCTCTTGCTTGACCTGCCCGCCCTCCCTGGACCGCGTTATAATGGCGGACCCGTTGTTATTGGTCCAGACAACAATGTCTATGTCATTATCGGCGATGTCGAAGGCCATAATACAATGGTCCAAAATTTTGGGAATGGGTCTGAACCCGATGGGACAAGTGGAATACTAAGGGTCGGTAAAAATGGGGAAGATCCTGAGCCCATCATTGGAACTGGCGCCTTTGGCAAATACTACTTTGCATATGGTATGCGCAGCAGTTATGGTATGGACTTTGATCCCATGACAGGTCTACTATGGGATACTGAGAACGGTGCACCGTTTGTCGATGAGATAAACTTGGTTGGTGCAGGCTTTAACAGTGGGTGGAAAATCGTACAGGGAATGGTGCCACAAGACTACAACCTGACAGGCCTTGTGATGTTTAACGGAGAGAGTCACTACAGTAACCCTGAGTTTACATGGACAGAGCCGGTTAATCCTACTGCACTTGAATTTCTTTCTTCAAGTGCACTTGGCGAAGAATATGAGAACGATATGTTTGTAGGTGACGCTAGCAATGGTACAATCTACCGCTTTGAGCTAACTGAAAACAGGTCTGCACTTGCTCTTGAAGGTGTGCTCGACGATACAGTAGCAAATACTCCTGAAGAAGCGGAGAATGCTGTCTTTGGTACGGGCTTTGGAGGTATAACGGACATCAAGACAGGCCCTGATGGCTATCTGTATATTCTATCCTTTGCAGAAGGTGCATTATTCCGAGTTGCTCCTATTGCCGATACATTGTCGCAGACAGCAGAAGGTGCTGCGGAACTGATTGTTAGAGCGGCTGATCTATCGGGTGATACAATAACGGGAGTATATATTGTCATTGAAGCAACCAACGGAACTACTCTGATGGAAGGCCATGCTCCCTTGACATTTGTTGGAACTGCGGGATCTACATACACTGTCACAGTACCTGTTCTTGGCAACATGGAGTTTGACCAGTGGGATAATGGAGCTACCGATAGAACAAGATCCATAACTCTTGACCAAGACAACAATACCATTACAGCGTATCTAGAAGTTGATTCAACAAGTGCCAATACTACTCTAGATTCACGTACCATTATCATACAAAGGTTTGCAGATGTTGTAGATCAAGACAATTGCTTTGATACTGAGGACGCAAGGAGATTGAATATGGTGATTGGAAATATAGTTCAAAATATGTTTAGCGAAAGTGAAGGAGGCAGCAATCAGCTACAACAGGAGATAAACAAGCTTGTCGTTCCAGATTGCCCCGTTGTTGACACTAGCGCCACTGAAGTGGGTCAAGGCAACGCCAGTCCTAACACAGAACCAAGTGAACCAAGCGGCGATGAGGGAGATGAAGAACCAAGCGGCGATGAGGGAGATGAAGAGGAAGAGGAATAAGACGATGGATTTTGTGACGTGTAGCTAGTCCTCTTTCAACTTTTTCTGTATCATCTCTAGTACAATCTTTGGATCTGCCTTACCTTTTGTGATCTTCATTACTTTGCCAAGCAGAAAGTTTGCAACATTGGTATTGCGCCTTGCATCCTGAACTGCTGCCTGCTCCATCTCAAAGACTGATTGAACTGCTTGGGTCAGTACACTGACGTCGTCAATTCTGTTGGCCTGCATCTTCTTTGCCAATGCAGAAGGCATCTCGCCTGTTCTTACTGTTTGACCAAGGATCTGCTTGGCAGTAGCTCTGTTTACCATATTTTGATCGACTAGTCTAGCTAGATCGGCTATATGCTCTGGTCCCACTTTGAGTCCTGCAAACAGGGAGTGTTCCTTTTCTTTCTCTTCTTCTTTTTTGGTTCGTTCGTCTATAAAGCTCATTAGATCAGTTACTATCCAGTTGGCTATCTCTTTTGGTGACAAGTACACCGCAATAGTGGATTCAAAGAAGTCAGCAAGTTCCTTGTTCCCTATAATCACTTGTGCGATATGATCTGATAGGCCATAATCTGACATGAAACGCTCCTTGCGCTTGTCTGGAAGCTCTGGCATTGATTGCTTGATAAATGAAACAAATTCACTTCCAAGAACCACCATTGGAATATCCGGCTCGGGAAAGTAACGGTAGTCTTGTTCCTCTTCTTTTGTCCTCGATTCTTTTGTCACTTTTCTTGCATCATCCCAGTGACGAGTCTCTGACCTAACTTGGATCTCGCGAGACGCCATTGTTCTCTGTCTTGTGATTTCATAACGCAATGCCTTTTCTACATCCGCAAATGAGCTAATGTTCTTAATTTCGACCTTGTTGCCACCGTCAACTGATACATTGGCATCACAGCGTACAGATCCCTCAAGCTTTGTGTCACATACCTCAAGATGCTCTATTATAGAAGTTATTTTGTCAAGGAACATACGCACCTCCTTTGGGTCAATGAAGTCCGGCTCTGTCACTATTTCCACAAGTGGCACCCCTGCTCTATTGTAATCAATCAAGACATAAACGCTGGTATCCAAACTGCCACTTGCATAAACAAGTCTGCCGGGGTCTTCTTCCAGCTGTACGCGTCTTATTCTTGCATCCTTGCTACTAATGTACTCTAGCTTGCCGTTTACGCCAATGCTCGTTATATTGTATGCGTTATATTGTGTAAGTTGGAAGTTTTTGGGTAAATCAGGGTAAAAGTAGTTTTTTCGATAGAATGCAATTTCATCTGGGAGTTTGCAGCCAAGAGCAAGACTGATCATAGCAGCAAACTCGACAGTCTTTTTATTCAAAAGCGGTAATGTTCCTGGCAGCCCAGCACATATGGGGCAGATATTTGTGTTTGGAGCCTTTCCTCTGTAGTCCGAACTACATCTGCAGAATAGTTTGCTCTTGGCACCTGTGAGTTGACAATGAATTTCAAGTCCTATCTTAGTAGTAATAGTAGTCATTACAGATCAGGGCTCCTTTGCACTTTTGCAGCCTGCTCAAATGAATATGCTACATCAAGCAAAGTTTGTTCGGCAAATTGGTCTGCAATTATCTGCAAGCCTACAGGCAAACCCTCAACAAATCCTGCAGGAACCGATATTGCAGGCATGCCAGTGAGGTTTGCTACAACTGTGTCAATATCGACAAGATACATCTTGAGTGGGTCGTCAATTCTTTCACCTATTTTGAACGGAAGTATGGGCATGGTAGGCCCTATTACGACATCATACCTTTGAAAAAGATTCTTCATCTCATGCTTTAGAAGTGAGCGCGCTTGGTGTGCCTTCATATAATACTTGCCATAATATCCAGAAGAAAGCACATACGATCCAACAATTATCCTCCTTTTTGCCTCTTCGCCGAAGTTGCTGCGTGCCCTAGCAAAATAGCTGTTCCATTCATAGCCTTCAGGGTTCATATCAAATCCGTAGCGGATGTTATCGTAACGTGCTAGATTACTACTTGCTTCTGCAGTTGCAATTGTATAGTAGGAGGCAAGGGCATACTGCACAGAGGGAAGGGATACTTCTTCGCAGTTGCAGTCCTGCTTCCTTAGTGTGTCTGCAGCTTTGTAGATCACCTTGGATACTGCTGAGTCTGCACCTTTAATGAACTCCGTGACAAGACCTACGCGTAACCCATTTGTTTCTTTTAGCAAATATGTGGGTTTGCTGTCATTGGCCGTAGTAGTGTGATCGTTTTCATCGGATCCTGCTATCACATTTAGAACGGAAACCACATCCGATACAGTCCTGCCAACTGGTCCTATTTGCTCTAGACTGTTTGCATACGATACAAGCCCAAACCTGCTCACAAGACCATATGTAGGTTTGAGCCCAACTGCGGAGCAAAAACTGGCAGGACATCTAACGGAGCCTCCTGTGTCTGAGCCAAGCGATGCAGTGCATTCAAGGGCAGCCACGCTTGCTGCGCTTCCGCCTGACGAGCCACCCGATACCCTACTGATATCCCACGGGTTTCTAGTGGGGCCATATCGGCTAAATTCTGTAGTAGAACCCATTGCAAACTCATCGAGGTTTGCTTTGCCGATTATGATTGCATCGGCAGTCATCAGTCGCTTGATCACTGTTGCATCGTATGCAGAGACATAACTTTCGAGCATCTTTGAGGCACATGTAGTTTTCATCCCTTTTGTGCAAATATTGTCCTTGATACTAAATGCGACTCCTGCAAGCGGGCCACTTTGCTTGCCTTCTCTGATCTTTTTATCGAGCCTGCGCGCTCTATTAAGCCCCTCTTCTTTGTTGAGTGTGACTAAGGCATTTATCTTAGGTTCTACTTTTTCAATTCTCTCAAAGATCTGGGAGATATATTCCTCAACAGAAAATTCTCTGTTTTTGATACCTTGGACAACCTGCTCTACGTGAAGAGTATCAAGTGTCAATTCAGACCATCCTCGGACCCTTCACAAAGCCGTCCTTCATGTATGCTGTCCCAAGCACACGGTCCTCAAAGGTCTCAGGAGTATCTTTCCGAAGTTCTGAAAACTTCTTTTTCAGCATTATCGGTTCGACCTGTTCAAGAGGCATCGTGTCCAGCTTGTTCAAGTAGTTTACTATATCTTCTATTTGTGCCGTATAGCGCTGTAGCTCTGAGTCTGACATCTCGAGCTTTGCAAGCCATCCAAGATGCTTTACTTCTTCTATTGTAACTACCATATTACTATCATGGCGCCAGCCTGTCTATGTCTCTTGGATAAAGTGTAACATCGCGTATATTTTCAACTTTTGTTAATGCCATCATAAGCCGCTCAAGGCCAAGACCAAAGCCAGCGTGTGGTGGAACCCCATAATCAAATACTCGCAGATGATAGTCAAACGCTTCAGGCTTTAAACCCTGCTTTGCCATTCGCTCTATAAGCTGATCTTTATGATTTATTCTGGTACTGCCTGAAGAAACTTCAAGTACCCCATACATTAGGTCAAATGACTCGCATATCCTACTGTCTTCGGTGCTTGGCTTGATATAAAATGGCTTGGTCGAAGTTGGCCAGTCAATTATGAAGTAAAAGTCATCTAGGTATTCATGTTTTAGGCTCTTCATAATCTGTGGGGTAATGTCATCTCCCCACTGTATGCGCTCACCTGCCTCCTGCAATTTATCAATGATGTAAGAATAACTGTATTTCGAAAACGGCATACCCGTGGACGGTAACTGAAGCTGTAGATACTTCAGATCATCTTGATTCTTTTCTTTGAGTGTATCCAATATATTTAATATCATCCTCTCGAGCAGGGACATAATGTCATTATAATCAACAAACGCACGCTCGACATCGATTGAAATTGCCTCGGATAAATGTCTGTTGGTGCGGGAAGGTTCTGCACGGAAAATAGGCCCTATCTCAAATACACTTTCAAATGCCATTGTTAACTGTTCTTTGTATAGCTGAGGGCTCTGCGCAAGGAATGCTTCTCTGTCATAATAGAATATCGGAAAAAGTGCTGCTCCGCCTTCAGTTGCGGTAGCTATCATTTTAGGTGTATTTACTTCAATGAATTTCTCCGCTGAGAGAAATGCTCTGACAGAATTTAGCACGGTTTGACGAATACGAAATATCGATCCAAGGTAATTGCGCCGCAGATCAACTGCTCGGAGATCAAGTCGAGTATCAATGCCTACAGTTGAGGTCCTACTCTGAACAAGAAAAGGTGCCGCCTTTCTTGCTATTGAAAATATCCTAATCTCAGTTGGAACTATTTCAGCGCCATTTGGAGCCTTTTCCTGAGGCCTCGCCTTACCGCGTACTCCTATAGAGCTGTGCTCCTTGACCTCTTTGGCCAGTTGGAAAAGCGAATCACTGCATTCACTCTTCTTCACAGTGATCTGGATTTCCCCATACATATCCCGCAATATGATAAACTGGATGTTACCGTGATCTCTTATACTGGCGACCCAACCCATGATAACGACTTCGTCGTCTATTCTCATAGAGAGGCTTATATCTTTGGAATAGTGAGTTCTTCGCCAATTTCTAAGATCCTCTTCCTGCAGCAATTCGTTCAATTACGCAGGGTATATTGAAGAGGTTAATTTAACCTTACCAGCATTTGCATCAATATACTATGGTGATAGAAGAGTGGCTAACAGACGGAATTGAGGCTAACCTAAAACTTCTCTTGAGATGCTGTCGAGCACTCTGCTGACGGCTTGTTTCTGGACAATACCGGTTACAAAGTGGGGTTTTCCTCCTCCACGGCCATCTGTGCCCGCAAATTGCCTAAACATTTTGTTCAAGTCGACTCCTTCAATTTTTTCATTGCGAGCAAAAACTATGTTTGCTCTCTCGTTGGAGATGTTCGCAAGAAGGACTAGAGTGCCTGGATTTAAAATTATTTTCCCTGCAAATTCTTGGAGTTGATCGTCTGACAGGTTCTCAAATATCCCTTTTAGGAGTGTTACACTACCACTTCTGATTGGCTGCATATTGGATAGCTTTTCCCTACTAAGCGCTTCTAATTTTCTAGTATTAATTTCATTTTCAGATCTGAGCTTTTGTGCAGTATTTTCAATGGTGTTAATGTTGGCTCGAAGCTCATTACAGACCCTTAATAGCTTGGACGACAAAGCTATAGCTGTATCCTTGGCTTGGCGGCTAACAACAAAGTCAACTTCATATTCCTTCCCACTTTTTGAGACTCGCGTGACTAGAAAAAAATCGCATTCTTGCAGATTGTTGGCATGGGCCATTGAGCAAGCCGATATATCATGATTTTCGATCTCTACAACTTTGACCTCAGAAGGAGTTGTTGCTGATATTCTTTCCTCGTTTGCACGCAAGTTAGGAATCTCGCGCTGTGCTTCCTCAAGGGAGGAAAATATGTATGTCATTACTCTGCGGCCTCTGGCGATAAGTGAATTAACCTCTGTTTCTGCCTTAATCACAATATCAAGATCAAGCTGCGGAACCTCAATGAAGGCCGTATTGTTATAGCCCGATTCTTTGTGCTCCACTTTTCTGACCTTCAGGGTCTGGCCGAGTAATTTCTGTAGCGATCCGATGAATGCATGCTCTGCAGTGTGAGCTAGTCTGTTGTCACTCAATGAAACAATATGTAAGTAGTCCTAGCTTCAGCTATAAATGCTATTGAGAAGAAATTTTAATCTCTTGTAGTAACCAGATGTTATTGGGTAGAAAAAAGGTTGCTACTGGCAATAAACTTACGATTGCTACGCTGGGCTCTCATTGTTCATTACAAGTTCTCAGGGGTGCAAAAGACGAAGGATTTAGGACATTGCTTCTATGCGAGAAACGTCGATTGGGGTTATACTCAAGATTTGGGTTCATTGATGAAATTGTAGAGGTTGACAGTTTTGCAGAGATCCTTGATGATATGTTTCGCAAACGGCTCAAGCAAGCAGGCTCTGTGCTGATTCCTCATGGCACTTTGATATCCCAGATGAAAAGTGAGGAAATTGAGAAGATAGACATACCCATCTTTGGCAACAAGTGGATATTGCGATGGGAGGCCGACAGAGATCTCAAAGAAAAGATGATGAAAGAGGCAGGTCTGAAGATTCCCCAGGCAATCAGATCTAAAAATGATATCGATGGATTATGCATTGTGAAGTTACATGGGGCCGCTGGTGGGCGGGGTTATTACCTTGCATGGAACCGCGAGAGCTTTGAAGAAGGTGCAAGACGGCTTATTGATCAAAAGATAATCAGAGGAGAAAGCGATCTGTACATTCAGGAATTCATTAGAGGTGTGCCAGTCTATTTGCAGTATTTCTATTCCCCCATTACTGAAGAAGTTGAGCTTCTGGGAATAGATAGACGATATGAATCAGATATTGACGGCATCGGCAGGATCCCTGCAAAGCAGCAACTTGGTGCAGGCAGCATTGAACCCTCGTACACTGTCATCGGAAACATACCACTTGTTCTGCGCGAATCATTGCTTGAGGAAGTGTATAAGATAGGCGAAAACTTTGTGCGTGCTGCAGAACACCTGGTGCCACCTGGTATGCCAGGCCCCTTCTGCCTTGAAGGAGTATATGACAGTGAAGGTAAATTCACAACCTTTGAATTTTCTGCAAGGATTGTGGCAGGAACGAATCTCTACCTTGACGGTTCACCTTACTCTGGACTGTTATATGACGAGCCCATGAGCATGGGAAGAAGAATAGCACGCGAAGTAAAGATAGCGAAGAAAAAAGGCAAACTGGATAAAGTAATAACATAAAGTAATAACATAAAACATCATCCTTGTACATTTTTAGATTCTTATTTGCTATGCTTCCCTCATCCGACAGCGGGGGTTAATTTTTTTTCTTTTGCTGAGAAGATGTTTGAAAGGCGACCCAGAGAAGAGACCTAGAATCTTTTGACAATATATGCAGACTATAACGTTAAGTGGGTCATAAATTAGATCTTAGTAACATTTAGTCGTGAGATGATCGGTCATAACAATCCTTAAAATGCCCTTATTACTCCTCACAAATGTCAATGGCTAGGAATAAGGAGAGGGGTAAGTATACTCGAACGTTTTATGTACGCTCTGTTGTAATCACTGCAGCAATTCTTATGGCAGCTGATGTAGCTAGTTCTGCATTAATTACACCTAATCTAGTAATAGCATCAATTGATAACACGATAGAAGAAGAAGAAAGAGTTGCAGTAGGAGGGGGCAACATCACTGTATCGGTCAATCAATTCTTACCCTCATCAGTAGAGATTCAAAGGGGAGAAAGTGTTACATTTTATGCACCGCAAAATTCCACAGAGGTACATAACGTAATATTTGACTTAAGCAATGGATCAATAATTTCTAGTTTGGAGTTGCCGTTCGTACTGCCTGAAGGATCTGATCCAGATCAACTGGAACTTGTACCTCCATTCAATTTTGGAGACTCCATAATTATAGAGCAGCCCGATGGTAGAGAGGCTATAATCACCTTAAATAAGGCTGCATTCTTTCCAACTGTTGCTGACAGAGAGAATAATACAAGGTATCTGCTTGATGTAGAAGAACTGCAACAGCTAACAGAGGAGGCAACGCAGCAAGGATTGTTTGTGCCACTAAACCTATCAGCCAATTATACAATGAATGGAACTGAGACAATAGTCAGCTCGGGCATAATACTAGATGTCAGTGGTTTTCAAGCATTAGAAGAGGAAGGAGAACAATTACCTGCCGCTAATATTACAACAGCTACTACAGCTACAAATGCTACTGACTCCAATTCGACAGCAGTACCTGAGGAAGAATCCCTACTACTCCCATATCCAATCCTAGATAGCTTTACGGTAACTTTTGAAGAGCCTGGCACCTATGAATACTTCTGTGCATTTCATCCCGGGATGTGGGGCGTAGTTACAGTAGCAGGTGAAGAAGAAGTGGCTGGTGAGGAAGGAGAAGTATCTGCCGCTAATATTACAACAGCTACTACAGCTACAAATGCTACTGACTCCAATGCTACAGCAGTAATAACAACGCCAATTCCTCCTACCCTGACAAGACAAGAAAATACAACGACAACTGAGGGTGAAGAGGAGGAGGAAGGAGAAGAACCATAATTACAGTAAACAAGTACAATGCCTGCATCGTTGCGAGAATAAAGAGATAAAAGAGCAAGTAATAGAAGTTTTATTTTGCTTACATAACCCCTCTATTTAAATTAGAAAATATATGTGGTTTTGTACTAGTTCAATACACGTTCTAAGCACTATAGGAGTTCAACGGATCGAAGAAGTAGATGATCTTCATTATTATGTATTGGAGAAGCAAACACTATACACATCAAGGCCTAATGACCTGCATTTTCTTATCTCGTGGTATTATTGTGCAAACCTTTAAAGCGCATCAACGAGTTGTCAAGTTTTGTGCAAGATATCAAGCTGGTTTATTCTACCGCTGACCAGCCAAAGCTCAATGCACCACATCTTATATGCGGATTTCCTGGCAGCGGCTATGTTGGCAAGCTCGCAGTTGATCATCTCATACAAGAGCTGCCTGCAAATCATCTAGTTGACATTTACTCCAGCTCCTTCCCGCCACAGATTATGATAAAGCCTGACGGCACAGCTGACCTGATGAAGAACAGTATCTTTTGGTGGCATGGTCAGGAATCTGACCTGTTATTGCTAACAGGCGACTCGCAGCCAGCTAACCCCGACTCTGAATATGCTCTAGCAGAAGAAATACTTAGTTTAGCGGAGCGGTTTGGCACACAACAAGTATTCACACTTGCAGCATACATTACGGGTGTCTTTGTAGACAAGCCCAAGATCTTTGGTACGGCTACAGACTCAGAAACAGTCAAAATTCTTTCATCAAATAATATATCGATGATGGATAGCGGAAGCATCACAGGAATGAATGGTCTTGTAATCGGCATAGCAAAGTTGCGCAACATGAAGGGAGTATGTCTGCTTGGAGAGACATCAGGCTACGTGGTAGATGGCAAGGCGTCAAAAGCAGTGCTTGAAACCCTTCTTCAAATAGTCAATGTCAAAGTAGACATGGCAAACTTGGACAAACGTGCAAAAGACACTGAAATGTTGATTCAGACCATAGAGCAACAGATGCTTGCAGCAAAAGGCGGCAGGCAATTTGAAGGTCAGCAGCCGCCTCAAAAACCCCGCGACACTGGCTATATCAGCTAGATCTTTTTTAGGCTACCGAACTTTCCAACATTGATGCTATCTTCGCCCTTGAACGTGTTGATATATCCATTCTCTATCGAAACTGTGTCGCCGGGCTGGATCTTGTTTATGTCATCGCCCCATAATGAAAGCTTGATGCTCCCAGTTTCGTCTGAAATTCTTGCATCAGCTACAGTATTTGTCCCTCCCGCCTTAAGATTGACTGTGCGAGGCTCACCAACGCTTTCTACTTTTCCTGTGACACTTATATTGCGCATTCCCGACTTCAGCTCACCTATATTCATATATTTTCTGCTAAAGCTGCATCTGATAATAAATGTTTTACATGGTAGCTACAATAAGCGAATGCCCACAGTCGGTGCAAACCAACTTTACCCCCGCCATCGTCTTCTCCCGTACTTCATGAACTGTCTTTGAATGGCACTTTATGCAGAGCCTTGAAACAGTCTCAGGCTTAGGCATTAACATATCGTACTTGCACCAAGCAAAATTTAACCTTATTTCAGATGCCGCAACTATGAAATAAGGTTTTATAGGCAAGACCAATGAGTGGAGGGGTAGCGAAGCCTGGTCAAACGCGCAGGACTCAAGATCAGATTTGTCCATGGTGCATTTCTTCTCGCAATATATACCGAAAAAGGAAAAGTGAGATGAGTGATCCCGTCCCTTAGGGGTTCGTGGGTTCAAATCCCATCCCCTCCACCTTGATCCAATTTTTTGTATGGACTTCCAACTCTGACATGCCAGAAATAGTATATCTTGTGCTCAAAAAAAGCTCAATCTTAAAATGTAAAACAATCCAACTCAAGCCTTTTCAAGTCTTTTCTCTCAGTTTACCAAGATATCTTTTTCTCCTTCCAAATATTCGATAGATTATGAAATGCACATCTTTACGGTATTTTTATAGTATATTTTTACTAGATAGTAATTCTAACTATTCTGTGTTGTTGAACTGAGTGAAACACAAAATTCAAATTATTTTTTGCACGCATATAGACATATTCCGTGGCACGCAAATCTACAGTGCTAATACCAGTGATAGTTGTTGCAGTTGCAGTAGGCGTTCTTGGCATAGCATTTGTCCCACCCGAGATCAGAGACAAGAACACTGGCTTTCCAAAAGGCACAGTCCGAATAGATAACGATGTCATAACGGTCGAAATTGCCGAGACTGCAGCTGAACGGCAAAGATGGCTTACATTTAGGCAAGACACGCTGCCCTTTGACACTGCTATGCTCATCAAGCACGATGAGCCTGACCTCTACGAAGTATGGATGCTCAACATAGAGTACAACCTTGATTTGATATGGTTTGATGAAAATGGTAATGCCGTATATATAAAAGAGAATGTACCTCCATGTAGCAATGTGGTTGAAACGATTAGTTGCACTTACAAGACTACAAAACCCGCATTATATCTTATGGCTGCGACTGCAGGTTTCGTAGATGCTCACAACATTGCTATTGGTTCCAAGATGACAACAATATCTGTTTAGCTTAATTACACGGGCTAAGCTAAGGCGTAAGATGTGGTAAAGTTTGTCCTTGCGGACAGGCACGCAAGACCTCTCTTAAAAAGAGAAATCTCAGAGCTCCTTGCCCAGCCGAACTTATTGAGAATAGCATACCTAGATGAAAGAGGCGATCCGTTTGCACATCCTGTATGGTACTATTACAGTAAAGGCAAGTTTCTCTTTGCGATAGATAGAACAGGCAGGAAGGCAAAAGTGCTTCGAAAAAATCCCATGGTATACTTTCTTGTTGATGAAAGTTCCCGCAAAAAAGGCACACTTGGATTAAGGGGTAAAGGAACTGCAAGAGTGATCGATGATCCCCTCTATGCTACAAAAGTAACCAGACATAATGTGAAGAGGTATTTGGGCACGCTGCAGAGTAAAAGTGCAAAGACCATACTTGCTATGGGCCCAGATTCTTGCGTTATCGAAATTACTCCATCATATATAGCTACTTGGAAGTTCTAAGAATTGACCATCTTTTTGAGGTCTTCGTAGGCCTGTCGGACTTCGTCAATAGCTGTTTCGTCTTCAAGCGTAGTGATGTCGCCGATCTTGTCGCCGCTTGCAATGGATTTCAACAGCCTCCTCATTATTTTGCCGCTACGTGTCTTTGGTAATTTGTTAACGAAGTATATCTCATCGGGTGTTGCTATAGGTCCAAGTGTGCTTCGAATGTGGGCGACCACTTCCTTTCGCAGGGTTTCAGAATCTGAAAAACCCTCTCTTAGTACCAAGAATGCTATTATAGATTCCCCTTTTGTGGCATCAGGTCTGCCCGTCACTGCGGCTTCTGCAATGGCCTTATGTGATACAAATGCATTCTCTAACTCCATCGTACCAAGCCTGTGACCGGCCACCTTAAGTACATCATCTGCCCTGCCAAGAAGCCATAGATAGCCCTCCTCGTCAACTAGTGCATAGTCACCGGCGTAATAGAGACCGGGGAACTTGGTCCAGTAAGTCTGCCTGTATTTTTCATCATCACCCCAAAGACCCAAGAACATCCCTGGCCAGGGTCTACGAATAACAATATAGCCTTTTGTTCCAGGTCTTACGGGCTTGCCCGTTTCATCTACTACTACTGCATCAACTCCGGGCACAGGAAACGTGGCCGAGCCAGGCTTCATTGGGATCGTTTCGATTCCAGTACACATGCTAAGCATTGTCCCTCCAGTTTCTGTTTGCCACCAAGTGTCAACTATTGGGCAATTCTCATTGCCAATCTTTTTGAAATACCACATCCATACTTTGGGGTTAATAGGTTCACCCACCGTTCCAAGCAGTCTAAGAGATGACAGATCAAATGAGTTTGACGGTGAATCATCATATTTCATATACATACGCAGTGCAGTTGGTGTAGTATACAATATAGTGGCTCCATGCTTTTCCACAATAGCCCAATACCTGTTGGGTTTGGGAAAATCAGGAGCTCCTTCATACATTATTTCAGTTATACCATGCATCAGAGGAGCATAGACAATATAGCTATGACCTGTAACCCAGCCGATATCAGCAGTACAAAAAAAGATGTCTTGCTTTGTAAAGTCAAAGACCCACTTGGCGGTTGCATATAGATGTGTGAGGTACCCTCCTGTCCCATGCATTACACCTTTGGGCTTACCTGTAGTTCCAGAGGTATAGAGGATATAAATTGGATGAGTGCTTTCAACTGGCTCGGGTTGGCAGTACAGCATGGCACCTTCCATCAACTCATGCCACCAGAGGTCTTTTGGTCCAATATTGATCTTATTGCCAGCGTGTTTGAGCACTACCACATGTTCTACAGATGGCAATGATAAGACTGACTCATCGACCACCTTTTTGAGTTCCACGACCCTGTCTTTTCTTATGCCACCGTCTGCAGTTACTATAACTTTAGACTTGGCGTCATTTGCTCTGTCGATAAGCGCCTGGGAAGAAAAGCCAGAAAATATCACTGAATGAATGGCGCCAATCCTTGTGCATGCAAGCATTGCGATAGGTAATTCTGGCACCATGGGCATGTATATTGTGACGCGGTCACCTTTGCTAACACCAAGATCCTTTAGGACATTGGCAAACTTGTTTACCTGACGATATAATTGAAAATAGGAAAGTGTTCTTGTCTCTCCGTTCTCGCTTTCCCAGATTATTGCGACCTTATTTTTCGTGTCCGTGTCTATATGCCTGTCAAGGCAATTTACAGATGCATTCAGGTTGCCTCCAACAAACCACCGTGCAAATGGAGGGTTCCAATCAAGAAGACGATCCCATTCTTTGAACCATATCAAATTTCTGGCCTGAGATGCCCAGAACTTGTCCTGCTCCGTTAGAGCTTCTCTTGAGATTTTTTCAAGGCGTTTGCCTACCCTAACACTTATCTTTATATTGTCATCCCCATCACCACTATTTTCATTTAGTCTTGCGTTACTCGACAAATATTGTGAAGAATCAAAACTTGTCTTTAAACATTTGTTACCTATACATTCAATACTGTAGAAGCCATTTAGAATATTTGTATTAAAGAATTAATCGATATATTAAAAATAGAGAAAAATCACCTCTATCATAGATTGAAGTATAGAAGCAGAACAGAAATAGTAGCAATGATCCTAGAGGCAGCGAATGGCGGAGCAACTAAGACAAAAATCATGTACAAAGCTTTCCTGAGCTACGCACAACTAAGAGAATACCTCGCTGTCTTGATCGAAAACGGCCTGCTCGAATACATGGAAGGAACACAGACGTACAAGACAACAGCAAAAGGACTTAACTTCCTGAAGATGCATAGTGAGATTGGGGAGCTTTTACAAACAAGCGTCAGAGAACGCTAAAGCTGCCCATCTAAATTTTTTAAAAATTAAAAAACTGATCGGACATAATGCATATGTCCGGCTCGAATTTTATTTTGTTATTACTTGATTGAGCCAGTTCGTTTCAGGCTGCTCTACTGTGTTAGAAGACCCAGAGGCATCTTTATCCTCTTCTTCTTCTTCTCCTCCTCCTTCTCTTCTCCCAGAGTTCGCTGCGCTCACCTGCACAACAGAAACCATTTCTGCAGTCTGACGTGGTTCCTGTTCAATTGGCTTTTCTTCTTGTTGTTGTACTTCTTCTTCTTTGATTGTTGGAGCAGCAACTGTTGAAGTGCTGCTAGTAGTGGTAACGACATTTTCTAGCGTCTGAGTTGTCATCTTTTCTTTTACATTGCTTATCTCAGCTCTTTCATTGTTTATGTGCTCGATTAGCTCATCCGTCTGAACCTTGACCTGCTGGTAAGTCTCTTCCTTCATTTCATTACTTCTGAACTGGAGCTTTGCATCAAACAGAACCGCCTTGATGTTCTTGACTTCTAAGTCTAGTTCTGCCAGTCTAGCATTCAGCTTATCATCAACCTGCTTTCCAGTTTCATCAAGTTCATGCAACTTTTTCTCATATTTGATATATACTAGCTCTGCATCTTCTTTCATGGAGTCATTCTCTGAGAGAATATCCTGAAGTGCCTTTATCCTCTTAAGCGTCAGGGACTTTTGCCTTAGCAACCTCTGTGCGTCTAGCCTCCATCTAGGTATAAAGAAGACGTATTCTCCTTGGATAACCAGCTGCTCGTAAGGCAGTTGTTTTAAACCGCCTAAACCACAATCGACTCCCACAGCTTCTATTTCGCCATCATTTTCTGTTATTATGCCGATGGCTCTCCCAATGTAAGTGCCATATATGTCCTTAACTTGCTTGCCCACAAATCCGAGCTTTTCTTCGCTCATGTGAATATTTGAGCAAAGATTGTATAATGATAACGGTGTTAAAACAGTTCGATAAAATAGTGGAATTAATCATGCCACCTAGTCTAGAGGATAAGATTTGGATGCTTAGTAAAATTTTTTTCTGCGCTGGCTTCTTATTGATCATGTGTATCTATCCTCATGTTTGACAACAATGTCTTTTTAGACAGTTTTACTGAAGAGGAAAAGTCGATTCTTAAAATCCACTTTTCTAATGTTGACGGACAGGTATTTGCGATAACTACCCCTAGGCAAGTAGATAGAGGTGCTCTAATGTCACGCTATTCTCGAACAGACAAGACGATGCGGAGGGTATTTTTAGATGAATTTGCAAGAAATCCGAACAGAGGAGAAGAATTCTATAGGCGAGTCCTTCTTGAATATGGTGATGACTCTGTAGCAGAGCTAGGTGAGGCTCAAGTTGCTGTCGAGGGAATATCAAATATTGCTGCAAAAAAGATCGAGGATCGCAGAGTCGGGCTCTCATATTTAGAGAAATCATCTCGTTATGTAGCTTTTAACCAAAAGATTGGCGGCTATTATCGGTATGCTAGAGAAGACAGCATCATGTCGTCATCTCATGCAGATAGATACATTGAGGCTTGCGACCATTCTTTTGATACGTACAGTAAAAGCATCCAACCACTACACACCTTCCTGAAGGAAAGTGAACCAATAGACCGGTTTAGTTTCTTTGATTCGATGTCGCAAAAAGAGACACCTTTTGGCAACTTGAGGGTAGACAAAGACATTGAAGCAGCCAAACGGATCTACAGTATGTCGATAAAAGCAAAGGCACTAGACATACTCCGTGGTCTTTTGCCTGCATCCGCTATGACAAATATCGGCATTACAGGCAATGGCAGAGCATTTGAATACTTGCTGACACTCATGTATGGATCAAAACTAAAAGAGATCAGATCTATTGCATCCCAGTTATTTAATGAGCTAAACTCCGTCATTCCTTCCTTTGTCCGGCGTGCAAATGACAAGTACGGGCAGGCATTGCAAGAATACACATCAAAAACTAAAAGTGCAATTGACGACCTTGCGAAGGTCCATCTGTTGGGAATCCCCTCTGAAGAAGAACCGGAACTTGTCAGGCTGATTGACTACAAAGACAACTCTGAAGCAGAAGTAAATGTGATATCTGCAATACTGTATGAGCAGGCTCAGGGCCAATCACTTCATAGGATTACAAAATATGTGAAATCACTGCCGATTGAAGAGCGCAACAAGGTGATCCGTACATACACAGAATTCCGTACCAGTCGCCGGCATAGGCCAGGTAGGGCATTTGAAATGGTAGATTATACTTTCGAATTGTTTACTAACTTTGGCATATTCCGAGATCTGCACCGGCACAGAGTTCTTACGCTTGAGCGGCAATTGCTCTCGACTAGGCACGGTTACGATCTTCCCCCAGAGATGGTTGATTTGGGGCTTGACAAGGACTTTAGAGATTGCATGTATCTATCTAAACATGTTTACGAGGAGGTAGCCAAGACTATGCCAGAGGAAGCTCAGTATGTTGTCAACTTTGCCTATCGCTATCCCTATTTTGTCAAAATGAATCTCCGAGAAGCATGTCATATGATAGAATTGCGTACTGCTCCTCAGGGTCATCCAGACTATCGTATTGCATGCCAAAAGATCTACAATGAGATCAAGCGGGTACATCCCCAGCTTTCCAAAGGGATCAAGTTCGTCGATATGAATAGATATCAGCTGGAAAGGTTCGATGCAGAAAAAAAAAGCGAGAAAAAGAGGCAGCAGGTTACTGGGACAATGTCGGGTTTTTAGTGCCATTATATGGCAATCAACACCGTTATTGACCAAGGTTTATATATTACCATTGGTTACCATTAGATGGTAATAAAAATGGTCGAAAAAACTATCCCAACAAAAGACGAAAGAGTTGTAGACGTATATGACACAATGAGAGACAATCTTATCAGAACAGTAGACGAATTTGCAAAGGCTCAACCCCAGTATTCACAGTCAATTTCTAACCTCCAACTGGACTATATCCAGACAACCAAGAACATGATCCAGACTACATTTTCTGCTCAGAAGCAATTAGCAAGCACCATAAATGTCCCATCAGTGCCTTATGGAGAAGTGTTCACGAGACAATCAAATGAAGTTACAAATAATGCAATCAGGTCTGTAGGCATAAACAACCAGCTGACGATCAACGCACTGGATGCAGCAAGGGAAAACCTAAAGATCTACAACAGAACAGTCGATACACTGACTGACTTTTCAACCAACATCGCAAAGGCGTGGACAACGTTCTTTGCGCAACAGCAACAACAGTTCACAAGACAGTAAAGAACTCTGTCTTTTTTCTCTTCTTTTTTTGACATAGTTAATAAATGAGTTAGGTAGTCTGATGCCATTTTTAATATGATAATATCTTGATAGCGTCTTATCTTTCAATTACCTTACATCGACTGATAACGTCAAATTTAGACACAACGCATTAAAGGCGGGTTCGGTGGGATGGGAAACAAATTTGACCTAATAAGCCCACTCAAACTTTTTCCTTCTATCCCGTCCTTTATAGCAGAATATGATAGACAATTTTGACCCGAGTTTAATATATAGACAACAGGGTTTCAGTTTCTGCTGAAGCTGATTGTATTAGTCATTGACTTAGATTCATGCTGATGACTCTGAAATGGTAAAGCACTATTGAAATCACCGTTAGATGGAAGCTAACATACTAGACGCAATGTGTAGGAAAACAGCGAAGTAAAGGCTTATTTACTAACGAGAAATACTTTTACAATTCCAAGAGGCATGGACCTTCGGTGTGCATCACTAGCATAAGTGGAGGAATAGGGGGAGAGCTTACCATTGTCAGATAACAAAAAACCTTTAGCTAAACTGCTTATTGTAGACGACGACTCTGATATAGTTCAAGTTCTGAAGATGGGCCTTCTCAAAAATGGATTTTCAGTTGAGGCATTTACCAACCCCCAAGAGGCATTACAAAGCTTCAAATCTTATGCAGAGAGCTATTGTTTAGTGCTGTCAGACATGAGGATGCCTGGATTATCTGGTATTCAACTGTCAAAAAAAGTCAAAGAAGTTAATCCAAATGTCAAGGTTGTCCTAATGACTGCTTTTGAGATAAGAGATAATGAGTTTTCCAAAGTATTTCCTTCTACCCAAGTTGATGGCTTTGTTCAAAAGCCGATTGGTATTAAAGAATTGACTGATAAGATTTTGAGTCTTATAGGCGACACAAAGAACAGAAAGAAGGGAGACGAAGTAGAGTGAGGTAATGAAGATATTGGTGAGAACGGAGAGCAAAGATAATGAGGAATCAATCCAGAGATGGTTTGATATAGAAGTAGAAGATGGAGAGAATACTATCTTAGTATACCCCAATACGCAGACGTTTCGCCAGATTTATACCAAGTATGTTAAAGACCACTTAGTGTCAGCAAGAAAGCAAGAAGTTGAAGAAGAGAATAATAATAGTTCCAGAGACGTCTATGAACAATCAAAATCAAGAATTACCTTTATCGCACCTTTTTATGAAACGGTAGACAGTGTAAAGCATCAACTTAGCGCTTTTGGTGTTGAAAACGTGCAGGGGCTAACCGACAGCGGTTCTCTAGTAATAGCAGACTCTTTTCATTCCTTCTTTCCAGACTCCAATGGCATGAAAAAACTGATTGATTCACTTTCAGAGCGTGCAAGAAAAGAAGGAAGACTAGGAGTTACTGCCATTGTTGATGTGGGCTTTTTCTTTCTATTTGGTGGAGATAGCAAAGCTGCAGACTTGATAAGCTATGAAGCCTCTTTAGCACCAAAAACACAGGATGGCAATGTCAAAGGCATTAGCTGCTATCATTGGGGGAACTATGAGACTCTTACAGAGGAAGATAAAGAACTGCTAACTCAAGGACAGAAAAAGAAATTGCTTGAAGTTAGAGAAATAAGAAACCATTCGTGATGCAGTATTATGATAGTCAATTTTGACTCTAATTTTGGACGGAAAAAGTTATGTTAACTTGGTTGAGGATGACCAAAATCTCATAATTGTCATCCTCCGATAGCTTCACGGAACCTTCATATCCCTTCTAATATAAAATTTTTATAGACTTATCAATATAACCAGTAAAATGGATGAGAAAAAAACAATCACAGTTCAAGCGGTCGTCAATGCTCCTGTAGAGCAAGTTTGGAAACTCTACACAGAACCCGAGCATGTCATGAAGTGGAACAATGCTTCGAATGATTGGCACACTCCAAGAGCTGAAAATGATTTGAAAGTTGGAGGTAAATTCCTTTACAGAATGGAAGCAAAAGATGGTAGTTCTGGATTTGACTTTGATGGAACTTATGAGCAAGTAAAAACAAACGAATTGATTGAATATTCTATTACAGATGGAAGGAAAGTAGAAGTTACATTCACAAAAGACGATGCTGCAAAAAGAACTAAAATGGCTACAACCTTTGAAGCAGAAAATACTAATCCTATTGAAATGCAACGTGATGGTTGGCAAGCCATCCTGAACAATTTTAAAAAATATGTTGAAACAAGAAATTGAAATGAAAAATGAAATACACCGTAACCCCTCTTCATTTTTCAAATAGGAAGAATCAAATTTCCCTTGGCATGCTGGCAGTGCATATACTAAATGTGGATTCCTATTTGATGTTCTTTTAGCCTTTGAGGCTAACTTGAGATTATTATCTGCTATCGTTTTAATATGACACACTACTTTTCATCTGTTATTCTGTTATTTGTCCTTCTTAGAATAAACCTAGGAGGATCAGAATCTTCTTGCTTTTATTAAATTAGACCACTCTAAAATTTTGGCATTAATTCTGTCCAGGCCTATTAAATATAATTAATTAACTCTAAGTCAACTAATCGCTAGGATAACTGGCCGACCTATTACAGACTTTGAAGAAGAATCAACCAAATAACCAAGGTAGTCAGTTCTGACAGAAGTAAAGTTAGTTGTAGTAGATGCAGTGACCTTCGCCATATTCGCTATTATTACTGACAATGGTCTTTGAGGTTATAACATTTGCACTGCAATGGTTA